>DDEW01000012.1 GCA_002336935.1 Candidatus Saccharibacteria bacterium UBA1944
GTTCGAATCCGGTCGGGCGCGCCACGAAAAAACCCCACGTGTATGTGGGGTTTTTTCGTGGCGCGGTAGACCCTAGCCTTGGGTATATCGCTTATTAATAAATGGCCAATTTACCACGTTCCACCATTGAGTAATATAGTCATCTCGCTTATTCTTGTAGTCAAGGTAATACGCGTGCTCCCACACATCAAGCCCCATTAGCGGCTCGCCTTTTCCCTCCATCATTGGAGTATCTTGGTTGGCAAGTGCAATGATCTCAAGGTCCTTTGTCAGCCACACCCAGCCACTACCGAATAAACCGGTGGCTTTCTGATTGAATTCTTGCTTGAAGGCATCGACGCTACCCCACTTAGTAATAATGTCGTCTACTAGTTTTCCTTCAAGTCTGCTGCCACCCGGCACCATACACTTCCAAAATAGATTGTGGTTATAGTGTCCACCACCATGATTACGTATCGCAGAACGTACAGCAGTTGGGAGTGAACCAATTCCTGACAGTAACTCCTCAAGACTTGCCTGTGCTAAATCGGGCTCCTGACTAATTGCAGCATTCAATTTGTCGACATACGTTTGATGATGTTTTTGGTGGTGAAGGCGCATAACTTCTTCGCTGATGGTAGGTGCAAGTGCGTCATAGGCATAAGGTAGCTCTGGCAGTGTATACATAGTTCCTCCTTTATAGCGCAATCCTGGCAGCCTATTTAGCTACCTTAATATACTCTGTAACTTTACCGCTCTTCTTTAAAGTGGCGAGATTGCTTGAAAACTTTGTAAGTGGAATGTGTAGGTAGCTGAAGCTGATCTGCGTATCATTCTTCTCGTTCACCTTCACGAAGTAGTAACCATCATCTGTGCTGCTCTTAATCACTCCCGAAACTTGCCCTTTTTCTAGCTTTGCCACCTCTGACACCTGCAGACCGCCAAATGTGCTAACGATGTTCACTAGCCCAGAGTCACTCACCGTCATTTTGCCCCCAGGTAATGAAGAAAGCTTGCTTGCTACACCCGCAAAGTCACCCTTTGTAGCCACAACGAGCTTATTGGCTTCTTCTGCCTGCTTTTTTGCCTGCTCATCAATCGCAAAAGCAACCTTGTTGCGTAGTATCGTCCGGCGTAGCGACAACTTTAAATCGTCTGCGGACCAGCCATTGGTCATTTGCAGCGCTGAATAGTATGTTTCAGCCGAAATTTGCCCACTTGCAGTATGCCGTTGCTGCAAAATCGTATCTTCAATCTCACGATTACTCACTGTAATCCTGTAGGTGGGGGCAAGTTTTTTTGCATAAGCGTCTTGAATAGCTGTGTCGAGCACCTGGCGTTTGATGAAATCGAGCTGCTTCTTGCCGTCTGTGGAATCAAGCTTAACTGTGCCGTACTTACGCAACCAGAATTCATTAAATCGGTATCGTGCCAAATAATCATCATAGGGCACCCACTCTCCGTCAACTACTGCTACAGGAACGGGAATAATCCGGGTCACGCGGTACATAAGTGTACTGGAGTTTTGCGCAATATAGAGCTGATGCCAAGCCAATGCACCCAGAAGTGCAAGAGATACAAAAGTAACAAGCAGTGCATTAACAACAAGCTTATGGCGAGCATACTGAATAGGATATTTGAACTTACGGCCACCTGCCAATATCTTCTCTCGATGTTCCGCAACTGTCTCGTTAGTAATACGAGAAGGAGCTACCGATTCGGTTTTGCGTTGTCGAATTTTGTTAATCGATAGCTTCTTCATATGCTCCTTGCGGCTGACTTTTCGCCGCCTGATTGACGGCATCCTGTAGGCGATTATAAATTTTTGCCGGATGCTCAGCGTTACGAATAACAAGATCGCCCACAAACGTTTGAATAACGATGGTGCCGAACCCAAATATCTCGCCACTGAATCCTGGTATATTATAGCTTATGTTTTGAATTTTCGCGAGACTTAACTCAACAACATCGGTGCCAAAAAAACCATGTTGCGTGACTTGCCGTATGCGTTGATTTGTCACAATAAAATAGGTGTAACGCCACATCAGAAAATAATACATAAAGCACACAAGCCCAAACGCAAAGCCTCCAATTGGCAGCAAAAAAAGTTCGAGATTTGTTGGCCAAAGAAGTGGAGGAACGGAGGCGAGAGCAAATGGTATCAATAGCAAGTAAAAGCCCTTTCGCATCGCAAGAATATGCCGACGAAATACAAAGAGAAGCTCTTCGCCATCACGCTGACCATTAAATGCTTTTTCTGATGTATCGCGGTTTTTTTTCATTGTCTACCATGGTACCCCGGGCAGGAGTTGAACCTACAACCTTATCCTTAGGACGGATCTGCTCTATCCAGTTGAGCTACCGAGGCATATTTGCCGGCTGCTCCCACGGATAGCCGAACGCATTTATTATTATACTATGCGCTCTTCAATCTGTTAACGCGTAAACTTTTCGTTTAAGACGCTGTAATCATAGAGCTCATCATCGGAGAACCAGTGGTCGATTTCTTGTTGTGCTTCTGCTTCATCGCCACTAGCGTGAATTAGGTTAGGAATTCCTTTACCCTCACCGTCTGCATAGCCAAAGCTCATATGTGAGTAGTCGCCACGAATCGTCCCTGGCAGCGCACTCTTTGGTTCAGTCGTACCAACAAGCTTTCTTACCAAGGCGACTGCTTCGACACCTTCTAACACCATTGCAATTACAGGGCCTTGGACCATCATCTCGAGAGTAATATCAAACTTGTCCTGACCACGACGCGTAATCATTTTACCGATTTCTTCGTAATGTTTATAGAAATGCTCCTTAGTGGGGGCAATCATCTTCGTTGCAACAATTTTTAGGCCTACTCGCTCAAATCGAGTTAGTATCTCACCGACAATTCCTCGCTGAATTGCATCTGGTTTAAAAACAATTAGCGTCTTCTCGACTGATTCAGTGGTCATAATGCTCCTCATTTATTATGCTTTTATTGTAGCAGAAGTATAAGTCCAACAACACCGGCTAAAGCCAATCGGTACCATCCAAAAACAGTGAGATTATGCTTACTCAGGTAACTAATTAAAAACCGTATTGCCAGGATGCCCGCAATAAATGCTACTACATTCCCTATGAGCAGTGGCCAAAAATTATCTACAAAATACATCCTGTCGGTTGATGTGATGAATAGTTTTACCGTTACGCCAAGCATAATAGGCAGCGAAGCGAGAAAACTGTATTCGGCTGCACTTTGGTGGCCGAGGCCTACAAGTCTTCCGGCAATAATAGTAGAGCCCGAACGCGAGACGCCAGGAATAAGCGCAAACATTTGCGCAACACCAATTACCAATGCACGCTTCCATGACATATCTTCAAGTCGTGGAAGCATTGTAAGACGGGGTAGCTTATCGAGAACTATCATCACAACACCTACAACAGCCAGAGTGGTGACGACCACCTTCACGCTACCAAAGAACGAAATATGGTCAATAATATCTGATAAAAAGTAGCCGACTATGCCTGCAGGTATAGAGGTGAGAAGGATATTGCGTAGTAGTGTATACTTTTTTTGTTCAACAACTTCCCCGTATATAGTAGCGATTCTGCGCCAAAAATAAGCAATAAGTGCAAGCAGTGTTCCGATATTGATAAACTCTAGAAACTGGTGACTAGAGGCACCGAGCAAAAAATGCTGACCTATCACAAGATGGCCAGAGCTACTCACGGGGATGAACTCGGTCAAGCCTTGTACAAGACCAAGCACAGTAGCCTGTAATGTATCCATTAGCCGTATTATACCTATTTAGACTCAAATACGCTATGCTAGGAACATGTACATGTCCGAGCTCATTGTCGATTTTATTGAATACCTTGAGGTTGAGCGAGGCCGTTCAGCAAAGACGTCTGAGAACTACCAACGTTATCTTGAGCGATTTGTTGAATTCGCTGGTAATATAACGGTTAGTACCATTACTCCTGAGCTTATACGTAAGTATAGGCTATGGCTTAATCGCTACACGACTGGCTACGGGGATGACCTTGCAACAATCACGCAAAGCTATTATTTAATCGCCCTACGGGGGTTTTTAGACTATCTTAGTAAGCGCGATATTGCCTCACTCAGCCCTAATAAAATTGACTTGCCAAAAGTCCATCGCAAACAAGTCACCTTTCTTCATTATGAAGAAGTTGAGCGAATGCTTAGCGCCATACCCGGAGACGATACACCCCAGCATTTGCGAGATAAAGCCATTTTAGAGCTGCTCTTTTCAAGCGGACTACGCGTTTCGGAACTTGTAAACCTCGACAGAGACCATATCAATACGAAGCGTCGAGAGTTCATGGTGCGCGGAAAAGGACAAAAAGATCGTCCAGTATTTATTAACCCGGTAGCAGCCCAATGTATTGAAGACTACCTTGCATCGCGCACCGATTCCCTGCCTCCGCTTTTTCTCAACTATAGTCGCAATAGCATTGCCGATACCTCTGGGGCATTCCGTCGGCTCACCCCACGTAGTATCCAGCGGATTATTAGTAAGTACGCAAAACTGGCCGGCATTACAAAGCACGTAAGCCCTCACACGATGCGTCATAGTTTTGCAACAGACTTACTGATGAATGGTGCCGACATACGGAGCGTACAGTCTATGCTTGGACATGCCAATATTAGCACAACCCAAGTATATACCCACGTAACCGATGCTCACCTGCGCGAGGTGTATGAGAAATACCACTCCTAAGGAGCGCAGCTACCTTGATCGTAATCAGATGCTGTATTTGTAACAAACATTGTTTTACAGAGGTTGTTGGTGATATCTACGGTTGCACGTGGATACAATGTGGTGTCAACCGCTGGATCGATCAACTCGACCCGTGCTCGGACGCGACGGAAGACATCAGCAGCTCGACCAGTTGCATCAACAGCTGGCTGAACTCCATTGAAGTTTACCAGATTTGCTCCCTTATATAGACGCACTCGGAAATCAGTACCTGCATAGAGGCTGGTTAGGCGTAGATATGCGCGACGATCAGTGTCGGTTGCATTGCCGGAGACTGCTTTGGTCATTTGAATGCGAACCTTACAGTAGTAGCCATCAATAGGCGGCTGTGGAGCGCCGGGTGAGCAAGGTGCATAAATTGGCCTCTGCGTGCCGGAGCGCCTACCGTCGACACTGAACTGCGTAGTTAGGTTGCCCCCGTTAGATGGGTAAATGAAGAGTGTCTGAGAGCCACCGTTTTCGTCAAAATCGCGTAGCTTTACGTTTTTATCGGTATACTGCATCACTTGAACTCGCATAATTGGAGGGGTGTCACTACCCCACCCTACGAGTGTTGGGAGTGGTGGACTCGCGAGCATTCCTGGCCGTGTTACTGCCCGCGTAGCTTGTCCTTTAGCGGGCGCAACCCACGATAATTCAATCGTATCAAATGACTCCGCGTCACTGACGCGCAGTGGAAAGACATGGGATGTGTCTGCAGCGAGTGTGTTAACGTAGTCGTTTGTATTGCGATCGATTTTGATACAGGTATAAGCCTGCTGGAAGTCGGTGCCGTCACCTGCCGCAGTCCGTTTAACATATACCTCGCCGTCTGTCTGTGAGCCGCTTGCAGGAGTAACAATGCCCGCATCACCAATCGTGGTACATTTTTCTGCATCAATAGCATCGCAGGCTGCCTGAACTCCATTCACTACACACTGCGTAAGGACACGTTTGCCGTCCTCTACCCCAGCTAGCGCAGAGTCGTATGCTCCTCGTGAAAGCTCAGAGTCGTTCGACTGCTGCTGATCCTGGACCATAGCGCGCATAAAACCAACGGTAACAATCGTGAATAATAGTAATGCAAATATTACAATAAGCAGCGCGGTAGCACCTTGTTCTCTTTTTCTTATGTGTCCTGTCATTATTCCTTTACGCCTCCTGCGCGTACATACATATCAAAATCCCCAACCGAACAATACTCGAAGTTGGCCGCAGCATCAGTAGGCGGCTTACAGGTATTATCGCTTCCTATTACCTGCGTCGTATTGGGGTCGTACGTCCCTAGCGTAAACTGTATGCGGTACATACCGTCACCAGCCGATACTGCTGCAGGCGTTACGACCATGTGGTACACAGCAAAGTCACGCTTTCCAGATGCCTCATCGTCACTTAATAAATCTACTGCCGTCTCCGCAGCACCCACCGTCATGGGATAATTACCCCCTGATGGCGTACAGTAACTTCGCGCCATATCAATAACACGAACCAACTTGGCTCTCGTACCTCCCATAGTTACTCGTGTGACGCTCGGCGCCGCATTCAAAAGACCAACGGTGTTCCAAACGTAGGAAACATTCCCCAAGCAAATCCGTCCATGCTGCATTCCAATCGCACCCCGCTCACCAATAACCTGAACATCTTGGGCGTTCGCTGCGGCAAAATCACGCCGCAGAACATCGGTAACATCGCGCCCTACGGTATTAAGTGACTTATTGGTCATTCCTTTTGTATATAGCTTTCCTATATGAATTGTTAAGGTAAGTACCCCAATGAGTAGCACTGAAAAGAAGGCCATTACAAGGGACAATTCAACTAACGTAAACCCTGACCGACGCCTATCTACCATATAACCTCACAATCGTTCCTTGTGTCATGGGCTGTGTTTGCCCGCTTACATCCCAGCATCCATGGATATAGACATCGTATGCTGGCACTGCAGGCGTTGAGCCTTCGGCACTGGCAATTTGCACCCATATTCCCTGACTCGTAGGTGTGGGGGAAGCGACAGTAGGATAGACAACACGCGCATAGGTTGTCGCGCCCCCGTAGTTCGCCGCCGTAATAGTTGAGACGGTAAACGCATCAGGAGTTGACGGGTTGGGTGTGATAAAGAATGCGCGAAGTGATGCTGAACCCAGGGTGGCGGAATTTGGACACGTCGCACTACTCAGTGGCATAATATTGGTTGTAATTCGGTCATCTCCGTTACCAGGAGTTGCATCTGTCCCCACCAGTGAGGTCCAAGCGGCGTTGTGCGTATCATGCAAGTAGCGAATAATTTCTGCCTGACTATCCATTTGTTGGCGAACCAGAGTTACCTCAAGACTTTGCTGTGATAATGCCACCCCTCTATTCATGATGGCGGTGGTAATAACGACAGCAAAGCTAAAAATTGCAAAGGCCATGACCATTTCGACAATTGTATCTCCCGTTTCATAACTTCTTCGTGTAGTCATTAGCAATCCCCCGCAGCGACAAACTTCACGCCACCACTATTAGCGGCATTCTTCGTCACCCGAACACCAGTGAGAGCCTGTGCAGACTTGATGAGCCCAGCAGGCTCCAAACACGCCTTGAAGTCTACCGTAGGCTCTGCAGGCAAAACTGTGGAAGTAAGGACCTGGCTAGGGGTTCTATCCAGTGAGCTCATGACATACGTGTGGATAATCCCGCTCGTGGGCATGCGGATAATCAAAATGGTAAACGTGCTGTCTCCAGCGGGATCACCTGTTGGCCGCACTAGCTTTGTACCCCACTCCATAGCGTACGACTCCACTTCACTCCCTTGGGTCAAGCCCGAGAGCCGCAGAATTTCAACATCAGTCTTGCCTATAAGCGCCGGGTCACTCGGTCTCAAATCAACCGATGCATAGACTGGTCGCGACTCTATAACGTGGCGCGTGCCGTTGCTATCAGTTTGCGTTTTTATTCCCGTAAGAACCCGGCCGACAATAAAGCAATCACTCGTTCCACGACCGTCATCAGTCCCAACACCGGTACAAGGTTGGTTTTTTGCTCGAGTATTACTCACGTTCACCGTGCTATTATACTGCCCCTGCAAGTAGCCAAGGAGCGAGGTTGAAGCATCTCTGTAACGCTCTTGGTTGATACTATTGCCAATACCAACGAGCATTACTGACATAATAAGCCCAGTTATCGCCAAAAAAAGGACAACTTCGATGATCGTAAACCCACTCTTGCTACCCTTGTCCATACTGCATTAATTATAGCATAAGCTTTGTTATGATAGTGTTACTTGCCTGCATGCCCATTGTAACGAGTTGCCAGCCCCATAAGAATGAAACGACAGCTCCGACAATGAGAAAGGGGCCGAAGGGTATATGTTGCTTTCTGTGGAGGCGCTTCGTCAATGCCAGGGGTATAAGCATAATGGATCCTAATAGGTTAGCTAAAAAGACTGCGAGAAATGCTAGCTCCCACCTGCCGAGCAAAAGAGCGAGCCCGACGCCAAGGATGCTATCTCCCAGTCCCGACCAGCCGGCAACTGAGAAAATAAAGTATAACCCCCCCATAATACCCAGCGCAAGCAATGGCGACCACAGCGGCACATCCGCATGCAGCCCCAATGCAAAACTTACGCTTATAAATACGATGCCTACCCCAATCAATGCAATATTTACCCCAAATGGAAGCAGTGACCACCGAGCATCGTAAGCGAAGAGCAAGGCCATCAGCACACAAGCGAGCAACCAAACCGCAAATGGCACAATCGCTACCATATTCGTGAACGGATAGGGCCATGCTATATACGACACCGCGAATATCGCAGCCAAACCAATCTCGAGGAGTATTTCCATCTTGCCGATTGGTCTTTTGCAGTAGCGACACTTCCCTCTCAGAGTAAGCCAACTCACAATCGGTAAGAGGTCGTACCACGCAAGCGTATGATGACAATGAATGCATTCTGATCGATCTGTTGCCACAGGTTTAAGTAGTGGCTTAAGACGCCGAAGCTCTGCCTGATCGACACGTTCACCGGCAGCACTGTCCTCTACTAGCTGTTTTGCGCGAAGACGCCACACCTGTGCACCAACAAAACTCCCCAGCGTCGCCCCAATGAGTGAAAGGGCAACAATAACCATAGCGTCTTCCATACACCTCAGTATAGCAAAAGGTTACGCAGAAAGCGTAACCTTTTTGTTCTGTTCATCCTATTTGCTATACGTCTTGGCAAACGGTTGAACCACCATTCTCGAGGCCCATAACGACCGCGGCTTGCTTTGGAGTACCACTAATGGCACCAGCACCAGTTGAGTCACATTTAGCAGCAGTGTAGACTTGAATCCATGTCTTGTTTGCAACCCCGGCTGTAGCCGTTGTCGTACCAGAAGCAAGTGCGCCAACGCGGACATAGTATGAGTTATTCTCAAGCATGCCATCACTTGTCGTAGCAGTTACGCCGTCATACGCACCAGCAGTAGCAGCTGCGCCATCGGCGTATGTTGCTAACTGTGCACCTGTAGTTGGCTGTGCGCCACGCCGATTAGACTGATACGTTGTCACTGCAGAAGCGACCTTGCCTTGTACCGTTCGGCGAGCTTGATCACGCTGGTTGCGCTGCAAAGCAGGCAGTGCGATAAACACCATCAAGAATATAAGGGCTGCGATTGCAAGCACCAAAACAACCTCGATGATTGTAAATCCTTTTTGCTTTAGTTCTTGTTTGCTCATTGTAGTTCTTTTCCACCTTCCCTCTTAGAGCTTATTGCCTTGAGTATTATCATAGCGCATACGGTTACAAAATGTCTAGTATTTTTTAACGGATACCACCTACCAAGCTATAGATAGGGAACAAAATAGCCCCCACCATCCCACCGGCAAATACGGCCATTACAACCATAAGCAGCGGCTCAATTGCAGTAGAGATTGCCTTGATTTCTTCGTCAAGTTCATCCTCAAACACTTGGGCGGTCTTCCCCATCATTTCGTCGATCTTGCCGGACTGTTCACCAATTTTAATCATTTGTGGCACCATCGGCAATATATAATCTTCCGGCTGCAACGAACTACTGAGTGCTTTACCACCTTTCACCTTTTCTGCAGCACGATCGATACTTTTACTAATAATGACGTTATTGGTGCTTTCGCTACTAATACGCAGCATATCGAGCATGGCGACACCAGTCGAAAGAAGTGTTTGCCCAGTACGCGTAAACCGTGCCATATAGAGTTTTCTGAACATACCTTTAAAGAGTGGGACATTCAGCTTCATCGTGTCTTTAAAGCGTGTTCCATTCTCGGTTTTGAAATATTGCATAACAAAGTAAATAACAATGCCGATGACAATGATTGTAATATACCAGTAGTGAATAATGAAGTTTGCCATGGCAATCATGACAGCAGTCAGGAAAGGAAGCTTTTTATGCATGTCATCGTAGAGCTTTGCAACCTGAGGAACAACCGCTATCAACATAAAGGTCATGACTCCAAGAATCACAAACAATACAATAGCTGGGTATATCATTGCACCCCTGATTTTGCCAAGCATTGCGGCATCCTTTTCCTTTTGGGTTGCAACACGCTTCAAGGCATCATCGAGCGTACCAGATGCCTCACCAGCAGCGACAAGTGCCAAGACAATTTTGTCGAATACCTGAGGGTGCTTACCAAATGAATCTGACAATGTGCGACCGCCCTCAATGTCAGCAATAATTTCTTCAACCACACGCTGCATTTGCTTGTTTTGTGTTTGTTCCAACACCGTATGCATGCTCTGCGCTAGGGGCAAGCCTGCGCCGATGAGCGTCGAGAGTTGGCGCATAAAGATAATTTTATCCTTAGCGGTAATTCGCCCTGATAACTTAGAAATAATTGAGGCGTTCTCATCAATTTCTTTAATTTTGAGCGGCATCATACCTTGCTCAATGAGCACCTTAGCTGCCATCGATTCAGAGTCAGCCTGAACCATCGACTTAACGACTTGGCTGCTCGCCTTGTCTCGTGCTTCGTAGGTAAATTTCTTCACGCGCTACCCCCTCATCAACCGTTCAAATTCCGTCAAGTCAACAGCAAACTCTCTTGCACTATCGTAGGTGACTGTCCCACTCTGGACCAAACTAACGAGCGTACGGTCCATCGTTTGCATGCCCTGATCGGCACCGGTTTGGATAATCGCATCCAATTGGTGGCTCTTACCTTCGCGAATCACGTTACGGACTGCAGGGTTAGCAATCAGAACTTCTGCAGCAACCACACGCCCACCGCCAATTGCTGGCACAAGGCGCTGACTACAAATTGCCATGAGGATATTTGCTAATTGCGCACGAATCTGCGGCTGTTGGTGGGGCGGGAATACGTCAATCATACGATCAATACTCTGTGCAGCAGAGTTAGTGTGCAACGTAGCGAACACCAAGTGTCCCGTTTCGGCAATCGTAATCGCCGCACTAATGGTTTCTAGGTCACGCATCTCACCAATCAGGACCACGTCCGGGTCCTGACGCAGGCTTGAGCGCAACGCCGCTGAGAATGAGTAAGTATCGTAGTGGACTTCCCGTTGTACGACAACGGATCGTTTTGATTTGTGCGTAAATTCGATTGGATCTTCAATAGTAATGATGTGTTGTGCTTTTTCACTATTGATTTTGTCGACGAGTGCAGCGAGCGTTGTTGACTTACCGCTACCAGTTGGACCTGTTACCAGCACCAATCCGCGTGGATAATCAGCAAACGACAGCACCACTTGTGGCATCCCTAGTTCGGTGACTGATTTTATTTCGTTCGGGATAAGGCGTAGGGCTGCAGCCAAGTTGCCGCGCTCATGAAAGGCATTCACACGGAAGCGCCCAAGTACACCAAATGCAAAGCTGAAGTCAAATTCCTTGTCTTTCAACAGAATTTGCTGCTGATCTTGATCGAGGATGGCGAAAATAAGGGTTTCAACTTGCTGTTCATCAAGGGGATTGAAGCCTGCAACAGGAGTCAAGGAGCCGTCAATACGCAACATAGGAGGAAGCCCAACTTGAATGTGCAGGTCGCTGGCGCGCTTCTTAACGACTTCTTCTAGTAGTATTTCAATTCGTAATTCTGGCTGCATATTCCCCCCTTATGCCGTATCTGACGTGACCCTATTAACTTCTTCTAGCGTGGTGATGCCCTGCAGAGCCTTCAGGTACCCGTCTTGCCGCATTGTTATCATCCCCTGTTCGATTGCCTTGCGTTGAATTGCTGCACTTGTTGCCCGTTCAACAATCATTTTTTGGATTTCTTCGGACACATCCATCACCTCATACAATCCCGCACGGCCCGAATAGCCACGTGGCGTTGACGGCGTATCATGCCCCTTCACTAAAGTATAAGCGGTTTGGTTTGCTAGTGGCAAGTCCTTGTAGCCTAAATCTGCTGAAATCTGAGCAACTTCTTCTTTGGTTTTAGGCAACAAGTGGCCAACATTTTCGAGAATACTCTTGGTTTCGAGCGGGCTTGACCAGTAGGCATCGCGCTTAGGAGCCACACGACGCACGAGCCGCTGGCCGATAATAGTGTTCACCGTACTCGCAATTAAGAACGGTTCTATTTCCATGTCGAGCAGACGCGGCAGCACCCCGGCAGCACTGTTAGTGTGAAGGGTACTAAACACAAGGTGTCCGGTGAGGGCAGCCTGCACACCCAGGTTAGCCGTTTCAGCGTCACGCATCTCACCCACCATCACAACATCGGGGTCTTGGCGCAAAATAGAACGTAAGCCACTGGCAAATGTTAAACCCACTTCGGCATTCACTTGAATCTGGTTCACCCCGTCCATCTTATACTCTACCGGGTCCTCAAGTGTCACAATATTAATGGTGTCGTCCTTAATCTCTTTAATAAGCGCGTACAAGCTTGTTGATTTACCGCTACCTGTTGGTCCAGAGGTAAGTACCATCCCATTCGGACGTTTAACACCCTTACGAATAGCCCTAAGGGCTCGACCAGCGTAACCCATTTCTTCAAGATCAAAGCTATTGCCTGTTTTGTCGAGCAGACGAATCACCACTTGCTCACCCCATACTACGGGGCTTATCGCAATACGAAGATCGACTTCTTTATTACCCACCTTAACTGCAAACTGACCATCTTGCGGTGTACGATGTTCGTCAATTTTGAGGTTGGACAAAATTTTTATACGGCTCACCAGCGCTGGCTCAATACTCTTTGGCAGTTGCATTACTTCCCGAAGCACGCCATCGATTCGACAACGAATTTTGAGTGCTTTTTCAAGTGGCTCAATGTGGATATCACTGGCACGAGATTTTACTGCGTATTCTAGGATTGTACTTAATGCGCGGCTAATTGGCGAATCCTGAACAATTGTCTTAATATCACTGCTTGCTTCGGCAGCAGCCTCACTCTGAGATACCTGCGCTGCAACATCGACGCTTGAGAGGTCTGTTTTGTACTGGTCGAGGACATGTCGCACCCCCGCCTCAGAAGCCATGAACACCTTTAACGGTCGTTGAATGCGGTTTGCCAAATAGTCTACAGCTTGGACGTTGTTAGCGTCAATCATAGCCACTGCCAAACGATTCTGCACCTCTGCCAGCGGCACCGCCATAAAGCGTTCAGCAATGTCGCTCGGCAATAGCGATAGAATAGATTGGTCAATAATTGTGCTTGTCAAGTTAACATAGGGCACTCCGGAAACTTGAGCGATGGCGTGTGTCATAAGCTCGAGATCGATAACTGATGTTTCCGTCAAAACTGTCAGTAATGGCTTGCCGCTTTTCGTCGATTCAGCAGTAGCAGTCGCGATAGCATCAGCGCTAACCAAGCCCTCTTCTTGAAGGAGCTTGATGAGTTTCTGCTGTATGTCATCGGTCATCAATGCCATACTAGCCTCCTATTGTGCAGCGCCTGACCCACCGATGACGGTTTGAACCGTAGGATTGATTGCGTCTTTATTAAATACGGCCGTATCAGGTTCATCTACCTGTGCCTCAATTTTCTCGGTGTGTGGCACGGCAACACCCTTGCTATCTACCTTGAGGAATGGAAGCTGACCAGCAACAAGAAATGCGATAAGCGCACACATGCTAGCAATTAGGATAATCATTGCAATATCACTTTTTTTCATTTGGCGTCACCGTTTCATTTGTTAATTGTGCAGTTTTACCAGACAAGAAGTAGGCATGGGCAGTTACGGTAAGTGTATACTTCGCATCAGTCTTCTCAAGGTTAAGCGTGTCAATATCAATCGTGCGGATTGAACGCTCCATTCGTGTTAACAAATCCTTGAGGGAATTTGCATCTGGCGATGAGACGGTTAGGCGGAATGGAATTGTCCCAAGTTCGTCGCTCGTGCCACTTGCGGTGCTGCTGCTTGCATCGATTGTCAGTCCTTCAACCTTAATCCCATTTGCCTCACCTAAAATCTTTTGTTGCAATGATGAACCGAGCGCTAGCGTATTTAAATCAGCAGGCAATGCATCAAGAATTACCTGTAGGGGTCGGTCATCAGGACGAGCTTTGACAGAACTAAGCGCACTACTCGTGCCAAGAACACGGACGTTCTCGACAAGCTCTTTGGCGGCTTTATTGTTATCGCGCAAGCGATTAGCCGTCCCCTCTGCAGCATTCGCCACTTTGGCACGAAAAGCAATTTGCTGAACCATAAAATAGCCAAACACTGCACAAATACCTACAACCGCCGAAGCAACCGCAATCCAAATGAACATCGTACGATTAGAATTGGCAATGATTTGCCGTTTTTTCATTCCTACTTGTGGAGCACCAGTCATCTTACTTCTCCTCCTTTGCATCTGCCGCCTTTTGGCTAAACAAGGACTCAGGGACACGAGTTCGCGAATCGGTTACATCAATCTGTCCTACTGGTGATACAATGCGCGAAAGCTTCCAGGTGTTATCAAACAAACCTGCTGGATAGGCAAATGACACCGAGAAGCGAAGCACCTTACTGCCGTCAGCGTTCTCACCATAGCTTGTCTCGCCAATTTGCACTTCTTCAGTGAGTGGTGACGTTTGAACGGCATCATCTTGCCGATACTCAAGCTTGGTATTAAGGATGGTTTTACGGAATGTCTCAGTAGCAGCAAAGCCATTTTCTGCCGAACCCTCTAGGCGCAGCGTGTGCGCCTGTGGGTCAAGGAGGACGCTTGCAATCTTGACATTGTTGGGTGCAGCGGGGTTAATGGCCGAGATGATATCGAATAATCGCGAATCAACTGTTTTTTTCTGGTGAATACTTGCTATCTTTGACATCTGGTTTTGAATCGTCAGTACATCATCAACATTTTCGATTTCCCTTAGTGAGGAGAATTCCTTTTTGATTGCGTCGCGCGCTATTCGCTCACGAAGTGCTTGTGCACCGTAGAAAAGCCCAAGTATAGCAAGAACACCTACCGCTGCAATGCTGATGATGATTGCAAAGGTAATAACAGTGTTGCGCATCTTCTGGGCGTGGATAAACTCCTGCTTAACATCAGGAACGAGGTTGATCTCAATCATATCTCACCACTCCTCTTTGCAAGCCCAATCACTGTGGCAAACTCAATCGCTACTGGCCCGAGCTGCTTCTGGTCATTTTCGGTCATTTGCACGTACTGCCATGGATTAGCAATGTGCACTTGCTTACCTACCTTGCTGCCCAAATAACTATCAAACTGTGGGATAGCCGCAGCAAAACCTGCGACGAGCACGCCGTCAATCGCGACACTTGGGTAGCGCGTCTCGAAGAACTTAATAGACTTCGTTACCTCAGCGGCAAAGTTATCGAGAGTGTTTTCAAGCGCTCGTAGCACCTGGCCTTCAAGCCTATCGGGAGCCAATCCAAACTTCAGAATAAATTGGCGAGCTTGATCCTCTTGAACATTGAGATTCGATACCGTCGACTTAACGAGTGAAGCTATGCCCGTTGGAATTGTGCGAATAAGTCGTGGTGCATCCTGGTAGACAATGGCAATGTCCGTAGAGTGCTCACCCATATCAAGCTGCACGACTGCACCAGTCGCTCCAGGGATAGATAACGCACGCACCATAGCAATTGGATCTGGCTCAGCAGCGATGACGTTAAGGCCTAACGACTCGACAAGCTCAAGTCGTTCCTCGCTGTAGTTTCGCGCTACGCTTGATAGCAAAACCTCTTGCTGGTTTTGCGCCCTGAGCGACGAACCGAGCAGCGCCCAATCTACCTTTGCTTCATCAACCGCCATAGGGATATACTGATCGATCTGATACTTCATGGTTGCTTTCAGTTCAGACTCGCTCGACATAGGTACGTCAATAATAGTGGTAAAAGTCTTACTGGACGGTAATCCAATCACAACGTTTTTTGTCTTAATGCCGCTTTGCCCCACTGCAGTCATGATGACTTCGGCTACTTTGCGGCGAGCTTCTTCAGAATCGCTCCCTGTAAGGCGACTATCAATCGGTGCATATCCGTAATGTTCAAGAATCCAGCCGTTACCAGCCTTCTTCAATTGCACGACACGAATTGCATTGGTCCCAATATCCAGTGCAAAAAAATCGCCCATCCCTTTGAATATATTCATGCTATGTACTAGTATACATAAGCGAGATGGGTACATGCAAGTACTTTTACAGAGAATATTTGCTTAATAACGCGGTGGCAGCTCTTCCATGTAGGTAGTATCCCATCGGCTGTTACGCTCAGAGAGACGACGGGCCCATAGGTACGCATCAGATCGCAAGTTTATTATTTCAGCGGGAGTTGTTCTATCCCCGCCTGTTCGCCGAAGCCTGAGCATCTTAGCAAGCGTTGGTCCAGTTATTGTGAGCTGTCGGTCACAGTCGGCGATTCTTAACTGAGCGGGCGCGTTAGAGCAAGTATTAATCACTCCCCCTGTTACGCCATTAGGTACCGCAACCAGCCACGCATCAACACGGGTAACAGTGTTAACGATATTGATAGTATTTGCAATAATCACCATTTGCGGGAAGTTATCGACTGACTGTAAATTAGCATTCTCATTATTGACGATGTCATTGGTGATGGTGACTGTACCAGTGGTGTATACCACTTTGTTTTCAAAGCTCGAGACGTTAAAGCTAGTCGGCTCTCGCCTGTCAATCGTGACACCGTTTGGTGCGGGAGTGGCGGTAAAATACTGAGCAATCGCCGGCAGTAGCCCCATCGAAGACGCATTCGCAAACTGGCCATAGGTAGCGCCTTGGTTTGCAAAGGTTAATTTACTCCATGAGGATTGCGTCTGCACTCTGTTGAACACGACTCCTGAGCCTGAGGGCAAGTCCCTCGCTACTCCCGTTGCAAGTACTCCGTACTCTACCCATGAACCAGAATATTCTGTGCCATACCGTGCAAGTGCACCCACCGCAAGTGCGGCATTATTACCGGTTCCAGCTACATAACCACTTCCCGTCCGCGCATCACTCCCCCATAGCTGTACGGTTGGAATTCTACCAATTTTTACGCACTTTTCAGTCGAAACCGATGCGCCGGCGGTGGTATGAGAAGTTGGATTCCATCGGATTCGCTGGCAGATCAAGTGTCCAATGTCTGATTGTCGCACGTTATACGTCGTATCGCGCGTCAAAAATGTGCCTGTTGGGTTCGCACTACTTGTGCCCGAAGCTCCGCCCACCGCACTGTAGTTTCTTGGTGCGCCAATAGGGGTGTTTGATTGCTCAATGGAATAATTAATGGCAGGCGCAGCCGTGCTACCCTCCTTAGTAAGCGTATGATTCCACGTAATCGTATCGTCAGGTGAGGCAATAGTACTGGAGCTATTGGTGGCACCAGTAATTTTCCAGTCTGCACAGCCATACAGCGAATAAATGCTATCGTAGGGGAGCCTAAACTGTAGCAAGTTGACGCCATACACCGAATCAAGCACGAACCAATAACGGTATCCCTGCTCAAAGTTTGCCCATATATACGCATTCGTTTGGTTGCCAGACGTTATCACCCATCCATTGTTACCAACAGCCTGTTTTTGTGTCGCCGTAATATCACGCGATGGAATCGCCACGTTGTTTACCGCACCTGTGGCAATATTTTGACGTGTCAAATAAACAGTGAACTTATTTGGCTGCACAAACGCCGTCCCATTATCATCATCATATAAAGCAATAGCATTTCGCTGCGAGCCAACAACATCGCATGATGGAGCGAAGGGCAAGCTATACCGCTTATACCTGTTGGGTGGGTAGGACTGTGCAATTGCAAATGAACGCGCTGTTGCGGCACTTGAGTAACCAACAATACCGTTGTTAAGCTCGAAGTTAAAATGATTCTGAATACCCGTGATTCCCGCAGGCATAACTGCGGTCACAAACACACGGTACACGTTAATATCTGGCTGCAGCACCATCGACGATGCCGGAATAACCAATGTTCTGGCGTTGCTATAGCAGGTGCGAGAAGTTGATGGATAGCCATTTGCTGCAGTCGGGTTACCCGGCACACTAATACTGGTAATTACTTGGCCGCTATAGCGAGTGGCGCTTCCTGTATTGCTTCCGTTTCTCCCTGTGTCACGATAATTATTTCCGCTACCCGGGGCAGAATCTCGGCTATCATCGCAAAGATCAATGTCACGAATCGTTAATACGCGATTTGATGCATTATCGGTAAAGTAAAGCGGAATAGTAATGACACGGGTATTAATCGCAGAACCCTGATCAGCAAGCACATACCCCGTGACATACCCCGCACCGCCGCCCATATCTCCTGGGTCGGGCCCAAACCGACTTAACGCTCCTGCCGATTGCCCAACGACACCTGCCACTATGACAGCAGCCGCAGTGACCAGCCCTATCCTACTGCCGACATTTCTCATCAAGCACTCCCTTGGTAGCATCAAACGACGCTTGGTGACCCTGCGCAACTTGCTTACGGGCAGTATCGTAATACTCACGAGCCTTACTACATGCATCATTTTGTGCCGCAGTAATCGAAAGATTAAGCATTAACTCCAGCCAAGTGTCTGAGCCAACTGGGTATTCGTTTGCACGTACTAGTTGCTCATCAAGCATTGCATTTGTCTCAATTTGTGTGTTCTGCTGAGTTGGCGTTTTTTGGGTATCAGGCTGCGATTGCGTTGTCCGATACCACCAGTATGCGCTACCGGCAACTATAATGACCACTAGAATAGCTATGCCAACCCATAAATGCTTACGCTTCATACAAACAAGTATATAGTACTCTTTCCATCTCTACAATTAACTGTACCCTGGCACGAGGAACTATGCTAGTAGCGAGGAGGCAGTTCTTCAACGTATTTTGTATCCCAGCGAGCATTCTTTTCAGATAGCCGATGCGCCCAAAGATAGGCATCTGAGCGAAGATTGATGATTTCTGCTGGATCACCATGATCACCAGCTGTCCGACGGAGAAGCAGTCTATCGGCTATCACAGGACCAGTAACTGTGAGCTGCCTATTACATGTGGCATTTGTCAGGGCAGCAGGCCCATCTGAACACGTGTTAATTGTTCCACCAACTGCGCCAACCTTTTTGGCGATAAGCCATGCATCCACCCTATCCACGCCCGAGCGTATAGCAATGTCACGGGCGATAATGACCATTTGCGGGAAGCTATCTACTGTTTGAAGATTGGCATTGTCGTTATTGATGATGTTACCGGTAATCTCTACGGTTCCGCCGGGTCGGTAAATAACCTTACTCTCAAAACTGTTTACCGTAGCTCCGGCTGGAGCCGGCGCGGAATCTATCACTACACCTTGTAGCCCCGTCCTCATAAAATAGGTGGCCATATCGGGCTGGTTGCCTAGCTTATCTGCCGTTGCAAACCTTCCGTAAATTGCTGCTGTGTTACTAAACGTCAAACGGCTCCATTGAGCTTGTGCCGGAGTCGCTCCGTTAACGGCGAGTCCTGAACCAGATGAGAACGATGCAATCGCAGCTGGTGCAATAGCAGCATACTCAGCCCACGATCCTTTATACCCATCGCGCGTGGCAAGTACAATTCCTTCAATCTTAGCCGTTGATACGCCGGCCCCCAAGAACACGCTTCCAACCCGTACATCATTGCCTTGGAATTGAGATGCAAGCTGTTTGCCAACAATCGCACACTGTGGCGTACTGTGGCGCCACTCATCGATGTTGTATCTATAGGGCTTGACTGATGTAAAATAACAAATCTTTGTTCCAATAGCATACTCACCCAAACTGTCATCAAACGCGGGGAGCGCGGTGGTTCCAGCGGCAAATCGCTCCATGCCGCTGCGCAATTGAACGCAGCCGCTCGCCGGAAACCCAGTAAAGGCATCACATGGGGCACGCGAACCGCCCACGACACCATAGCTCGCCCCAGGATTTAATACGAAACGAGTGACTCGCCAGTCAATATCCCTATCAGCGCTGAGACGCCCGCTATTAGTCACCGATGGACTCACCCGCTCAACACCGCCAAAAGTTGAAACACGAGGATTATTGATTGCAATGCTTGGTGTTAATACAAAATCACTTGCCAAAGCGATGCGTATGTATAGATCCGTCTGTAGCGTTTCGCACCTATTGATATCGAGCAATGCCCGCGATATATAGGAAGGACCAGAGCCGTTGCAGTTTTTAGTTGCCGCCCACTCGTTAGTAGAGTGATACGCTGAGAACTTCTTATACCTCATGACAATATGAATCCTGCCGCTGGAGTCAATGGGGTTGTTTGGAATAAAGCTAATTGGCACTGCATTTCCGAACCAATACCGACTATTTTCATTTCGCCAGGTATTCATATCACCGCCAGGACCTCCAGACACCCTGCCAGGAATCGTAGAATCGGCTGCAACAGTGAGGCTAACTACTCGGGTTCGTTGGAACGCCTTTGCTGGGTACATACACCCCGCACCAAAATTATTTGGGTCACGATCGTTAGCCTGAGTGTCATTCACCACCCAACGACTCGCAGGAGTGCCTCCGCTACCATTTTGATATAAAATCTGACGACCATAAATGGAAGTGCTACAGCCACTTGCTCTGTTAAGATCGGGGCTCACAAGTGGACCACACAAAAATATGACATCGTTAATTTGTAGCGGTAAATTTGTCGTGCCCGCTGTTACCGTCACTGGTACCGCTGCATTTCCCTGCCCGCGTTTTGATAACCATGTATCTTCCGCATACGATGAGCCGCTGTTAATGATGTTTCTTAGCTCCCCCATGCCGCTACTAATAAAACGCGCGCTATATCCACGAGATCGCATGTTTTCGAAACACCCAGCATCCCATGCATGAGCCGTTGCTACACCATTAAGTAAGCCGCGTTCAATGGTGGCATCAGAATAAAGTGCCGATGCAGCACCTCCCTGCACTAAGCTGCTTACTATCAAACCAAACGCCACTAGCCCGCGCATGCGCAGCTTCATCACTGCGGTCCCCTCTTGTCTATTTCATCCAATTCAGACGAAGAAGTCGACATACCGCTACTACCCTGCTGTATTAGCGAAAGCTCCTTAACCATTGCCTCAAGCTCGTCAACTGGCTGTGCCGGGGGGCTAAATGATTTGCTAATGACATCACCCGCACTAATGCCAAGTTTTAGCGCATCAAGGTGCTTGCGCGCTTCAGCACTATTGCCCGTCGCAATGAAGTAACGTGTGGCAATATAGTTGCACGTGGCATCGCCGGTATAGCTCGGGTTAGACTTAAACTCATCGTACACCGTGCGCATGGCAGGAATGTCATTATCTGCAATCGCCTGTCCCACCCTCGTGACCATGGCATTTGTACAGACGCGAGTAATCGTAATGGAGTCAACTTTGATTGTCTTCTTCTGGATAACAGTGTTTTTGTGAGAAGCCTGCCAATATGCATATACCCCAGCACCTACCGCAAGAACAAGGGCGATAATCGCTGCAAGAATAATTCGTTTACCCACTACTCTCATAGCTCTTATGGTAACACTAGGCACACCACCCCACAAGCCGTCAGGCCTCTGATTGTAGACCTTTTTGATTTTTATTTTATTCACCCCTGTTATATACTAGTCTTTATGAGTTTAAGTATTGGAATCGTCGGCCTTCCCAATGTCGGCAAGTCTACCCTTTTTAATGCGCTGACCAACAATGACATTTTGGCGGCCAATTACCCGTTTGCCACAATTGAGCCTAACACTGGTATTGTTCCTGTTCCCGACAAGCGGCTCGACATGCTTGGAAGAATGTATAATGCCGAGAAGATAATCCCTGCAGCGGTGACGTTTGTGGATATTGCCGGGCTCGTGGCTGGTGCGAGCAAGGGCGAAGGGCTGGGTAATAAGTTTCTGGCAAACATTCGCCAGTGCGATGCTATTGTGCACATTGTGCGTGCGTTCGAAAATGATGACATATTGCACGTTGAGAATGCTATTAATCCTGAGCACGACATTGAAACAATTAATACCGAGCTCGCATTGGCCGACATGCAAACCATAGAGAGTCGTTTGCTACGCCTGCAAAAGGAGGCTAAAGCCAACCCGAAAGCAAAAGATATTGCCACCTATCTTGAATCATTGAATCATGAGTTAGAAAGTGGTCGGTTACTAAATGAGCTCAAAGATCTTCACACTGAATGGATTGCTGATCTTCATCTTCTTACCGCAAAGCCAGTAATATATGTGTTCAATGTCAACGAAGAAA
>DDEW01000020.1 GCA_002336935.1 Candidatus Saccharibacteria bacterium UBA1944
CCGCCAAACGCACCCGCACCGTCATTATGTTTTTGGGCCCATTAATGCACCAATACCGCGAGTTTAAGCTGCCCTTCGCTGGCGGCTGCAGCATTGGCACCCGTACCGTAGAACCCCACATGGTAGGCCTTGCGCCATTTGGATTATCCGTAGAGGCTAAGCCTAACACCGACTATTACTCGGTTGTTGCCACCCCGCAAAAAGTCACCAAAACAATCGTGTTAACCGAGCGCGGCGACACGGTTACCGAAAACATTATTATGGCCGCCGCATTATATGATGGCGAGGTGATTATTAGGAATGCCAGTCCTAACTACATGGTGCAGGACGTTTGTTTCTTTTTGCAAAAACTGGGCGTAAAAATTGAGGGTATTGGCACGACGGTGCTTAAAATCCGTGGCGTAAAATCTATTAACAAAGCCGTAGAATATTACCCCAGCGAAGACCCCATAGAGGCCATGAGTTTTGTTGCGGCAGCAATTGTTACAAAGTCTGAACTTACCATAAAACGCGTGCCAATTGAGTTTATGGAGCTCGAGCTAGCCACGCTTGCCAACATGGGCTTAGAATATTCGCAAACAGATGAATATGCCGCCCGTAACGGCCACACACGGCTCGTCGATTTAACCATTAAAAAGTCAGATTTACATGCTGCTAAAGATAAAATCCATGCCCTGCCATTCCCTGGCATTAACATGGACAACCTGCCATTTTTGGGCTTGTGCGCCACTGTTGCAACCGGCCGCACGCTGATTCACGACTGGAGCTACGAAAACCGAGCCATTTACTTTACCGAGCTTTCTAAACTGAACGCCACAGTAGAGATGGTAGACCCCCACCGCGTATTTATTAGCGGACCCTCCAAATGGAAATCTGCCGACATTACAGCCCCGGCCGCCCTAAGGCCCAGTGTGGTAATTTTACTTGCCATGCTGGCTGCGCCCGGCAAATCTGTACTGCGCGATGTATACAGCATTAACCGCGGCTACGAAGATATTGCCAACCGCCTAAATTCTGTTGGTGCCGAAATAGAGACTACCTGGGAATAATATGCTGGCAACATCATTTTTGAATGTTGTAGTCGTAACGCTTGGCACAGCAGCTATCGTGTACTTGCTAGACTGTTGGTATGCAAAACAGTGGCTAAAAATAAATAAACCGGCAGTCATTTATATTAGTGCCGCCGTGCTGATAGGCGTATTCGGCGAAGTATTTGTAGAAACAATTTACAACGCCTTGTTCGGCAAACCCCTATGGTACTATCAACATTTGCCCGTACATAATGCGTATACATCAATGTATTCGATTGTTTTGTGGGCAATGTACGGGCTGCATATATACTGGGTACAAATTGCACTTGATAAAAAGCACCCGGGCTTAAAAAGATGGAAATTGGCCAGTATTTTTGCCATAGAGTCGTTACTACTTGAAACATTCGCCAACCTAGTGTGGCTATGGGCATTTGGCAAACTAATTTACTTTTATACTCCACCAGACTTATGGCATGTTACCACTGTTCAAAATATTCCTTGTTATTTTGCTGCGTCTTGGGCTATGATTGGCGCCGTTCGCCGTTTTAAGCACGATCCGCGCTTTTTCGCACTCATGAGCGCGCTGATTGTTTTAGTGTTTATATTCTTTGTATAAATTTACTTAACGATCATACGCTATACATAATACTGGCCTAAATGACTGGGAGTTATATGAGAGGAATGATGGGTTTTGGTCACGTTCCGCGACCCTTCGAGTCGAGCAAATGAGTGCAACTCATCTGTAACGTTGGCTTACAGAGCGATAACCGTCGCTCCTTGTCCCCGGTCTCAGACGTCAGTTCGAAAAGCCCGCGCCATACCCCATATTAAAACTCCTACCAAAAAGTAAGAGTTTTAATATGGGGCGAATGATGGGGTTCGAACCCACGGCCTCCGGTGCCACAAACCAGCGCTCTAACCAACTGAGCTACATCCGCCATGAATGTCGTATGTAATTGTACCAGATAACCCCTATCTTGTCAGTAGTTTTTAAGAATACGGATTAAAGCCGCGTGAACTTGGCTCTTTGTAGCTGGTGCCAAAAGTGGGGCGTTCGATTTTGTAAGCGTTTGGTGATGGATTTGGATTGTTTGCTGGTGCAGCATTTGCATGTTCACCGGCGTTAAAGCCTTGGCGTGTTGGCTTAACGATGTCAATGCGGCTGCTGGCGCTCTTTCCGGTACGAGTGGTGTGGCGTCGATGGCCGTGATGATCTTGCTGTTGTGGGGTACCGCCAGGTACTGATGCATCTATACGGCTCGTCGCTGCCTTTCCGGTACGAGTAGTATGCACCTGCTGGGCTGTATCAGAAGAACCTGTGGATGCCTGCTGGAGGGGTCCCGTTTTACTTCTTACTTGAAATGCATGGTCGCGGTAAGAGGTGTGAATAGTAGCATCTTGGAATCGTTTGACAAGCGTGCGATTCTTATCGATTTGCTGGCGAGTTGAAAAGCTTTCAGCACTTGTGCTGCCAAAGGTTGAGCTGCCAGCAGCTGCAATGCCGCTGGAATGAATAGTGCCATTATCTGGTTTGTTGAAACGTGAACCGAATAGTCCCATGGGTTTATTATACCGCATGAGTATAGTACAATAACGAGTGATTCGCGGGTGTAGTACAACGGTTAGTATACAAGTTTTCCAAACTTGGGACGGGGGTTCGATTCCCCCCACCCGCACCAAATAAAATATCTCTATGTAAGTAGAGATATTTTATTTTAAGGACATTTATTCCCAGGTTGTTTCTATTTCGGCACCAATGGTGTTCAAGCGATTGGCAAAGTCCTCGTAGCCACGATTAATTGAATAAACATCGCGAAGTACGGATTTGCCAGGTGCTGCGAGCATTGCGAGCATCACCACTACGCTAGGGCGAAGGGCGGGTGGTGCCACGACATCTGCAGGCTTCCATTTAGTAGGGCCAGTAATGTATACACGATGCGGATCAACCATTTCAATCTTTGCGTTGAGCTTTGTGAGTTCGGTAAAATAAATCGCTCGGTTTTCGTAACTCCAATCATGTACTAGGGTGCGTCCTTCAGCTACGGTGGCGATGAGGCCAAGGAATGGTAGGTTATCCATATTGACCCCAGGAAAGGGCATGCTGTGCAGCTTGTCTTTTGGCGCGATAAGCTTGCTCTTTTTTAGGGCGATATCAACGAGTCGAGTGTTACCGTTGCGTGCGGGGTATTCTTCAGACATGGTGTACTCTAGTCCCATACCTGTAAGAAGCGCCATTTCAAGTTCCATAAATTCGATCGGCACCCGCTTGACCGTGATCTCACTATCAGTGACAACTCCAGCGGCCACAAGGCTCATAGCCTCAATAGGATCTTCACTTGGGTAATATTCCACATTTTTGTTGATGCTTTTTACGCCATGAATTTTGAGAGTTGTTGTACCAATACCTTCAATTTTTACTCCAAGTTTCTGCAAATAGAAACAAACGTCTTGCACCATGTAGTTGGGACTGGCATTGCGAATGGTCACCTCACCGTCGTAAAGCGCCGCTGCCATGACAACATTTTCAGTCACCGTATCGCCGCGCTCGGTGAGCACAATGGCATGATCAACTTCTTTTTTGTGGCTCGTAGCAAAGTATTTGTCGGTGGCGGCAACAACGTGTAGCCCAAATGGTGCGAGGCCTGTCATGTGCGGTTCAACAGTTCGAGCCCCCAGGTTGCAACCACCCGCAAATGGTAGACTAAATTTACTATATTGGTGCAAGAGGGGACCGAGGAACATAATAACAGTCCGTGTTTTCATAGCAGCCTCAATGTCCATTTCTTCTAGCTTGAGGCGCTTTGGCGGAGTGATTTCTAGATCATTGTTTGCGAGCCAGCGGCACTTCACGCCAATACTTTCGAGTACTTCAATAATTCGGTTTACTTCCTCGATGCGTGCGACGCGTCGAAGTGTTGTTTTACCTTGGTTCAGTAAGCTCGCGCACAATAGGCCGACTGCTGCATTTTTGCTGGTTTTGACCTCTATCTCGCCTTTGAGTTCTCGACCACCACTAATCAAAAAATTAGTTTTACCACTTCGGTTAATGCGGACGATTTCACTACTTAGCACTTCGCCAATTCGTGCAATCATCTCAAGACTGATATTTTGTCCGCCCTTCTCAATACGGTTAACCGCGCTTTGGCTTGTGCCGAGCGCTGACGCCAATTCTGCTTGCGTCATACCGCGAGCTTGGCGAGTTTCTTGTATTAGTGTACCAATATTGCGTAAATATTTTGCTGTACTCATAGCTATATAGTATACCTGTTATGATATACAGTCAACTATAGTTATGTGCTATAATACCCCTATGATCTAACACTTTGCAACAATTACTATCAACCAATAAATAAGGATGTATATATGAATGATGATATTGTTGCACAACTTATAGCAGGCGAGGAGGCGCGCCAGCAAAATGGCCTTGAGCTTATTCCAAGTGAAAATTACGTCAGCACTGCTGTGCTCAAAGCGCTGGGTAGCGTATTTACTAACAAGTATTCCGAGGGTTACCCCGGCAAGCGTTACTATGGCGGCCAAGAATTTACCGACAAAGTCGAACAGCTCGCTATTGATCGCGCTAAACAATTGTTTCGCGCCAATCATGCGAATGTACAGCCACATAGCGGTGCACCAGCAAACGAGGCTGTGTATAGCGCATGGTGCGAACCGGGTGATACGATCCTTGCGATGGATTTAACTCACGGGGGTCACCTTACGCATGGCTCGCCAGTGACGCGGAGTGCTCACCTGTACAATTTCATTCGTTACAAAATGAAGGACCCGTCTACTGGTGAAATTGACTATGATGAACTTCGTGAGCTTGCATTAAAACATAAACCAAAAATTATTCTTGCTGGCTACAGTGCATACCCGCGTGAGCTTGATTTTGCAAAGTTTGTCGAGATTGGGCGTGAGGTTGACGCGTTACTTATGGCAGACATGGCTCATGTTGCGGGGCTCATTGCTGGTGGTGTGGCGGCCAATCCGCTTGACTATGGGTTTCATGTAATGACTACCACAACACACAAGACACTTCGCGGTCCACGCGGAGGCTTGATACTAAGCATGGGCACCGTGAGCACCCCGCTTAAAGCCCCTGAAAAGACACTGCAAAATATCCCAACGCTTATTGATCGAGCAGTATTCCCTGGTATGCAAGGCGGCCCGCATATGAATACGATTGCTGCCAAGGCTGTTGCCTTTGGTGAAGCGCTGAGGCCAGAGTTTGCTACGTATGCAGCACAAATTGTAAAGAATGCTAAGACGCTAGCCGATGAACTGCATAAGCGAGGGTTTCAACTTGTCACGGGTGGTACGAGCAACCATTTGATTCTCGCTGACGTGTATAAGAGTTTTGGCATCGACGGTAAGGTAGCGGAAGAAGCTATGGACAAAATAGGCCTCACTCTTAACGCAAATGCAGTAGCCGATGACCCACTGCCAATGTATAGGCCTAGTGGTATTCGGCTTGGCACGCCTGCGCTTACTACTCGCGGCCTTCGCGAAGAGCATATGTCTCAAATTGCCGAGTGGATGAAACAGGCGATAGATAATAGGGAAAACGAACCTCAATTAGCAAAGCTAAAAGACGAAGTTCGAACGTTCTTGCAAGATTTTTAAGTGTACCAAAAATACAGTATTCAGAATGACTCGCCGAAATATCGTATGGTTATTAGCAGGGCTAGTGGCCGTGCTCATTGGTTTGTTGTATGGCTTTCGCAAACGCCGTGCTTAGCTGCACGCGGCAGTAGAGCTAGCACCACCTACACCGATGTACTTGACCGTGCTAGAAATATCGTCGTACCATTCTGCCTGCGCACCCGTTGTGCAGGCGCGATAGGCAGTTTTGAGCTCGTTGGTTGGGGTTGAGGTCGCGGCATCTAACAGCGTGTTTGTGGCATCTGTTATGCGTGATTCAGCAGGTCCTGTTAGTGTAGCGTCACCAGCGTTAATCTTGCCAGTTGATAGCTGAGCATAGGTAGGGTAGCTACCAAGCGCTGCGCGCCATGACTCTGCTTTACGTATGACCATTTCGGCGTTTGAGCTTGCCGTAGAGCTGCGTGAGCGCGCTTGGATACTACGGGAGCTATAGGCGACAATGCCTGCGAGCAGAGCAATAATGACTAGCACCACTAGAAGCTCTACGACAGTGAAACCATTCGCCTTTCGTGTACTCATAAAGAAATTATAGCATAAGCAAAACAGCCGCATGCGCGGCTGTTTCTGG
>DDEW01000019.1 GCA_002336935.1 Candidatus Saccharibacteria bacterium UBA1944
CCGCGTAGATGCGATCGGCGTACGAATTGGCCTCGAGCGCTTTCTCGACAACCTTCAGGTAGTCAGGCTTGTCCACGGCGAGGAGCTCACGCGCCTCGTCGAGGGTCTTACCCGCCTTCTTCAGGTCGTCATACAGACTGTCCTTGATGTCATCGTCGAACTGCCCGATGTAGGCCTTGGCCTTGTCGATGTCCGACTGAGCCGCCTCGATCTCGCTACTGGCCGAAGCTTTGGCGACACCGAGGTGCTTGAGCCGAGACGCGATGGCCTCGAGGAGCGAAACGCCTTCGGCAACGAGCTGGTTGCCCTGCTCAATTGCCTTGGAAGCCTTGCTCCACTTTTCGGTGCCCTTTGCTGCGTTCGTCTTGGCAGTATCCAAGAGCTGCGTTGCGGCGGTGAACCGCTTCCCAGCCTCAGTACCGTTGCCCAGAACGGGACGGGCCGAAGACTCGCCGTAGCTGGTACGAATCGCCTCGAAGTCACGCCGGGCTGCATAGAGCTGCTCGGGAGCCTTCTTCAGCGCTCCATCCAGCTGGGCAACACCCCGTTCCACCGACCGAATTGCATCGGCCAGCTTTGCGTGGGCATCGGCCAGCTCGTCGGCAGAGTTGTCAGCCTTGGCGATGAGCGGCAGGAGCGCGATGGATGCGTCTTGGTTCTGCACGGCAGCCAAATCAGTATTCGCCTTCATGACTGAGTCATTCAAAGACGAAACATCGAAGCCGTCGCGCCGAAGACCTTCAACCGACTCGAACACGCCACCCACCTTGAGAACCAGGGCCGACACCCGCGAGGGAATCTCGGCCACTTGCTCCTTCAGGCTAGCGACGTACGCATCGATCTCGCGAGCGAGATCATCGGCCTTCTCGGCATCCGCCATCACATCGTTCCAGCGCTCCTCCAACTCCTCGTACTCGGGGAGAGAAAGGCGCTGCATACCAGCGTTTCCGCGGGAGCTCTCGACATTGTGAACGCCGAGTGTTGCTGCAGCGTAGACCTTGTCCAGCTTCTGCTTCAGAGCAGCGAGCTCCTTAGCAGCCTGTGGACTTGCCTTACTGTAGGTAGTGATGGCAGCCGTGCGAGCAGCCTGCTGCGCCTGGTCGCCCAGGGGCTGCAGCAAACGCGTTACGGCATCAGCCGCACGAAGTGCCTTCTGGCGAGCCGCTTTGCGCAGGTTGTTGGCCTGCACCCAACGGTTGCCATAGAACACCCCGGCCACAATTAGCCCCAGCAGCAGAATGGCTCCGAAGACCCACTTCAGCCAGCTGAGGTCGATGTTGTTCATGACCTGTGTCGGCGATTGCGCGCTACCCGGCTTGGACACCGGTGCGCTCAACACGCCTTGGGCAGCCGCCATGCCATCCACGAAGCCTTCCGGCCACGCCTGGTTCTTGAACTGGGCGCCCATGGCTGAGCGCACCGCGTTCTGATTGGCGCCATCGTCGAAGTACTGCTTGTAGCTGGAGCCGTAGGTGAAGTAGACCTTGCGTTCCGACACGCTGACTGCGAACAGCAGCAAGTTGGATTTGAAGTCAGTCTTCCCAGAGTTCATCCAGCCAGAGCATTGCTTGACGCGCCCGACCATGTAGTCGGTGAAGGACGGGCTGGACCCGAAGGTTTGAACCGTCACGACATGCACGTCTGCACCGCTCAGCTTGAGCGCAGCAGCTTCGAGCGAAGCCTTGCTGCTTCCCAGGATGTTGGCTTCGTCGACCACTACCTGCGAGCAGGAAGGGTCATCGGCATAGGCTGGCGCGGACCCAAGGGCCACAACGCCACCAAACACCATGACGGCCAACAGACTGGCGAGCAGTCTTCGAAATAGTGACACTATCGTCACCTCTTTCCATGTGTAGTGAATTGGGAATGGACTGCCTTTCGGTACATCAAAAGACGGTCCGAAAAACCATTGTATATTATACCATACAATGTACCATTTAGTCAATATCTGTCGTGACCTCCTACCTCAGACTTGTGTTATTCCACTTATGCTTCATAATGGTAAGTAATGAGTCACCAAGTAAAAAAGAAACTTGGCGTTACGCTCCACGCGGGTGGAGCGGAATTCCGTGTATGGGCACCCTTTGCAAAAAGTGTTGCCATTGAAGGGACGTTTACTCCCAATGGTCCCATTGGTCTTCAGAGTGAGAACGATGGCTACTGGGCGGTGCTGCTCTCAGATGTTGAGGCAGGACATAACTACAAATACGTTATTGAAACCCAAGACGGAACAATTCTGCACAAAAATGATCCACGAGCACGAGCAATTACTAGTAGCGATAAAGGTTTTTCAGTCGTGGTCGACAATGCGTTCGATTGGGGCGACGACATGTTTATGCCCATTCCCAAAGAGCAACAAATTATCTATGAGCTGCATATTGGTACGTTTAATCGTGTCGATGCCAGTACACCCGGCACTTTTACCACTGCCATCGATAAGCTCGATTACTTACGCGATTTGGGTATCAATATGGTTGAGCTGATGCCCGTGACCAGTATGGCTTATAGCAACGGCTGGGGGTATGCACCGAACCACATTTTTAGTGTCGAAAGCATGCTTGGCGGTCGGCATGGTCTTATGCAGTTCGTCAAAGAGTGTCATAGCCGTGGGATAGGCGTCATACTCGATGTTGTGTACAACCATTTTTATGGCGACACTGATTTATGGCAATTTGATGGATGGAGCGAGAACGGCCGGGGAGGAATTTATTTCTACAATGACTATAGGGGCGACACTCCGTGGGGCGGACGTCCTGACTATGGCCGCCCTGAGGTGCGCCAGTTTATTCTTGATAACGTAACGATGTGGCTCAATGAATATCGGCTTGATGGCTTACGGATTGATAGTACTATTTATATGCGCAATACTGAGGGCTTCCCCAATGACCCCGAGCATGATCTGCCCGATGCGTGGCAGCTCATGCAAGACATTACAACCCTTGCACACAAAATCAACCCAGGGGCGCTTGTTATTGCGGAGGATTTTTCATGTACCGAATATATCACTAAGTCTCGCCACGATAGTGGTGCGGGCTTTGACGCCCAGTGGGAGCTTGGCTTCCCACATGCGCTGCGCAGTGCGCTGGGGCTTACGTATAATTACCCTCAAACCCTGAGTGACATTAATCGAGAGCTGCTTCGCAAGTATAATGGCAACGCCTTTGAGCGTGTCATATTTAGCGATTCTCACGATACTGCAGCTAATGGTTCGGTGCGTTTAAACCAGGCTGTAACGCCTGCCGATGCCAGCAGCTTATACGCACGTCAAGAGGCATTGCTCGCCGATGCCATTACTCTTACAGGGCCAGGCATCCCTATGCTACTGCAAGGTGCCGAGTTCGTTCAGGAGGGCGCGTTTAATGACTGGCAAGAGCTAGACTGGGAGAACGCTGTTAAGTACAGTGGGCTGGTTACTGCCCATCGCCATCTCATTGATTTACGACTCAACCGCTACGATAACACTCGAGGCCTTCAGGGTGAATCAACCGCCATTTTCCACCAAGACGACGTGAACGCTGTGATTGGCTATCACCGCTGGAACTTGGGTGGCCCCAAAGATGACGTATTAGTAATTGTTAACTTCGGCAAACAGGAGCTTCACAATTATCAGCTCTACCTGCCGCGGCCTGGCACATGGTCCGTCCGCTTTAATAGCAGCTGGCAGGGCTACAGCAAAGACTTTAGAGAACTCACCTACGATGCAGTAACGGCTATCGAAGGCGAGATGACCACGATTGCTCTTCCGGCATTTGGTGTGATTGTTTTATCACAGGAATAGAAAAAACTCCGGGGCTAGCGCGTAATCCGCACGAGACCCGGAGTTCAGGGGTCTTACTCAGCGTCAGCAGAGCCAAGACGGAAGATGCTTCCATCAAGGTATCGTGCGAACGTCAGATCCAGACGATTGTCGATCCTCTCCAGTTGGTGATGGGCATGGCCTAGTCCGTCGGGCGACTCTCCCTGTCCAGTGGGCGAAACACTCCCCCCATAGAACAGGTGGACCGCCACAACTTGGCCGTGAGTGTCGAAATCGGTGTAGTACCGCACGTGCTCATCCTCGTAGAACGGGGGGATGTTGGCACTGCGGCAATACTCCGCCTTCTGAGCTTTGTCCGTCTCGTCCTCGTTAGCCGCAATCCATTCCATCAGATGATGACGAGCGACGACGTACTCAAGGTTGAGCGCGGCAAGACCCAGCTCGCGGCTAAGGATCTCTGCTCTCTCTTGGAGAACTCGCGCATCTGCGTTCAGCCGATCACGCACTTCTCTCGCCAAGCGAGCTTCTGCTCCATACGCATTTCGCCTGGCCACCCGTCGCCGAGCCTTCTCGCCTTGATTAGCGCGGTAGGAACGGTTTGCCAGTCGCTGCTTCTTGTCGTGGTTTTCCTGCGCGGCATCTGCCTGCGCCTGATAACCTCGTGCCTGCTCCTCAAGGTCCTGTGCTTCAGCACGGATCTGGGATACGCGCCAACGGGCTCCGTCCCGTTTACGGCGTGCCGAATCTAGTTCGGCCCGGAGCTGCGTCAGCGCTTCTCGCGACACACAGAATCACCATCCTTGTCGTTGATCGTAGGTACAGCGTGTCAAATGACACAACACATGATATATTTTAACATAATTCCTGCTAATTACAATAGTCTATGCGTAGTCAAGCGTCGCAATAACTGGACGATGGTCAGAACCAACATCGTTCAAAACCCTATAATCTACTGTACTAAAGTGTTTTGAGCCAAACATCCAATCGATTTTTGCAAGTCGTACTGCGGGCATCCACTCCAGCCCAGCTTGTTTTGCACTAATGGTACGTTTTCGCCCAGTATCAAGATCATGAAGCGTTGTGTGGGCCAAAAGATACTCTACTGTCGTACCCGCTGCCATTTCCTGCACCCGCTCTGCCATGCTGACTATCAATGGGTGTCGCACAAGCTTTGTGCCTAAACCTGCGGTTCGAGACCGAGCAAACTTTGCAAACCACGCGTTTTCGTGCATAGCATTAAAGTCTCCCAGTGCAACCACGCGATCTATGGAATGCTGGTTAATGACCTCAACAACTGTAGCAACTTGCTCCATTCGAAGTGATTCAGTTCGATCGTCAAGGTGAACGCCAACTATATGCAGCCTCCGATTGTCATCATCTCGACATACTACCTCAAAAAACTTACGTCCAGCTTTACCCAGCTGGTGAATATGCGTGGTTTCCACTGGCAGCCGACTCAATACCGCAAGGCCCAAGCCAGGTGCGCGCGAGTCATCGTAGGGCATAAGGTTCACCGTATAGCCAAGAGCACGTATTGCAACACTCACCCGCTCCTCCAGCTTATTAATAACCCCAAACTCAGGAATGACAACAATATCTGCATTCAGTCGTTTCAAAACTGAAAGTGCCTTATGCGGCGTTGCTCGTCGGGTTTTTGTCCCTTCAACGAACATTCCCTCGGCATTCCATGTAACAACCCGCAGCCTGCTCATTACATTTTAGCCTTTATTTCCGCTATCAAATCGCGTAGTTCAGCGGCACGTTCAAATTCCAAGTTAGCGCTTGCAAGGTTCATTTGCCCCGTCAAGTCCTTCACAAGACTCGCGTATTCATCTTTTGGAATCTTATTCAGATTCAGTTTTTCTTTCGTGTCTTCTTTTTGCGGAATAATCGCCCTCAGTCCTTCGTCAATCGCCTTATCAACACCACGGGGGGTTATGCCGTGCTCTAGGTTGTATGCCTCTTGAATTTCACGGCGGCGATTCGTTTCATCAATTGCCGCTTGCATGCTTCGTGTGATTGTGTCCGCATACATAATAACCGCACCCTCAACATGACGCGCCGCACGTCCGATTGTTTGTATCAGCGAACCCTCACTGCGCAAAAATCCTTCTTTATCTGCGTCAATAATTGCCACAAGGCTGACCTCGGGAAGGTCGAGCCCCTCTCTGAGCAAGTTAATGCCTACCAGCACGTCATACACACCCATACGCAGATCGCGCAAAATGTCACCACGTTCTAGCGTGTCTACCTCGCTATGAATATAGGCGGTTTTCATACCCAATTCCACCAAATGCGCGCTCAAATCTTCGGCCATGCGCTTGGTAAGCGTGGTGACCAACACACGTTGACGTTTAGCGGTTCGATCGCGAATTTCTGCAATCAAATCATCAATCTGCCCATCAATCGGTCGAACATCAATTGCTGGATCGAGCAAGCCGGTAGGGCGTATAATTTGTTGAACGGGTTCGGGTGAATGACTCAGCTCATACTCACCTGGGGTAGCCGAGACATAGATTGCTTGATGAATGTGTTTATCAAATTCATCAAACCGCAAGGGCCGATTATCAAGGGCACTGGGTAAACGAAAACCATATTCAACCAATATCTCTTTACGGGCACGGTCACCGTTATACATACCTCGCACTTGCGGCAAGGTGACATGACTTTCGTCGACAAATAACAAAAAATCATCTGGGAAATAGTCGAGCAATGTTGCCGGCTGTTCCCCGGGTTCACGGTTTGTTAAATACCTGCTATAGTTTTCGATACCTTTTACAAAACCAGTTTCTTCGAGCATCTCTAGGTCAAATTTTGTTCGCTGGCTCAATCGTTGGGCTTCAAGATGCTTATCGTGTTGCTCAAAATACGCCAAACGTTCTTCAAATTCCTGCTTGATACCATCAATCGCACGGAGCACCTTTTCTTTTGGTGTCACATAGTGACTACTTGGGAAAATGTTAACGCTCGTCGGCTCACCAAGAATCTCACCCGTCAGCGGATCAATGTTGGTAATTCGATCCACATCGTCACCAAAAAACTCAATTCGAAATGCTGTGTTACTTCCGGCAGGAAACACGTCTACCACATCGCCGCGAACCCTAAATGTTCCTCGGCCAAAATCAATATCATTGCGGTGATATTGAATGTCTGTAAGCTGACGAACAAACTTTTCCTGTACACGACGCTCACCTACCTTGATGCGAATTGACATGTCGCTATAATCATCTGGCGAGCCAATACCATAAATACAACTTACACTCGCAACAATAATTACATCACGACGGGTCAATAGCGCACTCGTCGCCGCATGCCGTAATCGATCAATTTCTTCATTAATCGCAGAGTCCTTTTCAATGTAGGTGTCACTGCTCGCAATATATGCCTCCGGCTGATAGTAATCAAAATAGCTTACAAAATAATGTACTTCGTTATCAGGAAAGAACGCTTTAAACTCACTAAACAGTTGCGCGGCAAGTGTTTTGTTGTGCGCCAATACAAGGGTAGGTGCGTTACGCTTAGCAATAATGTTTGCCATCGTAAACGTTTTACCGCTTCCTGTTACGCCCAAAAGTGTTTGCTCTCGTTTACCACTATCAAGGCCCTCTAGCAATGAGGCAATTGCCGTTGGCTGATCACCAGTTGGTTGGTACTTCGAAGATAGGCGAAAGTTGCTCACCGTTCTATTATACTATCTTCTCAGCCTGCACGCTTCATGGGTATCGATGAATCATTCGATTCCCGATAGGTACCAGGGTCATGAAAATCAGCGTATTTTTTATCCAGCGCTTCAACTACTTTTGCCACTAACTTCTTGGGATCAGTATCATAGATGACATCTTTACCGCCCGGTGCCTCAATATGCTTAAGAAGTGTCGCCGCATAGTCGGCCAAACCGCCACTTCCCAACAACACACCACATACTTTTCGGCTTTCAAGTGCTGTTGCAAGCTCGTGTAGACTACCCATACGACCGCCGACGGTGATGACAGCATCCGAGCTCCGTACGAGGTGTACATCACGTCCGACATACTCCATGCCAGTAAAATTAATGTAATCAAACTCTTTTGTTGGCAGACGGTACGTACTTACATGCTCACGAAACGAGCTAGCGGGACTAAAGCCAATAGAGCTTCCCTTGCTATTCTTGACACTTACAAACCCCATTGCTGCATAGTGCGGTAAACCAACGGTGGCGCCAGTTAGCAATGTTTTGCCAGCCCGCGCGATTTCTGCACCAAGCGCGAATGCTTGATCGTGGGAATCACCCACCGTCTCACCAGCCGCAGCACCCGATACACATATTTGATATCTCATTCTCTCACCTCCTCAGCCTTATACCAGTCAGGGGCATTGTTTATATACTTTTCAACTTCCGCTCTTGGGAGTAATCCCGCTTGTGCACCAAGCTGCTGCACCACACTCATACTGTTAATCGGTGCCCAGGTAAGGGCTGTATCGATCGTTTCACCAAGAGCCAAGGCTGCAACAATTGTGCTTGCAAATGCATCGCCCGCTCCTGTTCTATCAAGTGGAGGAGCCGGATCAGGATAGTTAGGTACTTTGTAGAGCGTATTGTCATGCAGCGCGTAGGAGCCATTGGGGCCGTCCGTGATAACGACAACAGTTGGTCCTAGCTCATGGAGCCCATCAGCAAGTCCGCGCACATCATCATAAGACCCCCCAATGACCTCGACCGCTTCTTCACGATTCATTACTACAATATACGACCGCTCGTAAATTTTCTTTAGCTTTTCAACTCCCCACTTAAAGTGGAATGTTCCAGGCTGAAAAGCCAGCTTTATGTCGGAGTGAGCGCCCAAATATTCAAGCATATCTTGATGCAAATGCCAGCTATCGGAGCTAATAAGCGACAAGTATATCCAATCCGGAGTTGTCGCTGGTTCTTTCCATCGGTAATCGTATGCCTCATTCTTTACTAGAATTGTCCTATCGGCGCCATAACGCAGTACATAGTAAGTATTGCTGGGTGTATTCTTCTGCTTAATGAGCGGTGTGGTGTCGATTTTCTCACTCGTCATATACTGAATTGAGTCTTGTGCCACCTGGTCATCGCCCAACCAACTCATCATCCCAACTCGTAGGCCAAGCCGCGCGCACGACACGCCAGCGTTGGGCGACGGCCCTACGCTCGTTACAACATCTGCCTTTTCATACGGCGGCTTACTGCCAAAAGGTAGGCTTAGTCGTTTACTTCCATCTTCGTCAGTATCGATTCGTGCTTCATCTTCAAGCAATTTTATAAATACATCGGTAAATATATCACCAATACACAAAACATAGGGTGGCTTTTTTTGGCCATCAAGCCCTTCTTGTACTTTGTGTTCATGGTAGTCAGTCATATCACATACATCCATACCCGCCTGCGATACCAACTCTTCGATTGTTACCTCATCATCACCATCTGCTGCAACGTAGCGCGCCATTAACCCATGTTGCAGCTGGCATTTCATGTGCATCGTCGTACGTTGTTCATATGTTCTTGTGGCATTTTCGCGAATATCATCGTAATTAAACGATATAACCCTCCCTGCGTACGATAACCCAACGTCGTCGGTATTCGAATATAACTCACGGTCACCAGCATGTGCGTTAAGTGCCCGATACAGCTCAATTTCGGTTGTATCGCCCGGGTCTAGGCCAAGCCTTCGCATCACCGCGTGGGCACGGGTTGTAATATCAGCAATATACGCTACATCAACACCTTTATTACCCGTCATCGACTCAAGCTGCCGAAGTGTCGTGCTAAACATTGGCTCCTTCGCATCAAGAAGTTGCTGCAAGTACCGTGCCATTACTGTACCTCCCTGGGGTTTACCACGCGCTCATGGATTGGCATTTCGTGTAAACGCACCCCTTTATGCAAGATTCCAGCCTTTGCGCCAATTTTTGTCACAACACTTGTGCTATTGGCACTCGCAAAAATAATTGACTCTTTGAGTGACTTACCTTGGCACCACTGGCTTAAGAAGCCACTTGCAAATGCGTCGCCTGCCCCCGTCCTATCCACCACCGGCACATCTTCGTACATTCCTGCACGAACAATCGTCTTGCCATCCGTCGCTACAACCCCATTGGGTCCATCACTCACGATGGCAACAGGCACGTAATGTAGCGCGTGTAGCGCTAGTTCTTCACAGGTGCTACCATCAACAATCATCGCCATTTCTTCTTTGTTGCAGCAGAGTACATCAACGCTGTCCAAAAGACTCTTAAGCCGCTTTGGGTCGGCCAGCTCTGGCCCAGCCGGGTTGAGCATCACCTTTACGTTATGCTTTTCTGCTACGTCAATAATGTGACGAAGCAATGGCAAGCCGCCTTCACCCAAAGAAGTTGGATAAATCCAATCAACACCAGCAATAGCATCATAGTTCAACTTTGGATGCTTACCACCTGCATACCCACGGTGATTCAATATCGTTCGCTCACCATTCGTCGCAATCATAATAACCGAATAACCTGATTGAAATTTTTCATCTTGCACCGTTTGCGAAGTATCTACACCCTCGTCATCAAGCGCCTGAAGAATCGTATTACTTGCCGGGTCATGCCCCAATGCCCACATATAGCTTGCATCAACCCCTTGGCGTGCCAGTGTTACCGCAACATTCGTTGCATTACCGCCAGTACTAAACGTCACATCCTCTACTTCCATTTTGAGGCCAAGCGGTAAGTGGGTGTACACATGCTTTCCTTCTTTGTGCGGGTCAAACTCATCGCTCTTCAAGAATACGTCTTGCGTGGCCTTACCTATACTAAGTATTTTTACCACTAGCGAACAGCCTTTCCTGCACTCCCAAAAGCAGTGATTTTTTCCTCTACAACCTTTTGTACAGCACCATACACTTCAGGCATCAACTTAACAACAGCATATTCGCTTGGGTTGTCACGCAATACTTTTTCAAGTGTTTCACGGAATACGACGCGCATATCACTGTTGATATTAATTTTACTGACCCCAATTTTTGCCGCTTCCTCAAAGTAGTGGAGTGGCGTACCTGAACCACCGTGCAAACTAATTTGGCAATCAAGTGCTTGGCGAATCCGTCCGAGCAAGTCTAAATCAAGTTCCTTAGGAACAGGGTACTTTCCGTGCAAATTACCAATTGCCGCTGCAAAGGTGTCAATCCCCGTTGCGTCCTGGAATGACTTTGCACCTTCAGGTGTGCTAAAGGTTTTTTTAATTTCCTCGTAGTTAATCTCTTCAGTATGTAGGTTGCTACTACCGCCAAAGTAGTGCGGCTCACTTTCTACCAATGCACCGGTAAACCTTGCATATTCAACTACTTCTTTCGTTTTCGCAATGATTTCTTCTTCGCTTGCATCATGGTTCGCTTGGCTAATATCAATATGAATGAACTCAAAACCAGCGTCAATCGCTCGTTTGCAGTCTTCAACGGTTGGGCTATGGTCGAGGTTAATGTATATCTCAATCCCATACTCGTCACGATAGTTATCCACCATGTCGCGAATGTTTTCAAGACCTAATGCTTTTACTTCACCATCACTCACTTCCACGAGCACTGGTGCATTCAGCGTTTGCGCTGCTTTACATACAGCAATTAACGTTTCTTGATTGTCAATATTAAATGCACCCACCGCAAATCCTTGCTGGCGACTTCTTTGCATCAAGTGTCGAGCGCGCAGTGTCCTGTCTCGAATTTCAGCTATTGTCAGTCCCATATATGTCCAAGCCCCCTAAAGTTGTTACGCTTATCTGTTATACAGTATAGCGCATTCACTGTTGATGCACTAGTAAATTTATAGACGATGAAACAACTAGAAGCCAGCTTTATATTGCGGTCGTGAATCAACAAATGCTTTTGTGCGCTGCGCAATAGTATCATCTGCTAAACCAAGCTTTTGGTGAACTTCAAGCGGAGCACCCGATTCACCGTAACGGTCCATTACACCGATTCTTAGCAGTGGTGCGGGCATTTTATCGCACAATAGTTCGGCGATTCCGCCACCAAACCCACCAGCTGCTTGGGCATCTTCACAGCTCACTGCCCGCCCTGTCTTTTTTACTGATGCAATGATTGTCGCTTCGTCTAAGGGCTTCACTGTTGGCACGTGCACTACTTCAGCCTTTACGCCTTGTTCAGCCAGCGTTTGGGCTGCCTTCAACGCATAGGGCGTTTCAATGCCGGTTGCCAGAATCGTCACATCGGTTCCTTCGCGCAAAACATATGCCTTGCCTACCTCAAAAGGACTATCGGGAGTAGAAAAAATCGGCGTCTTCTCGCGCGCAATACGCAGGTAGCATGCGCTTGGATACTCAGCGATTGCTTTCGTTGCTTTTTCAGCCTCCACACTATCGCCCGGGCAAACCACAACCATATTTGGCATCACTCGCATCAGTGCGATATCTTCAAACATTTGGTGTGTTGCGCCATCGGGCCCAACAGTTGATCCACTGTGTGCGCCCACCATTTTTACGGGTTGCTCGTTCAAAGCGGTGGTGGTTTTAATTTGCTCCCAGTTTCGGCCCGGGCTAAACGCTGCATAGCTTGCTGCGAAAGGTATTTTACCTGCTAGTGCGAGCCCACTAGCAATAATTGGCAAGTTTTGCTCTGCAATACCTACCTCAATATAACGATCAGGAAATGCCTCGGCAAATAAATGCATTTGAACGCTTTCTACTAAGTCAGCACATAAACCAACGATGTTTGGATTGGCTTCACCAGCCGATTTCAAGCCACGTCCAAAACCTGCTCGAGTCGGCTCAATATCTGGGGTATCTGTGAACAATTTGTCGTTTAGTGGATAGTTCATATTATTCGTGCTCCGCTCGTATTCTACCGCCCATGGTGCGCAGTTCTTTTAATGCCTCTCTTGCCTGATCCTTGTTAGGCGGAATACCGTGCCACTTATAGTCATATTCCATAAACTCAACGTTCTTACCAGGAATTGTATGGGTAATAATGCAGCTTGGTCGGTTCTCAATAGCCTTTGCCATACCCACTGCGTCGATGATGCTGTCGATGTTGTGACCATCGATTTCCTGCACATGCCAGCCGAATGCTTCCCACTTGGCTCGCAAGTTCTCAAGTGGCATTACATCCTCGGTTGGCCCATCAATCTGAATATTATTCCTGTCAACAAATACAACGAGCTGACTCAGTTTGTATTTGCCCGCAAACATAATTGATTCCCAGTTGTTGCCCTCATCGAGCTCCCCATCACCTGTCACAACATACACCCAGCGATGGGGTTGGTGATCAAGATACTGTAGTGCGTAAGCGAAGCCAGCGCCCTGCCCAATACCACACCCTAGCGGGCCGCTGGTATTTTCAAGGCCTGGTAGCTTTGTTCTCTCTGGGTGGCCCTGTAAGCGACTACCGAACTGGCGCAACGTCGTTAGCTCACTCTTATCGAAGAACCCTGCTTCAGCCATTGCCGCATATTGAACAGGCACACAGTGCCCATTGCTAAGCAAAAAAATGTCACGTTCTAGCATACTAGGGTTTTTGGGATCAATCTTAAGCACATGAAAATACAACGTAGCCATAAGATCGGCAAGACCTAGCGGACCAGCACTATGGCCGCTCCCCGCATGCTCAAGCATTGTGATAATGCTCTTACGAATTTCGTTTGCCTTTTGTTCAATCTGCGTGATAGTTAATTGCCCACTCATACTGCTTATAGTATAGCACACTGTCAAGGTGTTAAACCATTGTAATATTTTATATATTATTGTATTATATACATAATACATTTGTACGCACCTTAGGAGATTCCATGGAGTCGACCGTCCGCACTCGTCATGGCCTCGTTGAGGCACAGACTATCGTTTTGCGACATCCAATCACCGGCCACATCGTCGAACTTGTTGGCGTGCTGCATGTTGCCGACGCTGCCTTCTGGCGCTACCTCAACAAGCACATGCGTTCGCGTGTGCGAGAAGGATATGTCGTCCACTACGAACTCGTCAGCGGCAGCTATGATCAGATCACCAATGATCGCGCCGGCAAAATGATGCGTCGTTTCAGCAAGGCAGCGAAGCTGGTAATCGAAAAGGCCAAGGCCGCTGGCCTGACCTACCAACTCGACGGTATTCGCTATCCCACCGGAGCGGTCAACACCGACATGACTAAGCAGCAGATGCGTCACGCATTTGCCGACGCGCCATGGTCCATGCCTGCTAAGCTGTGGCTAGCCGCGCACGTACTGCAAGCTATCCCCACCAGCATGTTCAAGGAGACACTGGCTACCACCATCGCCAATTCCAAGTCAACGATGAGCGCGGGCGGCCTCAACGACAAGGTCATTGTTGACGCTCGCAACACCATCGCCACACGCGCCGCATTGTCGGCGCAGCACCACGTGGTTGCAGTGTGGGGAGCTGCGCACCTACCTGGTATCTCTGCAAACCTAAAGGAGGCGGACTACCGCGTGATCAATAAGCGCTGGCTGCCCGTCTATGCCTATCACAGCTGTCCGCAGCAGTAGGCGCCACCCACAATGGCACATTGCTCCCTACCGGAGCGGTGTGCCACTTTTATATCACACCGTGCTTGTTAATCTCATCAACCAGCTGCTTATAGGCAGCCGCCGGATCGTCAGCCTTGTTAATCGCACCTCCGCAATTAACAACATCGACTCCTCCTTGGACAAGACTGAAGGCGTTCTCGGCATTCGCACCACCGTCCCATCCTACTTCAACTTCGGGGTGAATGTTGCGAATAAGGCGCACTTTTTCGAGTTGCATTAAACTCGCCGTTCCCCCATAATGACCCAAGTCACCACTAAATATCAATATGTGATCCGCCGATTGAATGTACGGCTCAACAGTGCTTGGTACGGTTGGCTTGAGCAATGCCACTCCCGCCTTAATACCAGCTTGTTTAAGCTTTGCAATTGTTGGCGTCAGGTCCTCAGCAGCTTCGGCATGAAAAATAACCGTTGCAGGTTTCATCTGAATCAACGCATCGACATACTGACTCGGCCGCATCACCATAGCATGAATGTCTACTGTCCACTCCTGCGGCCACCAAATTTGGTTGACGCCAACGGTGAAGGTTGGGGCAAATTCTCCATCGGTTAGATCAATATGTACTCGCTGTGCGAACGAATGCAGTCGCTCCACAGTCGCCTTGTAGTCGTCTTCTGTTTCGCAAAGAATAGCTGGTGCGACAACTGCCATTAAAATGCATCCAATTCCGCATTGCGACGCACAAACCGTGCTGCGCCAGCAAATGGCGTTGCAATCCACGTATCAATAATATCTTTCCAAAGTTCAAGATCATCACCTTCCGCATCGACAACGCGTGCCGGCAAACAAAGCACATTGCTATTGTTGTCGTTGCGACATTCCCGTGCTTCAAAACTATCCCAGATTACCGCTGCGCGAATACCTCGAAAGCGGTTAGCTGCCATTGCCATGCCTTGCCCGCCTGTGCATATTAAAATCGCACGAGGATCAGTTTTCTCGTCTTCTCCTAAAAGTTTCGTCGCAGCCATCTGGGCAAACTGCGGAAAGTCGTCCTGTGGGTCAAGCTCTTTGTCGCCCACATCTTCCCATTCAACACCACGCTTAGTTAAGTACGCCTGTATTTTTTCTTTGAGGTAAAACCCCCCATGATCAGCACCGAGAAATATTTTCATACCTTTAAGTATAAGCGTTATGTTAATTGATGTAAACGCCTCGCACTAGTTATCATTAGTAGCGTATAGTGCGCATGCATTGTGCAGTGTCATTTGACGTATAGTCACCACCTGTAGTAAAAGTGCCAGCCCACGTTCCGCCACCTGCGGAAGCCCAAATCGTGTCTTGAGTTCGAACGGTTACATCTGATTCAAAACACTTCTTGCCGTAGACAGCATAATATATATATGATGTTGGACTAGACGAAGAGTTGTTATAGGCATACCTTAGTCCACGCAATCGATATGTCTCAATGGACCCATCCGTAGCAATTGATTTTATTTCAATGGGATCACTTACCGGAACTTTCGGAAAAGCGCTCTTCACAGGTGACGCATCGATTGCACTCATGTGCTGCTCAGTTGCATCCCCAGCAGTAATTGAGGTGTTGCCGTGCCACCCACAATACACTGAGTAATTATTATTATCAGGAGTAATCGGATATCCATTAGCCGCTTTAACTTCGGTTAGTGATGGCCAAGCGCTTCCCACGCACACACCTGCCATAGTAGTAATTGAAACATGAAACCATGTGCTATCGACGGTAAACGGTTTACCACTGATTTCGCGATGGGCCAACAGGGCCTTGTGCATCTGATTTACAGCTGCTGCAATCTGGGTATTAACCGCTCGCTTTGTGACACCGGAATAGGCGGCTACGGTTACAGCCGATAAAACTGCCACAACGATGATAACTACGAGCAATTCCGGTATCGTAAAACCACGCTGAGGCAAGCCTCGACTCATGCGTTTTTTACTGCCCTGCCAGCATCTGCAACTAGCTCAACCAGTCGGTTGCTATAGCCCCACTCGTTGTCATACCACGCCACAACTTTTACCATGTTGCCTCCCACCACATTTGTGAGCGGTAGGTCAACAATTGATGAATGGCTATTGCCCTTGAAGTCACTGCTTACCAGTTCTTCTTCGGTGACATCAAGAATGCCTTGGTAGAATGGCTTGGCGGCCGCATCTTTAAATGCTTGATTTACTTCTTCTGCCGTCACATCACGCTTAAGAACAACCACAAAGTCACTCATACTCACAACCGGTGTTGGCACGCGCACACTCAACCCGCCAAACCGATTTTCAAGTGCAGGAAGCGCCTTAGCCGCAGCAATACTTGCACCGGTTGTGGTGGGCACGATATTTTCGGCAGCAGCGCGGGCTTCGCGTAAATCTTTTGCCGGCGCATCTTGTAGCCGCTGACTAGCCGTGTAGCTATGCACGGTTGTCATCATTGCCTTGTCAATGCCAAACGCACTTTCTAGTACCGCCATAACAGGAGTAATGCAGTTCGTCGTACAGCTCGCATTGCTGATTACTGGCGTGCTATGAGCAATTTTGTCTTCATTAACTCCAAGCACGATTGTATCAGCGCCGTCACCCTTGGCTGGCGCGCTAATGACAACCTTCTTAGCACCGGCATCAATATGCGCCTGCGCTTTTGCAGGGTCAACAAAAAAGCCAGTACTTTCGATTACCACGTCGATATCATTGTCGCGCCATGGGAGTGCAGCTGGTTCTTTTTCGGCGGTGACTGCAATATGCTTGCCGTCAACAATGATGCCCGTGTCATCATAGCCAACTTCGCGATTATAGGTACCGTACGAAGAATCATGTTTCAATAAGTGTGCCAGCGTTTTTGTATCGGTTAGGTCGTTAATTGCCACAACCTCTGTATCATCACGATCAAATGCGATTTTAAACGCATTACGCCCAATACGACCGAATCCATTAATTGCTACGCGTATGTTTGCCATCACCACTCCTCTACAGGTAACCATTAGCTATTTACTTTATAGTATACCGTAAGTCACTACAGTAGAATATATTGACATCACAGATAAATATATTCTAGTGCGTGTCTTAGGCCATACCAACGAAGTACGCTATACTAATAACTATGAATAGGCGTGAGCTGCTCGCACTGGCCAAGAACCATTACGACGAGAAGCAACTGGTCGAGCTTGAACACGCCATCGACTATGCCACAAAGCAACATGAGGGCCAGCTGCGCAAGAGCGGTGAACCCTACATTACTCACCCCATTTACGTCGCCGCACTTTTGATTGACTGGGGAATGGATATCGATTCTGTAGTAGCAGGAGTGCTACATGACGTTATTGAAGACACAGGCGCTGAGCCTGCTGATATTGAACAGCACTTTGGGCACGACGTTGCCTTTCTCGTTGATAGTGTCACCAAAGTGGGTCGTGCGCGCGCGGGTATGCGTAACCTCGATAGCTACCAGCAGCAAACCAAAGACAACCTGACGAAATTGCTTATTGCTGTGGGTCAAGATGTACGCGTACTCATCATTAAGCTCGCTGACCGGCTGCACAACATGCAAACACTGCAGTTTAAGAGTGAACCAAAGCAAAAAAAAATTGCGCGGGAAACTATCGAGGTCTTTGCACCTCTCGCCGATCGTCTCAACATGGGACGAGTGCGTGTTCAGCTTGAAGAGCTCAGTTTTCGCTATCTCACTCCTAAAGAATTTGAAAAGACGAAATCACTCATGGACAGCCGCTTAAAAAAGAGTGAGCGAAAGCTACGTAGCGTAAAAAAGGAAGTCGATGGCCACCTCACTAAAGAAAAGATTCCCCACCAAATTGATGGACGTGTTAAAAGTGTGTATAGCCTCTACAAAAAAATGCAGCGCGTGCCAAACATTGATGATATCTATGATTTAATGGCCCTGCGAATTATTGTTGAAGATGTTGCGACATGCTACCTCGTCTTGAGTGAGCTCCATAGCCTTTACGAACCAATGGTGGACCGGATTAAAGATTATATTACAAAACCAAAGCCTAACGGTTATCAGTCGTTGCACACTACAATCGTTACGAAGGCGGGTCAGGCAGTAGAGTTCCAGGTCCGAACGCGCGAAATGCACGAATATGCCGAACGTGGACTTGCCGCTAGCTTCCACTACAACGAGCAAAAACTGACTGAGGCCTATAAAAATGGCTCAATCGCTGAGCTGCCTACCGATCTGCATTGGATTAGTGATCTTCAAAACGCGGCCGCTCAAATTAACGAAGGGAAAGACTTCGATGAAACAAACCTGCGTGTTGACTTATTTGGTGATCGAATCTTTGTTTATTCACCAAAAGGTGATATTTATGATTTACCCAGCGGTGCTTACCCGCTTGATTATGCCTACAGGGTGCATAGCGATGTTGCCTCACACGCTAGCGGATTCAAAGTGAATGGCAAGATGGTGCCCTTTAGCCAACAGCTCCGACACGGTGACACCGTTGAGATTCTTACTAGCAAAGGCGCCAAGCCACGTCCAGACTGGCAGCAGTACATCATCACTAGTCACGCACGCATGAAGCTGCGAGCCCAACTACGTCGTAATGGATTTTTGGGTCAATTGAGTAATGCCGCTGCTATATTCCAACGTAAAGTAAATCAGCGAAAAGCCAAAAAACTAAACGACCAGCGCTAGGCTGGTCGTTGCACTATACATAGGTTCTATTGTACGGGTGGGACCGGTGGTTGTGCTGGCGGAACAGGCGGTTGCGACAATGGCTGCGCGGGTGGAACCATACCATTACCCTCTGGGCCGGCCGGGCCAACATAGCGAGTGTTCTTGTCAAACGCCATAATGGGCAGCATGACAAAGCTGAAGAGCACAGTAAGCACTGCAAATGTCATGTCTTTACCATACGACTTAACGAAATCAATAGTAAGCATAATGCCAAAAATGATGTTAGCAATTGGAATAAACATCATCGCGAGCCACCATGCCGGGCGTCCAGCAATCTCACACATAACAAGTACGTTATAGAATGGGACAATTGCCGCCCAGCCTGGCTTACCAGCCTTAGTAAAAAGCTTCCACAATGCGACAATTTGAATAATTGAAACTGCTATAGTAACAAGCCAAAAGATGCCCATGATTGCCATGACGGCACCAAGCGCTGCCGGATCAGCTGAAGTGGTTGTCGTGGTGTATGTTGTTGAATAGGTTGAATCCATATACTCCCCTTTATACTAATGTTATTTATTATTATAGCGCTCAATGCACTGTTTAATAATCATCTGAGCTTCTTCTACATTACCCCAGCCAAGGACCTTTGTACTTCCTGGCTTCTTAAGATCTTTGTAGTGCGTGAAGTGATTTTCAAGCTGTTTAACGAGCTGAGGGATGTCATCAAGCGACGTGATTGCGTCGGCATCATCACGATTGTCAGCGGGCACACATACTACTTTATCGTCAATTTCACCGTCATCCTCAAACTTCATAACGCCAAGCACTTTTGCCTCCAGCCACACTCCCATTGGCAGCGGCTCTGGGCAAATAATAAGCGTATCGAGCTCATCCCCATCCTCGTCAAGCGTCTGCGGAATAAAGCCGTAGTTGCATGGTTTAGCAAAGATACGCGGCTCTACTCGGTCGAGCATGAACGCTGCATGTTCACGGTCCCACTCAACTTTTAAACGCGATCCTTCGGGAATCTCTACTACGGTGTTTACAAACCCGTCGTCAATCTTTCCCGGTGTTAATACTTGATTAAAATCTGGCATTGTACCCTTCATTTCTTTTATTTAGTAGTTCTTATTTTCTAGTGTACCAGCTTTTTTCAACGTGCGGTATACTGAGGAATACATGCATTTCTTTACTTCACCACGCCTAATGCTACCCAAAGCATATGCCCGAGATGCCGTAGCACACATTAATAAGGCAAAGTCACGGGTTGCCATTGTTGCGACAACGTTTCGTGATGACGACGAGTTAAGTAGCGCAATTGTTGATGCACTCTGCCGTGCCAGTGAGCGGGGCGTCATCGTATCAGTATGTGCTGACACCTATACCTATACCGAGCCAAAGGAGTTTGCGCTCAAAAACCCCAGCCGTCATCCCGTGCGCGCTTACCGAGCGCTCAAAATTGAGCGAAAACTAAAAAAGCATGGGGTTGACTTTCATTGGCTCGGGCGCAGTAGCAACGTGGGATTTGCAGGGCGCACTCACAGCAAATGGCTTATTGCCGACGATGTTGTTTACACATTTGGCGGCACAAACATAGACGGTGAAAGCTTTGCAAATAACGACTATGTGTTTCGCATCGTATCTTCCGATTTTGCCGACCAGTTATTTATGCAGCACCTTCGCCTTCTCAAAGCCGATCGCTCTGGGCATGCAAGCAAGTGCCACAGTATCGCCATCAGCAACGAATCCACTGCGCTCATTGATGGCGGGCTGATTGGTAATTCTCTTATTTACCGACGTGCCTGCGCACTCGCCAAACAGGCAGAGCACATCACACTTGTTTCGCAATATTGCCCAACCGGTAAGCTCAACCGCATTCTCAAACGCAAGCAAGCAAAACTCTATTTTAACCATTGGCGCAAGGCTGCCTGGGTCAATAAGGTAATGATTCAGTTTGGCATGCTCCTCACCAAGCAGCGCACGCTCTATACCCGCAATGATTACTTGCATGCCAAATTTATTTTGTTTACGTTGCCGGGTGGCACAAAAGTTGCCATCACCGGTTCACACAACTTCATGTTTGGGAGTGTCGCCTTTGGTACGCGTGAGATTGCGCTCGAAACAACTGACCCGCACATCATTAGGCAGCTCGAGCACTTTCTTGACAAACATGTTAAATAATAATGCTATACTAGTGCTATGTTAGTGATTGGTCATCGCGGCGCGGCAGGCCTGGCGCCCGAAAATACGCTTGAATCTCTTCAAGCTGGCTACGATGCAGATGCTGATATTCTAGAGCTTGACGTTCGACTTACCAAAGACAATAAGTTAATCGTCATTCACGATTCTCGTCTTCTAAGGACTCACCATATTCGCGATGGCGTGGCGACACTTACCTACGCGCAAATCAAGCAACTTACCGTTGATAAACCGGTCCCACTACTCCAGCAAGTCCTCGATGAATACTTTGGTAAGATTATGCTCAATATTGAGCTCAAAAGTCGCGGGAGTGGTGAGGCTGTTGTACGATTACTAAAGCGCCGTTATATTACCAAAGCGGCCGAGTGGGACAACATTATTATTTCATCATTCAAGGGGAGTGAACTTTTGCGAATTCGCCGCCTTGCGAAGCGTGCCAACCTTGCTATGCTTCACAACGAAAATCCGTTCATCTTTGTTGCCTATCATCGGATCGTCAAACTAACCGGCGTCGGCTTTCATCGCTTGTACCTCAATCGCTTCGCACTCGAAATCGCCAAACGCGCTGGCTTGTTTATCTATGTATACACCGTGGACAGAGTTGCTGCTTTGCCCCATTTAGAGTCACAGGGCATAGAGGGAGTAGTCACCAACTACCCCGATAAGTTTCGCCGTTACATCGAAGCACGCCCTGCGCAAACTGACGAAGAATAGCCTAAGCCGTCTTTTGTGCGTCCAGGAATTCGCGAATGCTTAGTGCAGCAGTAGCGCCCTCACCAACCGCACTAGCTACCTGCATTGTTGCCCCGCTGCGCACATCACCGCTTGCATAGACACCCGTTACATTTGTCGCTAAGTGGTGATCGGTCTTCACTAGCCCCAGCTCATCCAGTTCAACATTGCTGCCTTGCAGAAACTGCGTATTCGGCTTAAGCCCGATAAATACAAATACACCGTCGGTAGCAAAATCGATAGTTTGCCCGTCTTTTATAGCTTTTACGGTCGTCACTTTTCCGTCTTCATCCGCAATAATTTCTGTAGGACTTGTTTGAAGGTGAATTGTCACACGGCCATCGTCAACATATTTTTGCAAATCACGTTGCAATACTTCGCTTGCCTTTACTGTGCTACGTACAAGAAGGTCAATGTGCGAAGCAAAGCGAGTTAAAAAGATAGCTTCTTGTACGCCACTGTTGCCGCCACCAACCACGACAATATTCTTATCACGGTAAAAAGCGCCGTCACAGGTAGCGCAGTAGTGAACACCGCGGCCGTAATATTCAGCCTCTCCTGGAATATTAAGCTTGTTATAATCACTTCCCGTGGCAATTAATACTGCCCTTGCCGTAACTTCATTGCCATCAACAGTTACCACCCGGTACTCGCCCTCATCGCGCAGTGCAGTCACATCACCATATTCAATATGTGCCCCAAACCGCTCAGCTTGTTTTTGTAATTGATCGGCAAGCGTCATGCCTTCAATTCCTTCAGGAAAACCTGGGTAGTTGTCCACCATATCGGTAATCGCCGCTAGTCCACCAACGACGCCCTTTTCATAGAGCACCGTGTCAATATCTTCGCGGGTTGTGTAGATTGCCGCAGCAAGTGCGCTTGGTCCAGCGCCGATCATTACTACATCTCGTACTTTTTTTTCGTCCATATATCCCCCCTGTTTATAAGCCTTGATACAATTCCGCTGGGACTTCAGGCTGGGCTATACTTGCGGGTGCCTCAATCGCCATCACAACAAACTTAATGGGTGTGTTGGCAGGAATATCATCACCCTGGCCACGCTCGCCATATGCTTTATCGCTCGGAATAGTAATTTCGCGTACCCCGCCAATGCGCATCCCCTTCATGCCTTCTTTCCAGCCCTCAATCAAACTTGCTTTATCAAGTCCCATATTGAGGCCTACCGCATCATAAAGTGGTGGTTTGAGTTTATTGTTATCAATTGACTGGTCAAACACCTTTGCTTTTGGATTCCAACCTATGTAGTAAGCGGCAAATTTTGTTTCGCCGTTAATTTCTGCGCCATCACCCACAACAAGATCCTCACTAACAAGCGCTTTCACACCATCCCTATCAAACTCACCAACACGTGAAGCATAGGGCGAAAAAGTATCGTAGTATTTTGCCGAAAGCTCCGTACCTTGCGCTTCAACTTTAGCTTGATAATCTTTGTACTTTGCTTGATAGTCAGCGAGTACCTTTTGTCGCTTCGCGTCCTCAGCCGCTTGGTTCTGCGTGCCAAGAATCATGACCGCAAATGAACCAATCGTGCCGATGACCGTCACTATCAGAATCACCAGGATTCCCCAGCGTTGGTTTTTTGTGGTTGCCATATAGTCCCTCTCGTTTATTACGTTAGGTTACATTATACCAAAAATGAGGCGTGTGGACTACTTCCGGCGACGAACCTGGCGTAGCGTTGGCGTAAAATAGTCATTCTCGTAAATTTTAGCAGCCCGCCAGGCACCTAGTGTCGTTCCAAGCGGCAGAATTTCGCTGTATCCTACAAGGTCAGCAGCACGACGAATGACTCCGCCAATCCAGCCGTAAATGCGAATCCACCGCCACTCTATCACCGCCCAACGTGCGCCAACGGGTATCGCCGATACCGGTAATACAGCACGATATTTTCGGGGTTTTCTCCCCTTTGTTTTTCGCTCTAAATTGCGTGCAACTGTTCGGGCATCATGAATTGCCGTCTGCGCCAATCCAGTGTAGGGAGTCGCCGCATTGTCACCAATCACATAAATATGCTCAGCGGCTTGCAAATAATCATCAACCTTTACTCGGCCGTTTGGTGCTAACGTAAATATTTCAGGATGCTGCGCAAAGATTGGATGGTTACTCACTCCTGATGTCCAAATAACCGTATGGCTCTCAATTGGCTTACCATTCACAATAAGCTGTGTAGCATTTTCACGCTCAACTCGCTTATTGGTTTCCACCGCTATACCCATTTTTTTGAGTCGTTTTGTTACACGCCGGCTTGTCATTTGGCTGCTTCGCGGTAAGACGCGCGGTGCGGCTTCAATTAAGCGCACACGAACTCTATGGTCGCGCACTCCATAATAACGGCAGAGTCGCTTGATATACGTACCGATAGCACTTGCAAGTTCAATGCCTGTCGGCCCAGCACCAACGACAACGTAATTGTGATCGAGCATACCCTTTTCAGCGATATCAATAAACAGCCGTTGTTTGAGCCGCTGAATTTCTTCAGCTGTTTTAATACCATAGGCATATGTCTCTAAGCCTGGAATATTAAAGAATGATGTTATCACTCCCACTGCCATAATGAGCGTCTCATAGTAATATTCTGTGCCGCTCTCACCATTAAGTCGCTTCTTGTCAGCGTTAATACTAACTATTTTGTCGACATAGACGTGAATATTAGTGTGATCAGCAAATATCTCGCCTAGTGGGGCCCAACTTTCGGTGTGACTATGCCCCGTCGCGCTGCTATACAGCGTTGGGTAATACTGAAAATCAGGCTTGTCAGTAATAAGCGTGACTCTGTTCTTATGATTTTTGGCTATTTCAAGCGCCGCCTTCACGCCGCCAAACCCACCGCCAACAATAGTGACGTGCATTAACTTACCGCTTTGCTACATTATCAATCATTGGTAGTATAATAGCAGATAATAGCATAAGCATAAAGGAATCATATGGATCCACTCGATGCAGGACGTCAGCTCATAGGTCACTCGCTGGCGTTCCATATCATTATTGTCGCCCTGTCAATTGGGCTACCTTTTCTCATCAGTATATTTGAGTGGCTTGCCTGGCGTTCAAATAGTGAACGGCTTCGCGGATTTGTGCGACTACTTGCAAAATGGGCAGCAGTTTTTGTCATCGGTGGTGTGATGAGCGGTACTATTATTGCGTTGCAATTCTCTACGCTATGGGCCCCATTCCTCGACGCATCGCGACCAGAAGTTGGTAAGTTCTTCCAGCTTGAGGGTTATATGTTTCTTATTGAAGCCGCTTTTCTTAGCTGGTATTTCGCTACCATGAAGCAAGTGGGAACGCGCAAACACTTTTTGATTAGCCTTCCTATTAACATCGGCACCATCGGATCGGCGTTCTTCATTACTGCAGTTAATGCATGGATGAATAATCCAAGCGCGCAGTTTACGACAACTACTGCCAATGAAATTTCACATTCTGTTGTATCGTACCTATTTAGTACGACGCTAATCGTTCTCGCCTTTGTTGCGTGGCGAAGTTTGCACAAGCAATCAAAACCTACCATGACCTTCATCAATAAGCTGATGGGGCAATTGAGCATCATTGCTCTTGTGCTCATGGGCACACTCGGCGTTCTTGGGCATCAATCTGCTGTTGATATTGGCAATACCCAGCCACACAAGCTTGCCGCTATTGAGCTTCTCGACAAAACAGGCCCAAATGCACCAATGCGTATTGGTGGGGAAATGACAGATACGGGTAAAGCTGAGGGAGGTATAGTCATCCCAGGCTTGCTAAGTATTCTTGCTGGCTACTCTCCTGAAGCAGTAGTGAAAGGACTTGACCAAATTCCTCGAGACAAATGGCCTCCACTTGTTGTTCACGCTTTGTTCGACATCAAAATGGCGCTCGTTGGATTATCAACTGCGCTTATCGCACTTGCGGTATTCTTTTACTGGCGTTATAAGTCATTTCCACGGTTGTTCCGAACAATGCTTATACCGTTTGGAGTTCTCGGACTTCTTATGGTAGAGCTTGGTTGGTATATCACTGAGCTTGGTAGGCAAAGCTGGACCATTGTCGGCAAGCAGCTCACTGCCGATGCGTTTACTGTTGGGGCAAACATCCATAATTCAATCATAGTGTTCGTCCTACTGTTTGGTGTGCTCGGTTTATCTACACTCTTTGCACTAAGTTACGCCACAAAGCATTGGCGAAATACGGAGAAACAATCATGGTAGCAGCCCTCTATGCCCTCATTCTTGGCCCTATCGCGGCATACTTAGTTTTTAGTGTTATCGAAATATGGATCACTTATCGAATTGCCATTCATAAGCGCGCGCGGTCGTTGTTATTTGTGCAAGCATCGACTGAAGTCACTCATACACTCCTAGTATTTGCCTATGCGCAGTTCATGGTAGCCTTTAGTGCTCTATTGGTAGATATTGGCGCACGACTCTGGTGGCCAGTCGCGCTTCTTATGGTAACGCTACTTGTTCGTGCCTCGTTGTACTTGCTTCTCTTTTACCGCGAAAAGACTCCACGGTGGATGTACGGCACACTGCTTGTGAGCTACCTTCTTGGGCTTTTTGCAATTGTATGGGGACTCGCGATTGTCGTGCCCGCCATCATTACTCGTGGGTTTACTCCATATACCGGCGATATGGGCCTTGTGCTCACGTTTGGCGTGCCAGCTCTCGCGCTATTTATGGTTCCGCTTGTCGCAGTTTACAAAAACGCTTTCAAGCAGCTACGCAAATAGCCTATCCAGCAATTTCGTATTTTGCGAGGCGCTTCTTTGCTGCTTCTGTTGTGCCCATTTGTAGCTCAAGCAGCTGGCTATAAATACCGTTCGTCTTAGCAAGGGCTTGTGGTGCCCCTATTTCATCCACTCGACCATCTTTGATGGTAACAATTGTGTCGACATGCGCAATGGTGCTCAGCCGGTGGGCAATAATGAGTGTAGTACGGCCCTGCATTAAGCGATCCAACGCTTCTTGTACTTGCTTTTCTGCCCGACTGTCGAGACTGCTTGTTGCTTCATCAAGAATTAATATGGGTGCGTCCTTCAATATAGCTCTAGCAATTGCAATTCGCTGCTTTTGCCCGCCACTCAGCTTTAGTCCCCGTTCGCCTATTTCGGTGTCATAGCCATCCTCAAGCTTCGCTATGAAATCATATGCGTTTGCTGCTTTAGCTGCTTTTTCAATTTGTTCATGCGTGGCTTTAGGGACTCCATAGGCAATATTCTCGCGAATCGTCCCACTAAATAACGCTGCGTCTTGAAATACAACACCAATATTTTGGCGCAAGCTTTTTTGCGTAACACTATTCACACTTACCCCGTCAATAGTAATGGCTCCCGAATCAATATCATAAAGCCGTAATAGCAAACTAGTAAGCGTTGTTTTGCCTTCCCCGCTTTCACCCACCAGCGCTACCTTCTCGCCAGATTTGACAGTAAATGAAATATCGTGGAGCACTCGTTTTCCATCCGCATATCCAAAGTTAACCCCGCTATAGTCGATGCGTCCTTCCTGTACTATTAAGTCCTTCGCGCCGACGTTGTCGGCCACGGCAGGAAGCAGAGCCATCACTTCAAAATAGTCCCGGCAGCCAGCGATTGCTTTTTGCAGATTATCAACAATGAAACTCATATTGAACACCGGAAAGCGCATCTGGTTGAGTAGCGTCGTCAAGAGTACCATGTCCCCAATGCTAAACCTACCCTTCATTGTGAAGTAAAATACATAGGCCATCGCACCAAAAAATATAACATTGAGCACAATGCGTCGGACGATATCCATTTTGTGCCAATAAGCAGATTGCTGACGCGCGAGGCTGACAACCTGCTGATTGCGGCGGGTAAATAGCCGGTGCTCAGACTGTTCTTTGACAAAACTTTTTACCACCCTAATCTGCGCAACAACTTCCGCAAAACGGCCGCTTGCAATATCTGTTTCAAGATTTTTATCCTTTTGCCATGCCTGCCACTTAGTGCTCGTTTTGGCAGTAAGCCACATAAATACAGGGTAAAGAAGCGTCATCATCAGCGCCAATTCCCAGCTATAGCCCAGCAGAATCACAATGGAAACAATCAGGGTTAAATACATACTAAAGAAGTTATTGGCGAACATATTGATGAACTGAGTCACTTCAGTGATTGTGCGGTTTAGCCGATTAATAATCGTGCCCGTCAGTTCGTTGTCGTAGTAGCCCTGCGGCAGCGAAAGTAAGTGATCAAAGTAGCGATTACTCAATGTCTGGCGCAACCGTGCACTCATTACGTCGCCCAAGTACCCTGTCCAGTTCTGAATGAGTGTCGCTGCGACATCAACCACAAATAGACCAACTGCCAGCCAAAGCACTGGTGCCATATCGACGGAATGCTTGGCGAGATTTCCTACAACCAGGTCAGTCACTGCCTTCATAATGAACGGTACAGCAAGGTTAAGCGCGCTGATTAGGATTCCCATAACAATGACTGCCACATAATATGGCCACAGCTGCTTCACATAACTAAATATTTTCAAAAGATATTTCACCCTTCGTAGTATAGCTGATTTTGCGAGCAAAAACACCTTGGCTTTCCCCGACTGCCGTAGCAGCAAATGAGTGCCAAGGTGTGTGATTTTTCGATTAGCTTGTTGATGTAAACTAACCAACCGGGTAAACTGACATTATCCAATCAATGCTGCATCCCTAGTCATCATACTTTAAATCATCACGCAATGTTTCAAGAAGCTCATCACGCCAACTCGTATCACCTTTGCCCTCGGCTACTAGTAAACATTCATGGACATATTCCATTAAATCATAGGTAACCGAGTGATCGTCGTCAGCGCACTCATTAATTACCTTACACAGTGAATATAGGTGTGCTAGTTCTTTCGGATTATCTTGGCATGTTTGCGCAAGCGGTATAATATCTTTTGCCAATCTTACCTGTATAGTCAAGGGTACTTCCATAGTGCCAGTATAACGCCAGATTTTTCATGACACATGTGAAAATAATTACCAAATAGCGTCCTCGCTATCGCACAGCTTTCTTTTCTATACTATTTATGCTATAATATTTTTATGAAAATTGGGAAAGAAAAGCAACCTGCGATGAGCGAACGAGCACTAAGATTCGGTCGCAACTTCAATATTGGTGTCGGCAGCGCTGCATGTGCTGCAGCCTTAGCTATTCCCGGACCAAATATCCTCATTGCTAGCTATGCAGCTCTGCAGTTTGCTCAAGCCGGCGGTTTTGAAGCGGCACGCCGCTGGAACAGCAATCGGCTTGCTAGAACAACCGACAAATAACCTTCGTTCAGCTACGACTGGCGACCGTACGTATCATTGCGCTGCAACCGTGCAACTCGAGCCTCAGTAGTGGGGTGTGTACTGAAGAGCGAGCTAACCCCTTGCAAAGTGAAGAGATTAGTAAACATTAAGTGATTTGTAGCTTCCTGGTTGGGTGATGGCTGATAATTTTCAAGTGCGGGCTTAAAATCATCGAGCTTCTGTAGCGCACTTGCTAGGTACTTACCACTTCCAACTAAATGCGCACCGTGATCATCAGCACCAAACTCACGCGACCGACTAACGGCCATTTGAACCATCATGGCGGCTAGTGGGGCAAGCAGCATCATAGCAATTGCGGCAATAGGGTTAGGCGCATCTTTGTCATTGCCACCAAAAAACATCGCCATTTGTGCAATTGCGCTAATTGCTCCACCAAGTGTTGCCGCAATAGTACTCACAAGCATGTCATTATTCTTCACATGGCCTAGTTCATGCGCTAGCACAGCCTTAAGCTCGTTGTCATCCAAAATTTCCGTGATTCCACGCGTTACAGCCACCACCGCATTGTGCTTATTACGACCCGTCGCAAAAGCGTTTGGAATAGGCGTATCTACAAAGTAAAGTTTTGGCATAGGTAAGCTATCTTTGCTGGCTAGGTCCTGGACCATCCGTTCAATAGTGCCATATTGTGCAATATCTAACGGCTGAGCACCCTGCATTTTTAAGACCATGCTCCCGCTAAACCAATACATAGCAAAGTTACTTATGCCCGCAAATACCAGCGCCATTATCATGCCGCTTTGACCGCCCAACCAATAGCCCACGGCAAGGAACAGTCCTGTCATTAAACTTAATAAAAGAGTTGTCTTGAATGTATTTTTCATTAGTAGTTATTGTAGCGCATTAATCTTAAAATTTGCTGTGATATACATCACAAAAACTAATACGTCGTAAGCGAATACACGGCGCGTTTACCCATAGCACGTCGCCCTTTAAGCGCAGCCAATTCAATCACAAAGCTTGCCTCTTCAACTCGCGCCCCAGCTTTTTCAATCAACTGCCAGCTGGCAAGAGCAGTGCCTCCCGTAGCAAGCAAATCGTCAACAATAACAACGTTATCATTAGCCGTTACAGCATCCTGGTGAATGTGCAGCTCATCAGTTCCATACTCAAGTTCGTAGGACTGACTATACGTGGGCCGAGGAAGCTTACCGGGCTTTCGAATAGGAACGAATGGCACTCCCAGTTCGCTCGCTAGCAATACCCCAAACAAAAAACCTCGGCTTTCAGGGCCCGCTACTGCGGTGACACCGCGCTCGCAATAGCGTTCGCGGAATGCCTCTATGATATCGGCACGAAGCGCTGGATCGTGAAGCACGGGTGTAATATCCTTGAACAATATACCTGGTTTTGGAAAATCTGGCACATCAATGATGGCGCTTCGCAAACGTTGTTCAAGGTTTTTTGTCATGTATACTCCTTCGTTTAGTGGTTACCCCTCTATAGCCTAGCATGAACTCTCACCCACGAATGCTCAATACGTTTTGACTGGCAGGTTCTTTACAGGCTGTTGATTTTTTCCACTAGTTCAGCAAGTGTGGCATCTACTTTTGCATCGACCGAAGCGCCATCAAGTACGGCTCCCGAAGGGTCAATATCCTTTGTAAATTGCAAACCAGTCATGGTTTCGCCGAGGTCCAGCTTGATGACGCTATTAAGCTCTTTGAACTGCGCATAGCTATGAGCCGCTTGGTACCAGCCGTAGCCAACAAATGCTGCAGGCTTATTTCGCCATTCTTTATATAACCAGTCAATCGCATTCTTTTGAATACCACTGAGCCCGTGATTATACTCGGGCGCCACAAACACCACACCATCCGATGCTTCAATACATTTTGACCATTCACGCACCCGTACATCATCGGTTGCAAAGTCATCTGCCGATGGTGGCATCGGTGCATTGTAGAACGGTAAGGCTAGTTGCTCAAGATCGGCAATGGCCACCGCAGTATCTTGGTACTTTTGCAGCTTATCTTTTACAAGCTCTACCACAGCATGATTGACACTATGTGGACGAGCGCTACCCGTAATAATTGTTATTGTTTTCATCCTTCCCCCTACAGTTAAAGTTTTCGTATATCAATGCCTACAGTCTTAAGAAGTGCCGTATTTAACTGATACGCTTTTTGCGTTCCATGTTTTACCTCAAGTAATATGCCCGCATCAACCAGCTTAGTAAAATGGTGGCTCATTGTGGGCTGCGACATCCGCAGCATCGACGCACAGGACGATACAATATCGCAACCGTGCACTGGTTTCTTTGTGCTTACAAGCTTGCGAACAATACCTAAGCGCGTTTCATCAGCAAGCGCTTTCAACACGTTCACCGTTTCGGACTGCTTCATATATGTAATTATATTGATATATTTAAATATATCAATAGTTTATACATTGTTTCTTTAAAATTAGGGCGAACATTCCTATGTTTACTGCGGTGCAAAAGGACCATGAACTTTCGTCATAGAAACCGGTAGTGCCATCTGTGTTGGTTGTGGCTCCTCAGCTTCTGCAACGCGAATATCATTATCAACCATCGTTAGTAGTGGTTTAATTCGCATCGACACAATATTACTCGCCACGTCATTTGACGCATCACGTGCGGAAACTTCATCAGGGTTCATCAGGTATATTTCTCGATCAGTATACGAAGCTGCTTTTGCTGCTTTGGCTGCACCATACACCATAAATGGAACAGCAGCCAACTGATAAAGCGGATTCACATGAAGGCTATCAACGATTTGTAGTGACACATAATCAAGACCTCCAAGAGTGAGTGCATAAGCACCCATCGGGCGAGCCAGGACTTTCGCTTTGAAGCGATTCATGCCGCGTATTCGTTCAACGACGTCGTTGCGTTTGTGACGTAGCTCATGATACAGCGTAGACGTCGCTCGACGAGATAGCACATCCGAATATCCATTCAGTGCTTCTTGTTGAGCAGCTTGGGCGGCGCCCGTTGCAACAAGGTGGTGTCGATGGGTGTGTAGGGAACTTACATATTCTTTGAGGAACTTCTGCGAAGAATCTACCTGCGCCGCAGTAAGCAGATGGCCAGGGTAAACGGTAACGTCCTTCGTTTGTCTGTTGTATTCACCGAGGAGCGTTTCCACACTTTCATCATTCTGTGTACCGTAGCAATCTGCAGAAAACACTAGTGTGGTTTCCGCAATCTGCTCATCAGTAAAGCCTTCGTCTCGCATTCGTTGTACAAGCGCGTCATAGTCAACATCAAACGACTCTAGCTTATCGCCAAGTCGCACATCAACTGCAGTCTGAATATACTGAATTTCACTCATTATTTATATTATAGCATAAATATAAATAAAAAGCAATATACTGCCCTGGTCGCTATACTCGTTCAGCGCCAACAGTTTGTCGTGCGACAGCAGCTATGTGGTCCATAATCGGCTTCAAATCAGCATCAGTCAGCGTTCGGGCATCGCTCGTAAACTCGATATGGAATGTCGTTGTCTTGGCCTGTGCCTGCGGCTCAGACTGATAAATACTTACAGGGCTAATGCGCAAACTGATGGTAGCTAACTTCTCAGATGCGGCTGTCCATACGGTGTGAAATAGCGCTTCATAGCTAACATCAGCAGGTGCACGCAAAGAGATATCTTGTGTAATTGATGGGAAGCGGCTAAGTGGAGCATACGTCACCCGTTGCACCTCACTTGCCGTTTGAAGTCCGGCCATATCAAGCGTCATTGCGGCCGTATAGTCAGGCAACTTGAAAGCTTTACGCACCGATTGCTTCAACTCACCTATCATCCCTATAAACTCGCCTTGTCGCGATTCAACAAGTGCGCTTCGCTGTAGGTCAAACGGTGCAGTCACTGGATAGTCTTTCATATCTTCAATAACTGGCTTGAAGCGCAACGTAAAACCGAGATCCTTCGCTAACTGAGTAGCCATGGTACGCACCATATAGTATGGGGCACCTTCTTTTGCCGACTTGCTGCTATACACCACGTCCACAAAATCCAGCTCTCGGGGCAGCCCCTCGTCGTCGTTAGCATGGTACTTTTTGTTATGCCCCTTGCCTATTTCAAACAAAGCAAATTCATCATAGCCAAGCTTGCTGTTGACATGCACTTTATCGAGCAAGCTAGGTAGCACGCTCAATCGGTAGTATTGCAGATCTGGGCTCAATGCATTTCCAAGCTGAAACGCTTGCGACACATCCTGCTCAGCATTAACCATACTATTCTTGTGCACAAAGCTATACGTAAGCACTTCATTTGCACCCATTCGTGCCAAACTTTCACGCACTCGCTGCTTTGCGACTCGCCGCGGGTTACGAGGTGCCGGTGCGGCATCACGCTGCGGTAACTCACGCGGTAATTTGTCAAAGCCATACAATCGGCCCACTTCTTCAACAATATCTTCAGGCAACTGCAAATCAGTACGCCAAAACGGTGGAGTTATTTGCAAAAGGGAGTTCGCTTCACCCGGCTGGCTCACACTCACTTCAACATTTTCAAGCAATGCAATAACCTGCGCGGTTGTTAAGCTAAGCCCAAGGCGCTGATTGATAAACTCTACCGACACCGTAATTAGTTCAGGTGATGGTAATTGGCTTGATATGTCAAACACACTACTTGCCTGCGTGCCACCCGTGACGTCTTGTACCGACGAAAGCAACAAACCCATTACGTACGGTTGTTGCAATGAGGACTGACCCTTATTAAATCGCGTCAGCGCATCCGTAAAGAGCCCGTGTCGCATGCTGGTTTTGCGAACGGTATACATATCGAAATTTGCAACTTCTAGCACAATGTTGACCGTTGTGTCGCTTACTTCGCTGTTGCCACCACCCATAATTCCTGCAAGTCCTACCACTCCCTCGCCGTCAACAATCACAATATCATCGGCGGTGAGTGAATATGTTTTGCCATTGAGCAGCGGCACTTTTTCGCCATCGTTTGCCATGCGAGCACCAAGTGTCTGTCCGCGAAGTTTATCATAATCGTAAGCATGCGTTGGCTGACCAGTAAGCAACATGATGTAATTAGTGATATCAACGACATTATTTATTGACTTGCTCCCCAGCCGCATCAACTCACACTGCATCCACAACGGACTCGGTCCAATCGTCACGTTCTTCATTGCGACTGCCATGAAGCGTGGTGCCTTATCAGGTGCTTCGTTTATGACAGTAAGCGTAAGGCCTTCGCTTGCGGCAAATTCAGGAATAGTGCTATACCATGCTGGGCTTGTAAATGTTTGGCCTGTGATTCCGGCAATCTCTCGAGCCACCCCCAGCTGCCCAAAGCAATCAGGCCGATGGGTAAACATCTTATTTTCAATATCAATTACCGTGTCATCAAGTCCGTACGCTGCCGCAAAGCTTGCCCCGGGCGCGGGCTTCACATCGTATGGAGTCCACTCATCAGGGTTTATTTCTACAATACCCGAGTGATCAGTGCCTATTGCCAGTTCATCAGCAGCTGCAAGCATACCATTGCTCACTACTCCACGAAGCTCACGGCTATCAAGCACAAAAGGTTCGTTTGTTCCATACGTTGAAGGTACCGTCGAGCGCGGTGGAAGCCAAACCGCAAGCATGTCATCGTGTACATTGGGGGCGCCACACACAACTTTTACATAGCCATTATCGTCGCGCGCAACATCATCAACCACGCTTCCGTCATCCACCAAACACACGGTTAATTTGTCGGCATTCGGGTGCTTCTCACATGACACGACGCGCACAATCACTGCATCCTTATACTGCGCGGCCAAATCAATAACTTCTTCTACACCGCCTAATTGCTCGTTAATCTTTGTCACCAACTCTTCAATCGGCAAGTTTACCGGTGTGTATTGCTTAATTGTCGCTAAACTTACTCGCATACTAGAACTGCCTCAAAAAGTTTAATTTTCCTGCTTCAAAGTGCCGCACATCTTCGATGTTATGTTTCATCATCACGAGTCGGTCAATTCCACAACCAAACGCAAAGCCACTGTATTCATTGCTATCAATACCTGCGGCCTTTAGCACGTTAGGGTGAATCATACCGCACCCAAGTAGCTCAATCCATTTGCTTTGGCTACACACATTGCAACCATCGTCACAAAATGGACACTCAAGTGCAAACTCAAAGCTTGGCTCCGTAAATGGGAAGTAAAACGGATTAACGCGGACGGTTAATTTCCTGCCATAGTACTCTTCTAGGAACTTCTGGAGTGTCGCTACCAGCATCCCTGCGTGAACTCCCTTATTTACGTAAACGCCTTCAACTTGATAAAAGGTGTGTTCGTGACGTGCATCAAGGTCCTCATTACGAAAGGTTCTGTCTGGCACCACAACTGCAATGGGACGACCCTCATCCAGGTTAGCTTTATATTTTTTGAGGGCTCGATTCTGCATTGTGCTAGTATGTGCTGGCGCAATCAACGGATCACCATCGCCATCAGTTTCAACTGTCATAAAGGTATCCCAATCGTCGCGCGCAGGATGCCCTTTAGGAAAGTTGAGGCTTTCAAACATGTGGTATTGGTCATCAATTTCACGTGACTCTTCTGTCACAAAACCCATGCGATTAAAAATATCGGACACGACTTCCATTTCTTGCGTCAACGGGTGCAGCGTACCATCACGTGCCGGCATGAGCGCGGGCGCCGCGCTGTTCACGTCAAATGGTGCGGTAACATCAATCGGTGCTAGCTCTACAGTATTAAGCTGCTCGCTACGTGTTTCAACTGCTGCTGCAATTACCTGCTTCAGTTCATTAACAGCTTTGCCAAATGCACCACGCTCCTCGGCAGGGAGCGTTGGAATTTGCGCATACAGCTGAGCAAGCTCGGGCGCCTTTATAACTTCAGTAGGATTATCAGATGCGGCAACCCGCGCCAGTAACTGCTCCTGTAACGTATCTATGCTTTCCATTGTGTTTTATTCTACCACCTAACGGCTACTATTTATTCACGAGGTATACAAAGTAAGCGAATATGCCAACGGTCATGAAAAATATTACTACCCACGCCGGTGCTAATGTCGTTGTTGGTTTCGTCCCCTTCATGTACGCTGCATCGTCAACTCCATCAGGAGCGCTATAATACGACGTGTCCGTTTCACCTTCTTGCTTTGCTCGTGCAGCGGCCTTAGCTCGCAGTTCTGCGGCGATTCGTTGTTGCAGCTCACTTCGCGATTCAGTTTGTTCTAGATATCGTCCCATATAGTACTAGTATACCAGATATGCTTGGCATTAACGGTATGTGTTATAATGATTTCATATTTCAAATAAAGGAGGGAATATACAATGGCTACTAAAAAAGCCGCTTCNNAAAAAAGCGACCGCCAAAAAGCCGGCCGCAGCCAAAACTACCGTTCGCACGGTTGCAAAACCTGCACCTAAAACTGTCGCGCGACCCGTTGCTACACCAGTTGTTCGCAACTCCGCAGCTTCGTCTCTGCCTAGCAATATCGTCAATATCGTCTTTGCAGAACTCGCCGGTACATTCGTACTGACACTCGTTGCGCTACTTACATTTAAAGAAACAGGTGCCCTGTACGTCGGGCTCGCATTGACCGTGCTTGTCCTTGCCATCGGCGCAGTTTCGGGCTCGCATGTTAACCCAGCTGTTACCTTTGGTCTTTGGGCAATGCGTCGCCTCAAGTCAATTCTCGTACCTTTCTACTGGGGTGCTCAATTCCTTGGTGCAATGCTCGCCGTTATCGTTATCAACGCTGTCACCGGTGATTGGCTCAAGGGCGGTACCTACAACCTCAACTTTGACCATATCTGGACAATGGACTGGTCAATCTTTGGTGTTGAGCTTGTCGCAACTGCCGTCTTCATGTTCGGCCTTGCTGCAGCTACAAGCCGCCGAGAACTCAGTGTTGGTGCCCGCGCTTTTGGCGTTGGTCTTTCACTCATGGCAGGCCTATTAGTTGGTAGCAGCTTGCTTGCTAATGTTCAGGCATCCTACGATACAAGTAAATGGGCAAGCGTAAAAGACGTTCAACACGGTTACCGAGTAAAGAGTGTCGCCGCCAACCCAGCAGTTGCGCTTGCTTCAGTCGAAGCAACCGACAGCAGCTTGACTGGTCAGCGTGCAGACAAAACTGAAAAGCAATATAGTCGCTTTACGAGCGAAGTAGTGCTTGGTACCTTGCTTGGTGCTGCACTTGGTGGTAACCTTTACCTCCTCGTCGCTGGCGCTCGTCGCAACGACTAATCAATAGAACATTACTAAAAATACCCCGCACATTGGAGCGGGGTATTTATTTGGCTACTATTCGTCAGTACGTGGTTTATCAATCAAGAGCGGCTCAACGCTCGGGTCATTCCCCGCAATTTTCACCACATCTTTATCTACCTTGCCAAGTTCCTTGTGGGCTGCGTTGTAGTGGTTAACCGTCGTGCCAAGTGCGGCACCGAGCTTCTTCATATACTCATCAAATTTACCAATATGCTGACCAAGCTTTCCCACGCGTACTTGTATATCCTTGGCTTGCTCTTCAATCTGTAGGCTGCGCAGCCCCTGCAAAACGGTTTGCAGATACGCCATAAAGCTCGTAGGGCTTGTGATAATTACGCGCTTCTCACGAAACGCATATTCTATCAGATCACGAGAGCTCCCTCCGTTGCCCACATTGTTAATAAGTAGGTCATAATAAAGCGATTCACTGGGGATAAACATAAATGCAAAGTCCATCGTCTTCTCACTTGGACGAATGTATTTGCTTGTTTCGTCTATACGCCCCTTCAAATCAGCCTTCACCTTCAACAACAATTTATCCCGCTCTTCACCACTAGCTTCAATCATACGATTATAATTTTCAAGCGAAAACTTGCTATCAATTGGCAGTATTTGCCCTTTATCAAGGAATATCACTGCATCGGCAATTTCTCCATTACTAAATTTGTACTGCAGTTGAAACTGCCCAGGTGGTAAGGTATTTTCTAATACACTTGTGAGGTAGAACTCACCAAACACGCCGCGTTGCTTAGGATTCTGCAATACATTTTGCAGCGTCTTTAGTTCGTCTGCGACATCCACAACCCGCCGATTCGTTTCGTCTAGCTTTGCAAGCCGCTGTGTGACATCGGCGACGAGTTTAGCACTTTCGGTCAATTGCCGTTGAACCGACTGTTGTACTCCCCGGTTGTTTTGATCAAGCTTATCACCCATCGTCTGCTGAAGGCTTGCGATGTTTCTCGTCAATTCCGTCACGTCCGCTTTCATCATTTCAACGGCATTTTGGTTCTTTAGTTCATCAAATCGCCGCATGACCACATACAATACAGCCCCCAATCCCGCGACAACAACTAATAAAATAATGAGTAGGGTTTGTTCCATACTCATTATTATACGTCTATCAAATTACTTATGCTACCATTACCCAGCGTACAATTACTACCATCACGATAGTAATTACCAATGCAAGAATAAATGAACGGATACGACTAATCCAGGCAAACAGACCATAGGTGATACCAAACAACAATCCGAATACCAGTAATGCCCAATACCATGCCAAACCGCCAACAAGGCTGTGTAACCCCCACAGGGCTGCGGTTGCTGCCAGCACAATAAGCAGCGGTCGATACACCCGTAGCCGAGCAAGTGCCACTACACCAGCAATCGCAGCAATGACCATGGCAACAATCATCGCGTAGTTAGGAGCCTGCGCGCAATCTGTCATTGACTGTGGGCGGCAAAGTACTGCGCCAAATACGAACTTATTCATCAAAAATGCCACAATCGCAACCAGTAGCCCTACACCAATACCACATACGAGCGTGCTCACAAAATCGCGCAAAGGCATACTGACTAATGGCGAAACCCTCGTTGTCACCGGCTCTTCAACAACTTCCTTATTCATACTGTAACTCCTGTACTATTTAGTAGTATTTTACTACTTTTTTGCATTCTTGGCTACAATAGATTTTGGTTGCTTTTTAACATGAGCATAGTACCAAACTGTACCAAGCGCTGCAATCGCGATTCCACCAGCTACATCAAGTGGTGTATGTACATAGGCAAGCACTCGACCAACCGCCACAAGAAGCGTCATAACGCCCACTATTATCGTCAATGGCTTATTCTTTGTAGCAAACCACACGGCAAACACCAAAAAGGCCGCAAACAACGCATGATCGCTAGGAAAGCCGGGATTGTTTAAGTATGCTGCACCTGGATCAATTCCCATTTGTTCAAAGGGGCGCATTTTTTCAGGTTGCCATAGGGCACCGATAAACTTCGCCAACACATATGAGGTTATCCCCGCCATAAATACACGAGTATACATATCATATTTTACCGTGCGCGGCACTTTCCATAGCAGCGCGTACGCCGCCACAAGCACAATCGGTACCATCATGCCATCAGCTAGTAGTTTAATTGCAGTCTGCATACTCCTTAGTATACTACTTTTTTGCGCGAGCGGTTTTGAGTGATCTTACGCTTAGCATCTCGACTACTATATCGGCAAGGGTCTCAGCCATTGTCTCTGCTTTTGGTGTACTCGGAGGTTTGGGCGGATGCTTGGCTCGTGGCGTGGGCATTGGCTGTTTTGGACGAGGCTGCGGAGCTGGCTTAGGCAACGATACGTGCGAAACAACAGCTCGTGGCGCGGCTCGAACAATCGGTACTGAATCATCGAGCAATTCCTTCATGTATGACCTTGGTGTGCTACGCTCTTCTGACTCAGAAGCGTTATACGTATCATTCAAACCAGGAGGGCACTCACCCGTATTCTTTGCGGCGCACAGCGCAGCCATAGGGCACCCCTCACAAAGTGCAACTGCACGGATCGCTAATGGCCGAGCAGTAATATTGCTCTTTTGATTTTCCCTGGTTAGCAACTTCTCATTCATTGTTCAAAAAACGTCTCCGTACTAATTACTTCAGGCGCCACACCATACGTCGTCAGCCCTTGCCATATCGAACGCACAAAATCTACAGAGCCGCAAATCAGATAGCGTGCATCTTCTGCAGTCCCCCGCACGCAGTCTTTTGCATTGATTCGCCGATGCCTCACAGCACTTGCAGTAGAATCTTGCGTAACGTGATGCCGCACAGTCAAATTCGTCTTATCGTGGCATAGCTGTTCAATTTCGTGCCAAAAAGGAATATCTTGGTGTCGCTTGTTGCTATATAGAAGCGTCGTCACCCGGTGCTCAGTTTGTTCATACTCATGCTTGATGATACTCCAAATTGGAGCAATGCCTACGCCAGCCGCTATACACACCAAAGGTGCTTTCGTATGAGGATTGAAGAAACCATAGGCCTCTGAAACCACGAATATGTCGCCCAACTTTACGCTATGAAGGAGCCCTGAATACTCACCTACTTTTTTAACAGTAATACTCATAGCTTTTTCGCTAGGGGCACTACTTAAGCTATATGCCTTACCTTCGGGCGTCGAAGTGCCATTAAAGTACACGGTGATGTATTGCCCAGCTTCGTAGTGCAGCACACCACCCCGTTCAAGCACAAAGTAAATTGTTGCAACATTGTGGCTGTGCGGCTGGACCTTTGTAACACGCACCCTGTATCGTTTCATATTAGTGGACCACACATTCCTTTACATAGTGCAGCATAATGGTACGTGCTCGCTGCATTTCATCACTAGTCAAACTCACCGCACCTGCGAACTGCGGGCTCACGCTTCTCCCCTGTGTAACTGCCTGCAAAGCAAACCTATCCGCACCGCTAACCAACTTACCTATGTCTTGAAAGTCATCCACTGCTAACTGCCCGGCGACAATGGTAGTACGAAACTCATGGGGGATTGTTTTGATGAGCGTAATGCTTTCTTGTATTGCCTGCGTATCAACAGGACGAGCAGCAATTTGCTGGTATTTATCTAGTGGACCCTTAATATCCATTGCCACAAAATCCACCAACTTAGTTTTAATGAGCTGCCGAAGCATTATTGGGTTTGTACCATTCGTATCAAGCTTAACTCGAAAACCCATCGCTTTAATTTTGGCGATAAATGTTGGCAGATCAGGCTGCATCGTTGGCTCACCACCGCTTATTGCGACTCCATCAAGCAGACCGCGCCTCGTTTGCAAAAACGCCAATATCTCGTTTTCAGGAATGCTATCAGCGTATTGTTCTGGCAACACTAGCTCGGGGTTATGGCAATAGCCACAACGCATATTGCAGCCAATAGTGAAGATCGAAGCGACGGCGTAACCCGGGTAATCTACCGTGCTGAACTTAACAATACCGCCAATTGCCACCATGCTACTGCCCTACACGATCGTATGTCTCGCGCATGGCAAACTCAGCTTGCTTGCCCCTATTCCATTGCTCTACTGGTCGAAGGAAGCCAACTACTCGTGAGTATACTTCGCACACTCCACCACACTGTTCACATGTCCGGTGTTCACCTGCTACGTACCCGTGGTTCTTACATACGCTAAAACTTGGACTAAACGTGAAATATGGCAATCGATAATTCGTGCATATCTTTTTCACTAGGCTCTTGAGTGTCATCGCGTCAGCCATGCGCTCACCCAAAAAGAAGTGAATGACCGTACCACCAGTATATTTTGTTTGCAGGGTATCTTGTAACTCCAAAAGTTCAAACAAATCATCAGTGTAATTAACCGGCAGGTGGGTACTATTGGTATAAAAAGGATGCTCCACTGCTTTTCCTGCGCCGTTAGCAAAGTGAGCAGTCTCAGGAAAGTCCTGCTTGTCAATTTGTGCTAAACGGTAGGTAGTACCCTCTGCTGGGGTTGCTTCTAGGTTATAGTTATTGCCCGTTTCCTGTTGGAATTCAACGAGAGTGTCGCGCATGTAATCGAGCGTTCGCTCTGCAAACTCACGACCTTCACTACTTCCAATATCGACGCCAAGTAAGTTCAGGGCCGCTTCGTTCATCCCGATCAAACCGATGGTACTAAAGTGATTCTTCCAGTACTGGTTAAACCGCTTTTTAATATCGCGTAAGTAGAATTTGGTATACGGATAAAGATTAGCGTCGGTCAGGCGCTCCAGCGTCTTGCGTTTTACCTCAAGGCTCTCACGGGCTTTTACCATCAAGCGCAATAGCCCCTCGCGAAACTCTTGCTCATTCCTAGACTTTAATGCCAACCGCGGTAAATTGATTGTCACCACACCCACACTGCCAGTCATTGGGTTACTGCCAAACAGCCCACCACCACGATATTCGAGCTGGCGGTTATCAATGCGCAACCGGCAACACATACTACGGGCGTCTTCAGGATCCATGTCACTGTTTACGAAATTGCTAAAGTAGGGAATACCATACTTGGCGCTTGCTTCCCACAGGTTTTCGATGACTGGATTATCCCAGTTAAAGTCGGCGGTGATGTTATACGTGGGAATTGGAAAGGTAAACACGCGACCATTGGCATCACCCTCACAAAGCACTTCTAGAAGCGCCTTATTCAATATATTCATCTCCTTTTGGTGGTCACCATAATTGGTAGCGGCAACTTCACCTCCAATGATCACCGGCATACCAGCCATGTGCTTAGGCGCCTCAAGGTCAAGAGTGATGTTAGTGAACGGCGTCTGAAAGCCAACTCGTGTGGGCACATTAACGTTAAAAACAAACTCTTGCAGCGCCTGCTTCACTTCTTTGTAGCTCAGCTTATCATACGCAATAAATGGTGCTAGCAATGTATCGAAGTTGCTAAACGCCTGCGCGCCCGCAGCTTCGCCCTGCAACGTGTAAAAAAAGTTCACCACTTGGCCCAGTGCAGTACGAAAGTGTTTGGCGGGCTTGCTCGCAACTTTGTTCGGCACTCCAGTGAAACCTTCGCGCAATACATCCATTAAGTCCCATCCTACGCAGTAAACGCTTACCAAATTAAGATCATGGATGTGCATGTCGCCAGATGTATGCAACCGACCTATTTCTGGGCTATATATTTTATTTAACCAATAGGTTTTACTCACCTCACTACTAATATAGTTGTTAAGGCCCTGCAAGCTATAGTCCATGTTGCTATTTTCGTTGACTCGCCAGTCAAGCCGAGCTAAGTATTGGTCAATCAGGTCAACGTGCGTACCATCAGCTATTTCACGAATCTTTTTATGCTGATCTCGATAAATAATGTAAGCCTTCGCTGTTGTCTTGTACCTGCTATCCAGCAAAACCTCCTCAACAATATCTTGAATTTGCTCTACAGACGGAACTTTGACCGCTATCTCTTTTTCGGCACGTGCAATCACCTTCTTAGTCAGACGACTCGCTTCAACTTCAGCAAACTCACCCGTTTCCAGCCCCGCGCGCTCAATAGCGCTCATAATCTTCCGCTCATGAAACGCCACTACTCGGCCATCACGTTTTTTGATTTTGCTGTACATTGTATCCCTCCTCGAAATTTTGGGCATCAAAAAAGACACAAGCGTGTCGATTAAAGCGCGCAAAGATAGTGTTAGTATTGTTGGTGTTGTGGTGCTGCACAGCCTCCCGACTGTATGCAGGTGGCACTACATGTAGTGCTTATCCTCAATATATTACCTCACCTATAGCGTGTCAACTCTTGAAATTAGCTATTTTTCATATTCTAACACTAGCAATAGCGTAATGCTTATATTGTAATACACCAGCCCTAGCGTGCCGCTAGGGCTGGTGTGAGTGATTATCATTTGGTTCTAAGCAAATCTCGGTGCTCGGGTCAGAATATACGCATCAATGCGCGTTCGACTCCAGCCCCTTCCGAGCAGTTCATTTCGCAAATACCCAAGCAGGGCAATGCGAAAGTCTCGCTTGCTATACAAGCCGCAGCTTTGAATAACTTGTTCAAAGGTCATCTTTTTGCTCATTTGTTTGAACTCGTGCGGCGAGAGGCCGAGTATTTCAGCACGTAATTCGCCCTTTCGATCATGCGTTGCAAGTAGCTTGTCGAACTGCGACTCTCTACGTTTTTTGGGGATGGTGATTTGGCTAAGGCCAGGAACGGTCGCCGCTACGGCTGTCACTACCAGTAAACTTGCGACTGTTTTTGTCGATAGCTTCATGTACTTCTCCTTTCTTTTTTTGGATAAGCATATAGTGCTTATGGCACTACTATACAACGTGAAAACACGTGAAAAGAAAGTAGTTTTTGCAACATATACTATGCTCGTCAAGATAAATGCTTAGCTAATTTTTGTACGAGCTTTGCGAAGCAATTCTGCAAAGTTTTCATCAGATGAATCAAGCATCAGCGGACGTGGGACTTCACGATGTGACAGGGTTACTCCATTGAGCTTTTCGATACCAGCCCATAGCTCGGCAGATTGATCGAGACAGTACTGTGATAGTTTACGTGCGGCATCACTACTCTCTATAGAGGCCCATGTCTCCGGTCGACCAAATGGCTGGAAATACGGCGCTGAATAGTGTCTTCCGTCCTCTCGGTAAACGGTTCGTCCTGAGAATGGTATTCCCGCGACAAAGTCACGTTCGCATATTTCGTCAGCAACATCTTCATAGTCCACCACTGATACTACTTCGATACCTGCGTCTTCAATTTTTTTACGTCCTTCCCCAATTGCCACTGCTGCGAGCACTGCCGCTACGCGAGCACCTCGCTCCTTAAACATTTCGGCAACTTCAACAATTGCGTCACCGCTGAAGATGACATCGTCAACAAGTGTAAGTTCATTACTGCTGTTTGCCACAATATAATCTAGTTGCTCAGGAATCGAAGGAGTGTGCGGACGCGGATGTGTACCAATACTATTAAAGTGTCGATCCACAGCGCGTGTTACTTCGAAATGTCGGGCAAAGTCATCACCAACATAAGCGCGATCGAGAGCTACCGCATCACCGCGAGTATGATTATAGAGGAGCCCCTGCAGCCCATGGGCCAACATCTCATGCGGGAGCACTTCAGGTTCAAAGGAGTCACTTGAGGCCGCAATGTGTTCTACAAGCCCAGACTGGTAGTCGGTAAAGAATCCATGGTCAGGTACTGCTAAACCTTTCCTGTGCCCCCATGTCTTTACCAAGTGTTCCGCGTCGCCCGATATGATGTATGGTAGTTTTTCTGCCATTGTCTTCCTCGCCCCAACTGGGCATTAATTAGTTATATGTACTTTGCCTATTTATTTTCTATAATAATACTATGTATTTGACTCTTTTACTAGCTGCTGTAATAATTCACCACACCCGATAGTGAGTGGCTGGTCTGTCGTATAATCGGCAATCGCCCGGTAATCTGCAGATGCATTTGCAACGGCATAGTGAACAGCGATGTCTGATCCCACAAAATCTGTCATTGAATTACCCACCATACCAATCCTCCCAGCCTGACGATGTCGTGCAAGTGCTTTTGTCCCTGCGCGCTTTGTAGTCATAGCATCATGCACGATATATATCCCATAATCATGACTCACGTCTTCATCTAATACCATTGTTGTTGGGTGATATTTTCTTGCCATATCCACAGCTCGTTCCAGTACTGGCGCATCCTTCGCGAACAATCCTCTCTCATCAACCCTCCCGCCATATAATGAAAAGCTAAACTCTCTCAGTGCATTTACCATAATGATCTCTTCGCCCGATTCACCGACTACCAAGCCATCACGGATCGCACCCGGTGCATCACCAATCCATACTCGATCAGCAATTACACTCAAGGCTTCAGTGAGGTGGTACACCATTTCACCGAGTGTTCTTGTGCGCTCATTAATCGGCAGTGCAGGCTCGCCGATTAGCGATAGTGCAGCTCCCTTTTCAACTACCATTGGTCCATTGAAGCCTAGCCGTTGCCTCCAATATTCAATACCAGCCTGAGGGGTGTCAGAACTTAAACCAAGCACCCAGCCTGCGTCAATAGCACGATGCACAGATGACAAAAACTCTCTGTTAGGCGATAGGCTGTAATGACTGTCAATGAGTGTCATATCTAAATCAAACAAGAGTAGAGCATCTTCTGGACGCGGGACAGGTTCACATCGTCTTGCCGCTGCGCTCATTTTCCCAGCATCTCGTGTAGGTTATTAATCTTATACTCTGCAATCCCCACATATTTTGCTGCTCTCCCTGGCTCACGTTCAAGACGGACGTATGCCGATAAACTATACTGTAGCGCTTCACCAAGCAGTTTTTGAGCGCTAAGCTGCTCGTCAGTCAAATGAAGCACGCATGCAATCTGTTTTAGTGTAGCGAGCATTGCGTCATTGGCGCTAACTGCCGATGGGAATTCACGGATTTCTACCGCATTCGCCCGGTACTGAGCAAGCGACGGAATAAATGTTCCTCGATACGTCTGTTGGTGCCACGGGTCAATAAACGCTGCCCGCTCACCATTTACAAAAATATTATCCGGTGTGAAGTCTTGTATCATAACCGAGCTTGTACGGGAGGCGGATTTTTCTAGGTCAAGTTCGTCGAGCATACCTGGCAAATCGGAGCTAAATAAACCAGGTGTCATCTCATTGATTTTCTTTAGCCATGCTTTTAGTTGCGCCGTTAGCACCCTAAGTCCAGCAACTTGCTCATCTGAACTATCCTTGGCACTCTCTGTGACCATCTTTAGAATCTCTCGCATTAATACACTATAGGCAGTATCCACTCGATCCCCGGCTAAATCGCGCACGCTCATATCGGAGCCCAAGTCAGGCATGACTATCCACCCATTCATATCATCAATATGCCATTCAATACCCTCTGGCAATATCCTACTTCCGCCGGCATCTGAAATCCCCCGGTAGCCGGTGATATTATTCGCTATCTCTTCCAATCCAGCACCACCCTCTGTTCGTTTGACTACACGGCTGTCGCAGCGATAAAGTGCTGCACCCGTTTCGCCACCTTGAATGCGTCGCGCATAATCAGGCAAAGCAAATGGCTCTAGCTGTAATTTATACCTTTCACTCATACATCAGTAGCCTTGCGGATGTGCTCAAGAATGTCTTTAACGCCTTTAGTTATAGGCTCCTCGGATACATACACTGCGCTCTTTTTTGCTAATTCCATAGCATTGTTCACTGCATAAAATGTACCGATATCCTTCATCATTTCAGCATCGCCAACTTCGTTCCCTATACCAATAATCCGCGCACCTTTGTAATGCTTTGCTACAAAAACGAGCGCCTGCCGTTTTGATGCATCGTTTGAGTATGCCAGTATATTCGAAAACTCATACCCACGAGTAACCAAAAAATCATTGTCCGCCGCCCATTTCGAAATCCCATCACAAAGTTCATCAACTAGCTCATGACTTGCGTGCTTTAGGTTTTTCCCATCAGAGATCATGACATGAATACTCACCGTATAACGCCGAAAATGGTTGCTTGCAAACACAATGGTCCCTTTGGGATAAACCGTCCGCTCGGTATCATTCTTTGACAACAACTCCACAGTGTCGGTATCACACCACACCCATTGATCCTTATAATGTGTGGCAAGAAGGTGCTTTAGCCGGTTCTCAAAGAGTACTTTTACCGTGCTCATGTGGGCTGCTACTTTTTTCGGCACCAATGGCTTTGGTGATCGATCTTTAAGCGACGCAAAGAAAACACCGTTCTCAGCAATCAGCGGACCCATTATGGCAAACTGCTCAGCAACTGGCACAATATCCTCAAGGGATCGATTAGAGTTGAGGGCAAACATATACCCACATTGTTGCATTTCTTGAATCAGCGCTGGCAGCGAGTTGCAATTTACGCGATAAGATGAATCAAGTAATGTGCCATCAATGTCCAGCAATACGATCTTTTTCGTAGCTACCGTATTTTTTGTCATAGTATTACTAATTACCGAAGTACTCCCTTCACTAGTTGGTCTACAGAGATTTGTACAGAATCTCCTGTTTCCATCTTCTTGACAGTGAGTTTTCCAGAAGCAATCTCGTCGTCGCCAATTATCACCACTGTCCTGCAGCCCATCCTGTCGGCATATTTCATTTTTTTCTTCATCGTCACGGGTTCGGTATACACAATCACAGGCACACCTTTGGCACGAAGGGTCGATGCGACTTCAAGCGCTCGCGGTACCTGCCCATATCCGAACGGCATTACTATCACATCGGCCAAGCTCTGCTTTGACGGCGTAATCACACCAGCTTCACGGAGTTTATAAAACAAGCGAGACAAGCCAATAGAAATACCCACACCCGTGAGCTTAGTATTTGTGTAGTGACTCGCTAGGTCATCGTAGCGGCCACCGGAACACACGCTTCCTACGCCAGGCAGGTCATTGAGAATTGTTTCGTATACCGTACCGGTGTAGTAGTCTAATCCACGTGCAATCCGAAGGTCAATTTTGAAGCGCTTCTCGGGGACGCCCATCGTGCGAAGTGCTGCTACAAGTGTACGGAGTTTGGCGACGCCATCATCAAATGCCTCCGACCGAACACCAAGTGCCGCCAGCTTGTCAAGCACCTCATCGTTCGTACCGCTAATTGCAGTAAATGCAAGCACTTGGTCGACTTGCTTCTTATCTAGTCCAATCGATGATAGTTCGCTAACTAGCTCCTCACGAGTAATCTTTTCCATTTTATCTATAGTACGTAGCACTTCTGCAGAAACGTCTTTCAGCCCAATGCCTTCAAAAAATCCATTTAGCACGAGCCGGTTGTTGATACGAATAGTGAATTCACCAAACCCAAACTTCTCAAAAATCTCGTTTATAACAGCTGGAAACTCAGCGTCGATAATTGTGCTATCTGAACCAATCACATCAATGTCGCACTGGTAAAACTCTCGGAACCGCCCAGCCTGCGCACGTTCGGCACGGTGAACCTTTCCTATGTGGTAGCGGCGAAATGGAAAGACAAGATCGTTTTCATGTTCAGCGGAGTAGCGAGCAAGCGGTACCGTCAAATCGAAGCGAAGGCTAAGGTCATTACGACCACGAGTGAAGCGATAAATTTGCTGTTCTGTTTCACCGCCGCCCTTGGCCAGCAACACTTCTGATAGTTCGATGTCGGGTGTATCAATCGGTGAATACCCGTACTTCTCGTAAGTGGAGCGGACGATATCCATTAAACGATTAAACTCTATTTGCTCAGCGGGGAGATACTCTCCAAAACCGCTAGGCGTTCGTGGGATTACTTTTACCACTTGTTTTCTCCTATTATGCTCGCTGTTATTACTTCTATTAAACACTAGTCCTCCCCTGTTGCATAGAGCATTTCTACATTTTTATTACATATATTGCAATTATATGTAATAATATGAATCATTAAGGAGCCCCATGGACGTTCGCGAAGCCACCCACCAGTATGACGCCGCTTTTGTTAGCTCTATCCGCACATATGGCAACTTAGGGCCATTTCGACCAAAGAACCGTGCAGATTTTAAAGGTGTACGGCTATTTGATATGTTGTTGCGGCCAAACCAAGTGGTGTGTGGCTCGACGGTGCGCGCAGGTGACCCAGACGGATCATTGTATGGTAACTGGGGCGTCATCATTGGTGAGGGCGCTATTCAACAAGCTTTTCCCTACGATGCCGCATCTTATGTAATCGACGGTAGGGCAATTTCACCCTACGGCTGGCGCAATGATGGCATTTCCGTAGAATCCCAAGTAGAGCGTGCTATTAACTACCGCTCAGGCCATAATGAAGTCGACATTGCACTAGGGGAAACATCGATTGCCGGCATCTTCATTGGTGATCATCCGGGTGGCGTGGATGGCATTGATTTGCCCAGCGACGAAGTACTTGAAATGATTTCACCACTCGCGCTCCCTACATACCGTCTGCGCGAAGGGCGCTTTTATGCTATGAATTCTCACGGACATTTCAACACAGCGCCGACACGCCCCAGTAGTCTCATCACGCACCATGCGGTGATTACCGATGATCTAAAGCAAACTCTTACACTAGAGCTGGCAAACCGGCTCGTATTGCCACCACGCAACAGCATTTCTGCCGGATGGCAAGCTGGCGTCATGGAACACGATTCGCCCCAGCCACAGTTCTCGCACGAGATGCTTCAACATATGCGAAGCGAAAAAATTGATCATCGGTATTTTGGCTCTATGGCAGTCTATGCTGCAAAGTATACCGACTTATTCGCATATGCCTGTTTTGAAGAAGACATCTACACACGACTAAGGAATCGTGTCCTTCCTGATGGTCTACTCGCAGCTTCAGAGGATGACATCGCGCATTATTTGGCGCATGGCACTACTCCGGGATACCTTGGTAAGATTTAGCTTTCTTCTTCCTTTTTGCGATATTCGGCCGCTTCGCGGAGTGCTATTTCTACTGCTTCGGCTGCTGTTGATGCCCCAAACGTGAATCGACGCTTGCGATCATCAAGGTACGTATCAGCGAGCTTCTCACTCCAACCACCAACACCCTTCATTGCAACCATCGGTATATCACCCTGGTAAGCTACGGCTAATTCAGTCAGTGTCCCTGATCCACCACTCACCGCAATCACTGCATCACACGAAAGCACCAATGCCATTTCGCGACCACCACCGCGCTCCAATCCCGACGCTACAATAAAATCTGCATCGTTGCGTTCCCAGACTTTTTTACCCTTACCATAGGTTATACCAACCGTAAGCCCACCAGCAGACTTTGCGCCGCGGCATGCAGCCGTAGAAAGTGAATCGCTGTCCTTTTCTGCACCAAATACTAGTGTGGCTCCGTTTTCCGCAAGTAGCTTCCCTATATCTTCAGCAAGCTTCTGAACCTCATCGCTATAGTCTAAATCTGCCGCCGATCCCATGACGCCAATTTGTAGTTTTCGCATATGTCCTCCATTCCTACTATTACCTTTATTATACAGCCGTTTCTTCCTTAGTGTAGAAACAGCTCTTTTGACCTGTATGACAGCAGGCACCATCGCCGCCTAGACGCGCCACCACAAGGACAGAATCGTTATCACAATCGGTATATACTGATACAACTTTTAGGGTGTTTCCCGATGTTTCACCCTTCGTCCACAGGGCCTGCCGAGTGCGACTCCAAAATGTCACCCGCCCAGACGATAGCGTCTTTTTATAGGCATCTTGGTTCATAAACCCAAGCATCAGCACTTCTTTTGTGTCTATGTCCTGCACCACTGCGGGTACAAGCCCGTTCATTTTTTCAAAATCAAGTGTTTTCATCATTTCTTATTATATGCTCCTTGCATCATATAATTAATTAGTATTTAATATAGCTAAGTAATCGGAGATAGTTATGTCACTGCCAGATCGTCATTATCATATGCCAGTCGGACCATCAATCGAAATGTCTTCGCAGGACCAACTTTCTCATTCAGTTGAAGCTGCTCGTCAAGCTACTGCAGATAAAATTCAATCGTTTTTACAAGCAAATGGTATTCGCTATGTGATTGCACTGATTGGCGACTCAGCAACCGAGGGGCCTATTGCCGAACGAAACCGTACTATCATCACCGACTTCTTTGATGGCCTCATGGCTCCCGAACAATACGCTATTCAGACGGGCGGGACTCAGGGCGGAGTTCCTGAAATTGGTACACTCCTCGCCAAAGAACGCTCGTTGCCAACCATTGGCGTGTACCCTGGTGCTGTACGTAAATATGCACTAGAAGATTCAGCTGATTTAGTGATCGAAACACCTGATATACTGTATGGTCGTACATCATTTGGCTCCGAAACCCCAACATTTGTTAATTTACTGGATGGTGCAGTCGTGCTTGGTGGTAGTTATGGTACCCGGGTAGAAGTGTCTACCATTTTGCGGACCAATAAATCGCGTCAAGATGCGCTGCGCAGCTCGCCCGCTGATGCTACGCTCCCTCGCCCGATCTACCTTGCGCCTATCAACGGTACCGGCAGGGTAGCTGAAGAGCTAGTGGGGATGCCGCTCTACGAGGACGTGGGTGATTGTTTTCCGACGCCCCGCGGCCGCATCACTTCTGGGCTTGGGGCTGCGGCGTTTATCAACCAAAAGTTGCCGCCAATACGCTAAGCTAACGAGTTTTTTCGGCATGACGCTTCTCCAATTCTTCCTCGATTTCATTAATCGTTATGTTTTTGTCGACCATCAATACGAGTAAATGGTAGTACAGGTCTGCAACCTCGCCCACAAGAAGTGTGGTGTTGTTGTTTTTTGAAGCAATCACTACCTCTACCGCTTCTTCCCCGACCTTTTGTGCAATTCTGTCGCCGCCACTTGCAAAGAGCGAAGCCGTGTATGATGACGGCGTACTCTGCGCTTGGCGCTGTTTAATGATGCTATATAACTCTTGTATCGTCATAACACCTCCTATGGAATAACCTTTTCAATTGGCATCACGAGTATTCCTTCTGCACCTAGTGCCTTGAGCTCCGGGAATACTTCCCAAAACTGCGCTTCGTCTATTACAGCATGAATTGCTATCCAACCATCACGTGCAAGTGGCATAACTGTTGGTGCGTTAAGCCCTGGAGCAACCTTCTTGATGCTTTCTAGGCTTTTACTGGGTGCGTTCATAAGTACATACTTCAGATTCTTGGCTGCCAACACACCGCTGAGCCGTGTCAGCATTTGATCGACAAGGCGTTGCTTGGCGCTCGTCAGCTTTGTAGAACCAGCCACGATTACCGCCTCCGTTTCCATAAGCACCTCAATGGGCTTTAGGTCATTCAGCATCATCGTGCTACCCGTCGACGTGATATCAAGGATAGCATCTGCTACACCCAGAGCCGGTGTTATTTCAACCGCTCCAGCAATTTCAATTACTTTTATGTTTACGCCGCGTGTTTCAAATAACTCTTTTGTGAGCCTCGGGAATGAAGTAGCAATTGACTTACCCTCTAGCTCACTAAGTTGGGTTATTTCAGACTTTTTTGGCACAGCGGCGGTAAGCCTACAGTAACCAAACCCTGGCTTCGATAACTCCACAAGTTTGGAGCCTGTTTCGCGCACAATATTTTGACCTACAATACCAAGATCCGCCACACCACTTTCTACATATCCAGGTATATCGTCGTCACGACAGAACAATACTTCAACGGGAAAGTTGCGACACGTTGCAAACAGTCTTCGCCCATACGTCTCAAGCTCAAGACCCATATGCTCCAGAACCTTCAACGAATCTTCACTTAATCGACCATTCTTTTGAATGGCAATTTTTAGATTTTCTTTTTGAAGGGTCTTTTCCACTTTCTATTGCTCCTTACTTACCTTTAACAATTGGTAACTAAGGAACGAAAGGAAATTAAAAAAGACCCTTCCGCGGTCCCATCCTTATTCCGTGTCACATTACTGCAACAGGCACTTGGCACCGGCTCGTACTAATCATAGCGATTACGGCTGCTCTTGTTGTACGGGTGAGCTTGCCCGTAGTGCATTTTGGCACTCAGCTCGTCCTGGCGTGACTAGGACTCAAATGCTTTATGCCAGTATTGTACTCATGGTGAGTTAGTTTGTCAACTAGTCGAGTTCAGGGGTGCGCACGAGCGGCTCATTTTCATCCTCTACGCTGCCATCTTCTGGATCTTCGTCATCTTCATCGTTGGCTATGTCAGCGCTAAAGTCGGTTGTGTACACAATGCAGGCAAAAATAAGCATACTCCCCACCATTTCAAATACCGTTGGTGCTTGGCGGAGAAAAATCGTGTTGATGATAAGTGCAAATAACAAATCCGACGACAACACTACTGAGCCCATACCCAAACTATAGTGGCGCATCCCATACGTAATAAGGTAACCAATGCCAACGTAAATTGCCCCAAGGATGAACATCAGGATAGCTGCGAGCGGCGTCAAATGGGTGCGCATAATATCTTGCGCATTAGCAACCATAAATACCGCGCCAATCGCCAGTCCCCCAAGTGACTGTGCAGCCGTAACACTTTCCTTCGTCAAGGTCTCTTTGCCCTTTCGAACTGCGTACGATAGTGCCTCAAATGCACCACCAGCAAACGCAATCAGCAGCCCAATACTCACTGTTTGTGGCGAAATTGGTTGCATATACATCAGCAGTGCCACGGCCAGCAACCCAAGCGCCACGATGTTTTTGCGACCAAAGCCTTCACGGAAAAAAAGCGAACCGAGAATTTGCGTTATCACAATCACGCCCACATACAGCATGAAAAGCGCCGTTGATGCCTTAACACTTGTCACCGCATAAATAAAACAAGATGTTGATAGCGCATAGAGTACGCCGACTGCTACCAGGTACTTTATTTGATCTCGAGTGATGGCGAATCGGGCACGCATAAGCCGGGACAGTGCCACCACCATAAACACCGCAATTGTCGAGCGAACAATCAGCTGACCAGGCTCGGTAAATGATTCGCTCAATGTTTTGACAAAGGCCCCCGTGGAGCCAAACAAGATTGCCGCACCAAGCAATGCTAAAAAGCCTTTAGCCTTGTCGTTTTTCACTCTCTGCGCGAACATACGTATCATTAGTATATATTTAAATATTATAGAGCACCATAGGTAATTACTACTCCTGCGCAATCATGGTGAGTGAACTGTCAATAAAGTCTACAATACGCATAGACTTGTCCTGTGTTGTCATCGCAATTTTGTCACGATACTCATCAAGTGATGTTCCTGGTACACCTGCGGCATACAGTGCCAAATCGGACAACACTATATCTCGTCCCGCAACCCTGCCAAGCTCTGCGAATAACGTTCGATTGTATAGCAGAAACTCCCGAGATGCCTCAGCAGATGCCTCGGCTCTCACAATACTTGCCAGCGGCTTACTAAATGGCAAGAAATAGGGGTAACACCGTTGCTCACCAGTGTCATCCTTTCCGCTTTTACCACCTAGTAGCGTCAAATCTCGTGACGTAGGGATAGCCATCCCCTTAGAGCCACCTTCTATTTCTTCACTTGCAGCAACAGTATATACAGCAATGGGGTCGCGTCCAGTTAGCTCTTGAGCCCTCTCGCTACCGCGCCAACTGCCACCCTCAGAGGCAATCCCTACCACATACTGGAGCTGTATATTTGGCTTAGTCATTTGAACAGTACCCACTATTTTTTCGGCAGTCTCGCCGAATGCCAACACGTCGTCAACTACCACTAGCTCATCAAATTCATTATTTTGCACCCATGCTTGTAACTGCTCAAATTGTTCATCTGGCGTCAACGAACAATTGCGCCTACTCACTAGTTCTTGGTTTGGTGAACGTGATAACTGTAGCCTATAGAAGTCATTACCTTTCCGATTCTCAAAGATGTCCCGGTCTAGGCATAAGACACCTACTTGTCGACCACTACGACTGGCAACGTAATCATTGACTAACCTTTGCGTATCAGCAGTTAGTTGCTGTGAATTTACTGTATAAAAGGTTGAGTCATCTGGAGCAAATTGGCGTTCGATAGCAAACAGGTTTTGCTCGAACTCGTCCGCTTGTTCCTGCGAAAAGTCTGGAACAAGCGGAGGTATAGTGCTGCCAAGATCCTGTAGCACAACAAATGGATACGGCGTAATAATCCGTTCAGCCACTATTCTTTCCCCCATAACTGTCTATATTCATCCTCAATTTCCTCAATACTGCGCTTTGCGGTTTTATAGCACTTTATACCAGAATACACATTGGTCATATAAGGATAGAACTCCTCATCACCGTCAGTATAGCGCATAAAATCTTTCACATCTTCACGATCAGTTTCATAGAATTTCCCATATACATCGTAAAAGATTGCGCCTTTGAGGGCAGATGATCCCAGATCTTCCTTTTGATTCAGCGTGAGGTACCGGGCAAGCGTTTCATATAGTGCATCCGCCATTTGCGGGTCATGCTTGGGACCAAACTCCAGTTCTATAGCAGGCACCGGCATGTGCTGCGCAATGGGGCCGCGAACGACCGAATTCTGCGAGTACCAAACAATATTGGCATCAAGTCCAAAATTTGATGCAAGCACAAGGTTGTCATATGTGGGTAACGGGGTAATGGTCGTTGGCCCGCAGCTGCTCGACGATCCGTGTATATCCACTACTACGTCATACCCTTTGGCTATCCGCACCAATTCTGCAGCTCGTCGCTCTTCATAATGCTCACCCGCAGCTTCACCGGGCGCATTACGATTCATGTCTATTTCAGTGTATCGTGTACCCGTAGCAACCGCCCGCGGATTTCCAACAACCCAATCGTATCCGTACTCATCCTTTGGGTATGCCTGCTCAATATCTTTAAGCACCGGTATAGAATAGGCTTCGTTACCATGTGTTGCCGCAATAAATAGTGTTTTACGCACACGCTCTCCTTTACTAACTACTAATACTAGGGTACATACTAGTAATTAGTCAAATTATTGAATACGTTGAGCGATTTTATAAGAGGTGGTATAATCAAGAACGTCTTGGGGTGTCGCCAAGTGGTAAGGCACTGGGTTCTGGTCCCAGCATTCGGGGGTTCGAATCCCTCCACCCCNNGCAACTTCACACTCCGTCCCAGCCACGTAAAGTCCGGTCATTGTGACCGGTTTTTATGTGGCGAGAAAGCTAGCGCTGCACTGCTCTCCGAACAAGCAGGCAGAGGAGACATTGTACGATATCACTCCGCGTTCACCAATCTCTTGTACAATAGATGCATGAAGTTATTCTTTATTTATGGGCCACCGGCCGTTGGTAAACTAACGGTTGCCAACGAGCTTGCAAAAATCACCGGCTTTCCGGTATTTCACAATCACCTAACACGGGACATTGTGCACGAGCTCTACCCACACACGTTGAGCGAGCATTACGACCTTGTTCACCACCTGCGCCTTACCGTCTTTCATTACCTTGCGTCACATGGCACGAGCGCCATTTTCACCTACGTGTATGATGGCAAAAGCGATTGGCCGGCTGTGAAACAGATGATCCAGTCAATAGAACCAAGTGGTGGTGAAGTATGCTTTGTTGAACTTACTACCGACAGAGCTACGCTCCTTAACCGCGTCACGGAAGATTCCCGCAAAACACACAAAAAAATTCATTCAGCAGAAACCTTGACTGAAGTTATGGATGCCAATAGCTTTTCGTCGGCACCGCTCAAGAATATCCTTGTCATCGACAACACTAATTTGAGCGCCCACGATACTGCTGTGCAAATTGCCACTCACTACGGCGTTATTTAGTGTGCTGCTTTTGGCGATAGACTTCAAATAATTGCACCCACTGCTCAAGACTCAGCTGCGACGGTTTCAGTAGTTCGTCAATGCCACTGGCGCGTCGTGGTGTTTTTGCAAATACTTTTGGGTCATGGTAGCTCCGCTCTACGAGCTGTCGATACTCTGGCATGAATAGTGGCGCTATGAGGGGCCGCGGGCGGCGCTCCAATGCAAGTAATACCGTATCGACATTTGGCCGCGGCATATAATCACTGCGCTGCAATTGTTTGACAATTTTTGCTTCATACATAGGCCCCAACATCATGCCGAGCGCACCAGTAAAGTACTGGTTATGGAGCACGATTTTCTGCGCAAATTGTTTTTGTACAATCAGGTAAATCGACTGGGGTGGCGTTGCGGTTTCACATAGCTTGCGTACAATCTTGGAGCTTAAATGAAAAGGTATATTTGCAAAAACTTTATTCCCACCAATCAGGGGCTCCATTGTCATAAAGTCGCCCTCTATCACCCGAACATTGGCGTAGCCTTGCAGGTTGATACGCAGCTTATTCGCCGTCTGTTGGTCATACTCTATAGCAATAACCGTACGAGCAACTTCCGCTAGTGCGCTCGCAATAATCCCCGTTCCAGCACCGATATCATATACGGTATCAGTATTACTAATCGACGTTTTTTGGATTAGTTGACGTACAAAAGCAGGGTTACGCAGAAAGTGCTGACCATAGGTATGTTTTCGTCTCATTGCCGTCCTACTTACGTCGCGGCAGTTCACGGGCAACTAAGAGCGCCGCCCACAGCATAATGGCTGTAAACACTACAAACCACAAACCATTGAGCGTCGGGATCGTCACACCAAATAGTCCAGTGTCAGAATCGGCGTTACCGCTAATGTTCGTAAACAGTGCGATACCGAGCCATAGTACTCCTGTGGCCACTGCAGCACTTTTTGTCACCCGCCATGCGCGTGGGTCAAGCTTCATCGACAACAAGTATGGCAATGATGCCACCTCAAGGGCAACAATGAGTCCTGCGAGAAAAGCAGCAGTGACCAATCCCCCAGCAAATCCATAGCCGTAGGTTACCTCATAAAATTTTTCAAACGTAAACAGCTGTGCAATCGCTAAGCTCAGATACACCGCGCCCAAAGCCATTGCACGCCAATGGGCAGGATTTTTGCTAAATTCGCTCGGGAAAATGGCTCGCAAACGCTTCATATCTCTAGTATACGCGGTAAAGGGATATAATGTGTTGTGTTTTTTGCCATAACGCTTGCGCTAACCCTAAAAAAAGCGTATTGTACCTATAGCGAAACTACAAAAACAAAAACACCAAAAAAACTTGTAGCATCTCGCTCTACGATATATCCACCACAACATATCATGATGCCCCGGCCTCTGCCGGGGCATTGCTTATATAAGCTTAATGTGTTATAATAGACTTACGTACTAGCGAGAGGAGCTGTCGTGATCGACCGTCATCTCTGGAAGGTATGGGCTGCGTGCACGCTGATCTGGCTGTTCATCGCCGTGATCAACGTGATGAGTGGTAACACCTTCCTGGTCGTGCTCGATCTGGTAGTGGCCGCATTCCAGGCGCTCGCCGCCTATGCCACCTACCAGCAGTACAACACTGGCGAGTAGTCTTCGCCCAACCCTCACCCGCCATTGGCCACTGTGCCATGGCGGGTACTTTACTAGCCTTTTTTACTGTTCGCTGCTCGCCATTTGGTGATTTCGCCATGGTGACCACTAAGCAGCACGTCGGGGACACTCATGTCGTTCCATACTTCTGGACGCGTATACTGCGGAAATTCAAGTGTTTCGCCATCACTAAAGCTCTCGATCACTGCGCTCTCGGCTCCGCCAAGTACACCAGGGAGCAGGCGTACTATGCTATCAATAATCGTCATCGCTGGCAGTTCACCGCCGGTAAGCACATAATCGCCAACGCTCACTTCTTGATCAACCAGTGCCAAAATTCGCTCATCGTAACCTTCATAGCGACCACACACAAATATATAGCCATGGTCAGCCTCACTATAGGCCTTGGCATCTGCCTGCTTCCATCGAGCACCACGCGGCGTCATCAACAAAACCTTCGCTGTAGGGTCCTTCTGCTTTGCTGCTTCGATTGCCTTCCATAGTGGCTCGATCATTAACAGCATGCCGTCACCGCCGCCATACGGTGTGTCATCAACCTGCTTGCGCGTTCCAAGTCCAAATTCACGCAGGTTAATTGTTGATAGCTCAACAATCCCGTCTTTTTGCGCCTTCCACATCATGCTATTAGTAAATACGCCGGTAAACATACCAGGGAATAGCGTCACAACTTGAAATTTCTTCATTATCTTTAGCTTAGCAATATTTGCTATAAATGTCTATGTATGTTGTTATATACACATATTTCGTTCCAGCACCGTTACCTGCTATACTATAAGCAGTATGGAACTGGGAACAGATAGGGATAAGTCGGATGAAATTAGTGATGCGCAGCGTTTAGCCGCTACTACTAAGCAAGTTACGATTGACCCGGTTCATGAGGATGTAGCACCCGACGACCTTCCCGATGAGCAAATTGCCACTCAGCATATTTTGCAACCTGCAATCGCGAATATCCCCACCGACTCCGAGCATACGCTCCCGGCTATAAAGCAACGCGCCGCTGTGCGCACTCACCGTTTTGCTCTTGCCGTTAGTCTGGCTGTCGTAAGTATGCTTACTACCGTGTCAGTACTTGCCTTTTTTGGATGAACAGCATACACTAAAAAATCCGCTCGGTTTTGAAGCGGATTTTGTAGACATATAAGGCTCTCAAACCTTTTGGTTTGCTCGCATGAGCTCGTTCAAGTGTTCTCGCATGAACTGGTTATGATTATATATCTAAATCATCCAGTTCTGCAAGCTCTGCACGGGACTTTTTTGCGAAATCCGACTCTTGTTGCTCATCGTTTTCCACATTTTCATCGGTTGAATTATCCACAGGTTCATCCGTGTCGTCACTTGAAATAACCGTTGACTCGTCTGGGTTGTCGTTGTTAACGATTTTCAGATTATAACGTGCGCTGTTTTTTGTGCCCAGTGCACGAAGCAATGTGCGCAGACTCTGGGCAGTTACTCCCCGACGTCCAATCACCCGTCCAAGATCCTCAGGATTAACCGTAAGCGTCAGTAAAACGCCTTTTTCGTCGACAATACGGTCAACGACGACATCATCCGGGTTACCTACTAGTGATTTTACGATATATTCTACAAATTGCTGGTCGATAGTTGACATGCCCACTTAGTCTCCTTTGCTGTCTCACTGTTAATATCGCGTGGCTTTATTGTAGCACGACTCTCGGAATCTGTATATTGTAATTATGCTAAATAAGTTATATAATATACCATATTCTGTTCCTTCGATGATTGGAGTACCATGGACCAGCGCACGGACCCACGTCACCCAGAGCACACGGCCTTCGTGGCCGGTATGACCCCCGAAGTCAAACTGCTCCACGACATCTTCTGCGCATGCATAGATGCCGAGAACACCCACGACAAGCTGTCGGTTCCCCACGGCCCCGCCAGCCTGCGCCACCCGTACACCCGTGATGAAATCGCGGCCATGGGCTACTAGCCCGACGCGTAGAAGTCCCGAGCAGAACAAAACCCCTGGCACCTAATGGCCAGGGGTATATTTATTTTTCGAATCAAATAATTATTCTTGCACAGGTTCGTCGGCGGCTGTTTCAGCTTCCGCAGCAGCCTCTTGTGCAACAGGTTCTTCTTTTGGTTGATTCTTGCGAAGTTTCTCAGCGTTCTTGGCAACTTTCTGCTTGTCAGCTGCTGGCACCTTCACCCACTTTGGCAATGTAATGCCCGCTTCATTAAGCAGCTTTACGACACGTGGAGTTGGTTGAGCTCCGTTGTCAAGATATTTCTGTGCAGCCTCTTTTTGGATGCTGACTTCTTTGGTATGAGGATTGTAGGTGCCAACATAAGCAACTACACGCCCACTGCTTGGGTGGCGATTAGCCTCTTGAACCGCTAGGCGGTATACCGGGTAGGACTTACGACCTAGGCGTTGCAAACGAATTGCGAGCATAAAATAACTACTTCCTTTACTTCACTTTAAGCTTGTTCTATACTTCTGAATTATTTTACACCTTTAACAGATGTATGTCAATCTGTTTTCACTCTACGATTCGTCTGTAGTAACTTTTGAGCGATTTTCGTAGGCCTCAAGCGCCGCGCGAGCAGCTTCTTGCTGTGCGTTCTGCTTGCTTGGGCCAATACCTTTACCCATGAGCACGCCGTTTACGTATGCACCAAGCGTAAATACCTTGTCGTGATCAGGCCCCACTTCTTCCATCACTTTATATACAGGCGTAGCGCCGTCAATCCGTTGGCTTACCTCTTGCAGGTGACTCTTCGGGTCGCGCCAGCTTCCTTCGTTAAGAATACTACCAAGTTTACTGACTATGTGTTTGTGAATAAACTCGCGGGCGTCGTCATATCCACGCTCAAGGTAAATACTTCCAATAACCGCTTCAAACGCATTGGCCAATATTTGTAGCCGCGCACGGGTAGAACCATTCTTTTCGCCCTTACTCATACGCAGCAATGGCTCGTAGCCTAGTTTATCGCCGGCGTCACCAATGCTTTCGGTTCGCACCAGCGCGGCTCGCCAGCTCGTCAATATACCTTCCGGCTCGCTAAAGTTATTAAACAAATAGTCCGTCACCACTAGTTCGAGCACCGCATCGCCCAAAAACTCAAGTCGCTCGTTATGCTCACTCACGCTCTTTTTGTGTTCATTTACATAGCTACGGTGAGTCAATGCCGTGATGAGCAACTGAATATCTTTGTATTCAAAACCTAGCGTTGTACGGGCAAAATCTTGGTATGGCCCTATGGGCATTCCACTCATTTATAGTTTCTCCTGCCGAATTCGCTTCATTGCGAGCAGCATTAGTTTACCAATGTCTTCATATTCAATTAAGTCAAGCGCTTCAGAAAACGGAAACCATTTAATACCATTCATCCACTCTTCTTTTTGGATTTCATTGCCATCGGTGCGAACGCGCACAAGGTAAATTTGCGTCGTCATAAGCACAAGTCGGTCTATGCGGCGGTAACGAAAATGGATTTTACCCAACCACCCGAGCATATCCAGGTCAAATAACCCGGCTTCTTCGCCAATTTCGCGACGCGCTGTATCTACCGCCTTTTCACCATCTTCTATGTGGCCTTTTGGAATTGTCCAGCGGTCCTTGGCATCTTGAATAAGCAGTATTTCTATACCTTCTTTGCCATGACGAAATACCACACCACCTGCGGTGGGTTCACGAACGATTTCTTGAATTGATGCTTTCGACTTAGGAAAATACTTTTTGAATTTATCAAGCTTTGGCGTCGGCATTGTCTGGTTTCTCCTCGACAAGTGTCCTAAACGCGGTGCCGAGCACTCCGTTTATAAACTTGCTTGAGTTATCAGAACCAA
>DDEW01000008.1 GCA_002336935.1 Candidatus Saccharibacteria bacterium UBA1944
TCCGGTACCAAAGAAATATCCCTAGGTGATTCTAGGGATATTTCTTTGTTTCTGCGCAGCAGAGCTTGAACCGTAGGGACGGCGAAGTGAGCAAAGGAAACGGGAGCTTGCTCACGTCCCTTTGTGAACGAAGGAGCGATACGCGATGTCCTACCTCCGGTACCAAAGTAGAAATCCCTAGACTACCTAGGGATTTTTACTTTGAGGTAATTTTAGTATTTTGACTTTGAGCTCACCTTGTCATCAGTGTAAGTAACCGATATACTCGCACCATCAGTAAATGAGTTACCGTAGTTACAGGTTTCGGTTTTGCCATAGGATGACTCGGTAGCCACACAGTTTTCTGATGATTTACCTGTCGCAGTTTCTACTTGTGCCTTGCTCATGCCGGTAGTAACCTTGCCATAGGCGGCAGCAGCATCCCATGAGCCAGTAGAGCTAGTTGACGTCGATGATGTGGTGTTTGCTTCGTCAATTGACTTGCGTACTTCAGGACTTGTGACAAGCAGCACGGTAAAGAGCAGAATACCGAGACCAAACAGCAATCCGATAATACCCGTAACGAGACCGGCAATCCCCATGCCCTTACCTTGATTCTTTTTGATAGAAAGAATACCGAGAACAAGTGCAGCAACGCCTAGTGGAATACTGAGGAACCAGAAGAACCCGGTGAGAAAGGCGAGAATGCCGGCAACCATTGCGAGTACACCCAAAACTTGCGACTGACCAGGAGTACCAGGTACGGGCGGGACATTAGATGGGGGCATGACAGGCGGGTGCGGCGCAACCGGAGCTGGTGTCGGTTCATTAACGGGTTGATTTGGATCTTGCATAGCACCTCCTTAGCTATTCATTGGTGACCACATATATGTTGTCTTGCTTACATTTTACCGTAAGCTGTAAAAAATACCTAGCCCTAATAGTCACGTATAAATGCTACTTTGTGGCTTGGGTCATGAGCAAATTTTACAATTGACCGACTCGCACGCGCTTCTTCTTTGGTTAGGCTTGCTGGGTTAACCCATGCCACTTCACGTGCATCTTTACCACAACGTGGTATATACGGCTCCGCAAGCGTGACATTCACACCAACCAACATCATACAGCGATCATTCGGCTTGTCATATAGCGTCACGATATCGATGTAACTATGCGAGAATGCTCCATCGTAGTCGATTTCCTCCTTAAGCTCGCGAGCAAGCGCAGTAGCCACATCTTCGCCATGATCAATGCCACCGCCAGGAAGCTCCCACCAGTCACCGTTTTCTTTCACGCAAAGTACTTCATGTTTATCATTACGTATCACTGCCTTGAGCGATACACGATAGTAAGCGTCGGGATATTGACCATATTGAACCATAAAGGCTAGTATACTGCCGTTGCCATCAGAAGACAATCACGGTATACTATACGCATACTAACGGGTGGCTGGAGGTAGAATGCGCTACGAGCTAAACCGTGCTCTCGTCCCCGAGTCAACCCGCGCGATTATCCTTGACTGGGATGACACTGTTGTCGGCACAATCGATGCTAAAATGCGCCAGCATCGGTATGTCGCAGAAAAACACTTTGGCATCACGCTAACTATTGAGCAAATGAAAGCAGAGTGGGGGAAACCACTTCACCAGCTCATTGAGTCATGGTATCAAATTCCGCCTGGTGACGAGAAGCGCTACGAAGAAGTACTCACAACAGTGTTATCGTACAGTAGCCAGTTTCTCAAACAACCGTTTCCGCTTACCAAAGAAGCGATCGAAACGATGCGCGACCATGACTATCCTCTCGGCATTGTCACTGGTTCGCCGCGTAACGACATATATCACGATTTTGAAGTGATAGGTATGAGCGACAAGTACTTTAACTATTTTCAAGCAAGCGACGATAGCACCTACCACAAGCCTGACCCGCGTGTTTTTGATCCCACCAAAGACTGGCTCGAGAGTATTGGTGTCGCATCAAGTCAAGTCCTTTACATGGGCGATAGCCTCCGCGACTATAGGGCAGCATCGGGCGCCGGTTTTATGTTCCTTGGCGTAGAAACAGCTGTCGATGACCTGCCGGCATTTTATCAAGCAGGCGCGCTCAGTATCAGATCGCTTGGTGATATCATAAAGGCAAAGGGGGAATCATGGCAAAACTAGAACGACCATATTTTTACACAGCAATAGATTTGGACTATCTTCCGCTCGGGCTCTACGACGATATGCGCCACATCACCGTGACGCCACCTGTCACAGAATTGTCCGAGGCACCAATTGATACAGTAGTAGCTACACTCCAAAAACGCGCACGCTCCATTGGCACAATTACTCTTGCCGTAGCCGATTTAGCATTTTTTGGTCCAGAGCAAACTATACCTGTTCGCACCATTGCTGACCCCTCGGGCCTACTCGCCCTTACTCATCGCCGTATGCTCGCAGTACTCACAGAGCATGGCTATGCTATTGACTCCACCTACACTGGTGACAACTACCACCCCCATACAACGCTCGTCGCTAATCAACCAACTCCCGAAGGTATTATTCATGTAGAATCACTTGTTGTCGCACGTTCCATCGCACCCGGCACCAAAGAAATCTACGCACAGATTCCGCTCCATACTTAGCCATAGTTGCCTCGCACCGGTAGGTGACAACAAGTTCTCTATCTGCTATAGTGTCACTCAGTTGCCGCGATAGCTCAGTTGGTAGAGCACTTCCATGGTAAGGAAGGGGTCTCGGGTTCAAATCCCGATCGTGGCTCCATTTTATTTTGGCAATAATTTTCACTTACGCGCATGCTCGCCTATAATAGAGATATGGCTACATTTAGTTTTGATATTGAGAGCACCTACGATAAAGCAGAAATGAATAATGTTGAGCAGCTAGTGGTTCGTGAGATTGCTAATCGCTACGACTTTAAGGGAACACCCGCAGCAGTTGAGTGGCTCCCTGAAAAGAAGGGCTTTAAAGTTATTGGCAGCAATGAATGGCAAATTGATGCCATCGTTGACATGATCGGCAAGCAGCTTGCTAAGCGCAGCATGACCAGCAAAGTGCTCGACCTTAGCAGTAAAGTCAACGAAGCCAACATGCGCGCCTGGAAAGACGTGCCATTCAAAGATGGGCTAAAGCAAGATGACGCTAAAAAAATTACAAAATCACTCAAGGATACTCACCCAAAGGTAAAAACACAAATTCAAGGCGATACCGTGCGCGTAACCAGCGCCAGCAAAGATGAGTTGCAATCTGTCATGCAAACACTCCGCGCGCAAGACTTTGATTTCCCGCTACTGTTTACGAATTATCGGTAATATTATGCCACACCAGTGTTTGACCTCTTGATATCACGATTAACTTCTGCTATAATTACTAATTGAATTTTGAGTAATACCTTCATCCGTAAAGAGGTGAGAGCATAAAGGAAAGCAGCTATGGCTAAAAAGACGAACACTAAGCGTAAGATTATTGCACTCGTAAGTGAATTAACGGGTCATCGCACCTATGTCACACGCAAGAATACGCAAAACACTCCAGACAAACTAGAGCTCATGAAATATGATCCAAAAGCTCGCAAACATGCTAAATACGTTGAAACCAAAAAGAGTCTTGGTCGTAACGAAGTAAAGCCTCGCAAGGGTTAAGTTTACGTTTCCACTTTAGTGGGCGTAAATGCTACATCGATCGCTTCAGCGAGCCACAGCACATTGCTCAACATCTTTTCTAGTATCGCTTCGTCGGGGTATTGGCTTTCAATGTAAAGATAGATAGTATTTTCCTCAATCTCAATACTCGCGCCACGAAAATGTTGGGCAATGACATTTGCTACATCTGGCGTCACAGTTTGCTCAATCATAATTGAGTCAGTAGCCCGGCCATAAATCGTGTAATCACTTAAAAACACGGCCGGGTAGGTTGCGTACATGCCCAAATCAAGCGGATGCAATAGCTCAAATGATGCGCCGAACGCTTCGTCGCGATTGCGATGACCAATATACATGTGTGGTATCGTCATTTTTGTACGCAAATCAACAGAACAAATCAACCAGTGGCATCGTTGCTGTTGGCGATTCCGTTTGGTAATAACGTCGTTGCGAAGCACAATAATCGCATCGTATCCCCTGAGCGAACCGATACAGTAGTGGTCATCAAGGTGAGTGGCGCTCACTGTATGCCCGCGCACGAGGCGATGCTCATCATCGCGCTGGCTTACATGACCAAAATAAACAAATCCTGCTTTTTCGGCAAACTTCTGAATAATGCGTGCAGTAATGCGCGTTTTTATAATATGACGTGGTGTCATGTGGCGTAATGCGCGCTTCGCTTTCACCACCGCCCTCGTACGCCTGCTCATATTATTTCTCCGTCACAGTATCAAGTAGCGTTGACACATATTCTGCTTGGCTCCAACTCAAAGGAGCTACTGATACTTCCTCACGGGTGGTTGGATCAATTTGTTCGCACAGCACGCCGGTGTTCCAAGCATTATCCCTGACCCACTTGAGTATGCATTGTGCCCGATCAACATTGTTAGTTTCTAAGTAATACTGCGCAAGCCAAAGCGAGGAAACGAACCACCAGTTGCCTTGTATGTCGTCATGCGAGCGACGATACGTATCGTTCTCGTAGCGCGGCATGCCCGGAGCATCTTCGTCATACCCAAATACACTCAGTGCGGTATGCACAGCGTTCGTTGTTTGCTCGCTTGTAACGGGGAATAGTCCGTACATAAACGCGCCAAATATGCTCGACATATCAATCGTGTCGTCGTGGCTAATCTCGCCCTCGGGTGAAGTAGTCAAGCCCTTGTAAAATGCTTTGCGTTCGTCGTTATAAAGAAGACGTTGTGCCGCTTCATGCAGATCATCTGCAGCCGCCCGCCACTTTACCGCATTGTCGCTGTCTTTGCGTATATCAGCTAAATCAGCAGCGGCTAAAAGTGCTGCATGTGTAACTGCAGTGGTGTATGTGGTAGTCATATAGACTTCTTCCCACAAGTCATACGTCGCCTTTGGCAATCCAGTGTGTTTATCAACATAACTTGCCAAAAAGTTTGCCATTGGCATTACCATTGGCTCATAAAATTCCTTCAACATCACATCATCGCTCTGCATATGATAAAACTGACTAAACACGAAGAGCACGAGGGCAGTTTCGTCTTGCTGAATCGGTGGAGCAACTTCACCGTGTGCATGAATATATGGGTGCCAACTACTGCCGAGCGCACCATCGGCACGATACTTGTGCATCAGGTAGCCCCCTGGCGCAAGCGCACGACGACAAAATTCGAAAAACCGATACGGTTCATCTTTGTAGCCCATTCGAATTAATGGCCACAGCACATACGCGCCATCGCGCGGCCAGCAATATGCATAGGCGTCTCGCCAATAATTCAGCATTGAGCTGTCGGTACTTGCGATTACCGCGCCGCGCTTATCAATCTGCGACTTTATCAGCATTGCACTTTTTATAAAGGTGTCACGGTGTGCGGCATCAATCTTGTCAGCAATTACTTTTGCGGGTTTCAGCCATTCATGCCACCACTTAACGGTACGATCGAGCCGTTTGTGAACACCCTGAGTGGTGAGCTGCTTATGGATATAGAGTGCTTCACGGGTGGAGGTCCCACAGGCAATCCAATAGTGCAGGCGTGTCGAGCTATGGGGGGCAAGCTCTACTTTAAATCGCAAGGTAGAATCAACACGTCCATGTTCAACAGGGCACATGCTCAGCTCGCCGTCATCCGCATCGCGATAGGTCCCCTCGCGACCCTCAATATCAAACAAGCCTACCGTATACTGGTCAAACCATGCGCCATCGTCGTATTGCCCCGATACAATAAATGCACGCCGACCTCTGTAATGAAGTACTGCGTTAGCATCTGGTAAATACTGTGCCGTATCGGTGTTACTCCGTGAGTCACCAATAACAAACGCCTGATGAAAGAATATGCGCATATCTCGAGTACTCTCACGTAAATTGATAACATGCACGTTGCGCATGAAAGCGCTGAACTCCGCATCAACTGTGTCATCGAACTCAATCATAACCCCAAGATCATGATTCTTAGCAATAATATGCCCAACTAAGGCTTCATGCGGGTAGCTAAAATCGAATTCCCACGCATCTTCATCGAGCCAGCTTATAGTGCCATCAACCCATACCCCAACATGATGGCGAAGCGAATGCCCGGCAGCATGGTTTTCAAGCCCTACATACGGAAAATAGAAGTCGTGTACTTCACCAAATTTATTGATACCGACATGCAGTTCACCGTTACTCAGTACAATTGGCCTAGCCACCAAGACCTCCCGTGCGGTGGTGCTCCATGATGCGATAGCGTACATCACGCAGCGCATTCATATAGTAGAGAAACGCATCGTACGGAGAGTCATAGGGACTAAAGTATGCATGAACATCGCCGTCCGTGAACCACTTAGTACACATATAGTAAGAATGGTCACTTGTTGTTAAACGACGCCAGTCGGCTATTAGCTCTGCATCATTCGTGCGTAGTACATCATCTTCCAGCGCATACAAATGATGCATTGCTTCGTGCTGCATACTATTGCCTAACCATGCCGTCAAATCACGCTCGGTATCAGCCCAGGTAATAGTGTTAGGTGAACTCACACTATCAGCAGCTTCAAATGTATCACTTGCTTCGCTAATCGTATAGAAGGTATTGGCATTATTCGCTAACCATCTCTCAACAAAAGCTTCAAAGAAGTCAAAAATCCCCGTATCAGCCCACTGGTGCTCACCAAAAGTTTCGTAGTCCATAAACAGGTTAACGACTTCGCCATCATCGCCAAGCGCGCTATTCACCCACTCGTCGTAGGTATCGGCATGCAAAGGGTATTGTTCCCATGCGCGGTTGCTAAAACGAAAGGCAAGGTCATCGCTTAAGCGATAGTTTTTCATGAGCAACTTGATGGTATTGGTACCCGTAGGCTTATAAACATAATTAGGGCTGCGCCACCCGAGCACTGGGTCCCACCCTTCGGTGATGATACTCTTGAAGCCATAGTCGTCGGCCCACTTAGCTAACTCGTCGTTATAGGAAAGCTCTGTGTTGCGAAAGGCTTTGGTTTCAACACCAAATAATTCTCGAATTTTTTGCTTGTGCAAATCAACCTGGTGCTCAAATTCGCTACGACTATAGAAGAAAGCAAGTGAGTGGTAGTACGTTTCGCTGACGATTTCTACACGACCAGTGTTAACAAGTTCTCTGAAGCTATCAAGCACATCAGGTGCCCATTGCTCAGCCTGCTCAATAAACGTACCGGTGATACTCAGGGATACTTTAAACTCAGGGTGCGAGTCAAGCATTTTCTTAAGAAGTGCGTTCATCGGGCGGTAAGATTTTTCAGCAACTTTTTCAAAAATAGCACGGTTGTTACGGTGAGGTTCACTGGTACTACTAAAGTAGTCGTGGCTTTCTGCTGTATCAAATACTGTGTAGTCACGTACCCGCCATGGCTGGTGAACGTGGAGGTAAAGAACTATGCCGCGCCCGGTCATGCTGTCGCTCCTATTTTCATACGTTTGTAAAGCACAATGCACTTTTGTGCAACATCATGCCAGCTTAAACGTGCGTATTCTTTTTTCACGTTTTCCTTGAGTGAGGTTTTGAGGGCAGGTGACGTAGCAATTCCTACCAGTTGATCGGCTAACTTGTCGACATCCCAGAAGTCATAACGGAATATGCTTCCCAGTACTTCGCCAACACCACTTTGTTTGCTAATAATAAGTGCGGTATCGTGGTGTGCAGCTTCGAGTGCGGTCAAACCAAATGGCTCACTTACGCTACTCATCACAAACACATCGGCTACATTGTATGCGTCACGCCACTGCTTACCACGAATAAAGCCAGTGAAAAACACTTTGTCGGCAATGCCATGATCCGCTGCAAGCGTAATAAGCTCATCACGCTGCTCACCATCACCAGCCAGTAATAGTACCATTTTGTCGTATTTGTCGGTCGCTTTGGCAAAACCTTTCACGAGGTTGGCAAGGCCTTTTTGCACCGTAAAGCGGGTCACTGTAGACACCACCATGTAGCCCTCAGACTTCAGTGCTTCAAGATAGCGATAGGTGCGGCCGTCGTAATCGTAATTACCCATAGTCGCAACATCAATAGCATTATGAATTACTTCAATTTTGTTAGCAGGTATACCGTATTTATGGACGATAATGCTCTTGGTAATATTGCTCACAGCAATAATACGGTCGGCCATCATTAACCCTTGGTATTCAATTTCGTGAACTACTGGGTTACCATGGTCACTGCCCGAGCGATCAAATTCGGTAGCGTGCACATGAACAACGAGTGGCGCATCTGTCAATTGTTTAGCGCGCATACCAGCTTCCATCGTGAGCCAATCATGAGCATGAATTGCATCGGGGGCACCTTGCTTCTTAACTAAGCGTTCCACAAACGTCACATAGCGCTTTTGTACGCCACGCATTGTTTGCAAGTCCTTCATATCGACTTTGTCGAGGTCGCTTTCCTCAACATACTTACTGTCGTAAGCACCCATGAGCCCAAACTTATGAATAGGATTAAGGCTCGTCGCAGAATGAATGGTCATATATTCGGTATCAGGGTGGTGCGCTGAGTAAGGGAGAACGAAATCAATCTTGGCACCATGTTGGGCAAGCGCTTTTGACATATGGTAGCATGCCACACCTAGACCTCCGCTATTGTGTGGCGGGAGTTCCCACCCTAACATAAGTATGTTCATTATTACCTGTGCGAACTAACGTCCGGCCTACCCCTCGTGGTGATTATTGGTGTTTTCATAACCATTATAGACCCGTGCTTATGCTTTTTGCAACAGATTATGTGAAAAATATTACAACTTTCTTTCCACACCCCACCTTTGCTACAATAATTACTATGGCAACAGATAGAGACTTACAAAACTTTTTGCGCGAGGTAGGCGAATTTTTCACGACGCCGAATGCTTTCCGCTCCGTGATTATCCTTATGACCTCACTTGCGCTTGCGTACTGGCTGAGCCGATTCCTGGCACGTGGCATAGTACGTGTTGCTCAAGCTGTTGGCAACCGGAGCGATAATGAATCTGATGATGCGCGCGTTATGCGCCTGCGTCAAACGGAAACCTACCTTAGTATTGCTGTGGCCGTCGTACGCGCCCTTGTTGTACTCGTGGTAGGCTACTTTACTTGGCGATTACTTAGCCCGTATGCCGACAATACTACCGCAAATAGTGCCGCTGCCATTGGGGCTGGTACGGTGTTCATTGTAGTGGCGGGGCAGACAATCGGTATTATATTGCGCGACCTCACCGCCGGCTCGGCCATGATTACTGAGGGCTGGTATAAAATCGGGGACTTTATCAAAATTGAACCCTACTGGGATGTAGCCGGTGTTGTTGAGCGCTTTACACTGCGAAGTACTCGCATTCGTTCGCTCAACGGCGAGGTTATATGGGTGCATAACCAAAACATTACCGGGGTGCATGTAGTGCCCAAGGGCGTTCGCACCATGGCGGTAGATATATTCGTGCGCGACAAAGAAGCTGGCGAAAAAGCCATTAAAAAAATCATCGCCGCCATACCAAAAGGCAAAACTATGCTCGCCAAACCGCTGCGAATTACCCGCATAGAAGAGTGGGGTGAAAATCGCTGGCGTATTACCGTTGTTGGGCAAACTGCACCTGGACGCGAGTGGCTTATCGATAAATTCTTTGTCGAAGCCTGCATCGACCTCGACGATGGAAAGGTGGGCACCAAAAAGCTATTGGCGCTACCTCCTATGCCTCGCTATGCAGATGACGTCGCCGATAAGCACTTTAAGCGTGCTGTACGGGTGAAGCAAGAAGATGAATCTGACAAGTAGTCGAGCCTTAGGTTATCTGGTATAATACCTTTCGTACCAATGAATACAGGGGTGTAGCTCAATTGGTAGAGTAGCGGTCTCCAAAACCGTTGGTTGTAGGTTCGAGTCCTATCACCCCTGCCAATATAAATGACACACTGTCAAAGGTGTGTCATTTATATTTTATGCTATAATCACAGATATGAATACCCACCAACTACAACTTGCCACCGTGCCATTTGACGCCATTACATCAGGTGCAAAAACCATTGAATCACGACTATATGATGAAAAACGCCAAACAATCCAGATTGGCGATACTATTGTCTTTACGAACCGAGAAAACACCGAGCAAACTGTATCGGTGAAAGTTATCGGCTTGCTGCGCTACGAAACATTCCATGACCTTTTCTCTCATAATGACCCCGCTAAGTTTGGTGGCGAGAGCGTTGAGTGGCTTGAAAACCAAATCAATGAATTCTACTCTGTTGAGCAACAGAAGCAAGATGGTATTATCGGCATCGAATTCGTGCTCCTGTAGGTTGCATAAAACCATAAACTCTGTTATAATCACTACCGTCCTATCCACCTGCTAGGTCAACCAAAAAATCCTAGCAATCATCGGGAGGTGTATCATGACCGCATCAACGGTCATTAACAACGTTGTCATTCGCCCTGCGGCGTCTGACGACTTCGAATGGGTCGCTGACCTCATGGTTCGGGCGCTCAGCCCGTTCTATGACGGCGACCACCGTGCGCACGCACAGCGCATCTTCGACACCCACATGGAGGGTGGCGTCGACCACGTCGGTCACTTCTCGGCTGGACAGTACATGTTCATTGCCGAGCAGGACGGGCAGCGAGTCGGCATCATCCACGTCGTGGAGAAGAAGCAGGAGACGGCGAAGATCAGTCCGCTGATCGTCAGCACCGACTACCGTGGGAAGCTGGGAATCGGAAGCATGCTGCTCAAGCATGCCGAAGACTTCGCCAGAGGTCTCGGTGCTCGGCAGCTGTACTGCACCGTTGCTTCGCCCAACCAGAAGGCGCTTCAGTTCTTCCTCCGGAAGGGCTTCCGCATCACTGGAACGGCGAAGGATCACTACAAGCAAGGTGTCGACGAGCATATGCTGTACAAGCAGCTCGTGGACGAGGCAGGTTTCGACTCGCCCAATGTCTCGGTGATTCCCTTCGACGAGGAAAAGCATGCTGATGGCGCGCGGAAGCTCATACTGTCGCAGATGAGCGATGTTTTTCGTGGTGTGGACGACGACTGGGTTGATGCCCTGTTCGCTGGCTACAAGCGGAAGGTACTTGGCGATGTAAACGCCAAGTACAAGATCATTTTCACTGCCGAATGTGGCAGTGAGGTGGTTGGCATCGCTGGTGCGACGCCCAAGAAGGGTCAGCCCATCAAGCTGATGCCTCTCGTGGCGTCGTCGGAGGCAGCGTTCGAAGCGCTTGTCATCGATCTTCAGGGATTGTTGGCGGACTACGGTCACAAGCTGTATGTTCACCTCGTTCCCGAACCGTGGCAGGTCGCCTGCCTCCAGCGTCACGGCTGGACGCTCGAAGGTGTGTTCCCTGGCGGATACGCACCGAACAGCGTCGTGCAACAGTGGGGACTGAACTTCAACAAGGAAGGAACAACCGTGCGTAAGATGCGCATCAAGCGTCCGTACTTCGACGCGATCATGTCGGGTCGCAAGACCCTGGAGGTTCGTGTCGGGTACGACAACATCAAGCGCCTGAAGGCTGGTGAGCTGTTGCAGCTCGAAACCGGTCACACCTCGGGCGTGGTGCGGATCAAGTCGATCCGTGTCTACGACAACTTCGCTGACATGTTGGCGACCGAACCGTGGCGAGAGATCGTCCCGCAGGTCAACAACGAGGCGACCGCACTCCAGCTCCTGCGTGAGATCTATCCCGCGCACAAGGAGCGTCTCGGCATCTACGTCATCGAGGTCGAGAAGCAGTAGGACACCACAGGGTTCGCATCCCTGAGACGGAGTAATCCGATCAATCATGCGAGTGACTTGGGCCAGTGTCACTGATATCTGATTTAAGGTATCGAACAACTGGCCTGTTTTTCTTTGGAAGTTATATTACACCACAATAGGTTCGATAATCATCCTGAAGCCCCTGCCAAAATAATAACGTCAGCCTGCCTGGCGTATTTATTTTGGCTTCAGTTTTAATGCTCGAATCTACAATCACTTCGCAAAGCGAAGATGGCTGGGGGTGAGGATTGCCCGCGACAATCCGCAAGAGAACCTTCACCTGGTAACTATGTTGCCGCGGCAGAAGTTCTGGGCCCGCGGAACGTGGGCGAGTCCTATCACCCCCGCCATAGAAAAAAGGTTACCCAGCGTAGCCTTTTTTCTATGGCAAAGTTTTATACATCGAACCGTATTTTGCAAAGCAAAAAGGTTCGTGAAGTGAGTGATGTAAAAATGTGTTAGCTACGATTACCGTACTATTTAGCCGGATTAAAGTATGCCATAATAGTGCTAAGAAACATAAACGGGAAAATTAGCGCGAATGGCAAATTATAATAGCAAAGTGCGGGTCAGGTTACTCAACCATAAGGATTCACCGCGTTCGCCCTCGTGGCCGCCACGAAAATTTTACTTTATCGTAGGCATACCAATCTTTATTGCGTTGCTGTTCACATTCTTCATCCCGGGTAAGGTAGAGTTGCTCTATGCAGGCGAAGTTAACTACAACACACCGTTCCGTGAGTATGCTAAACCTATCATTTATGCACGGTCACCAGACACAGTCTGCTATTCAATCACTAATGACGGTGAAAGAATCGAGTTGTCGTCCACGTTCTTTACTGAGCCCGTCAAGATTAACGATGTGACATATTACCCTATAGGCTACATGACTAAACTACTAGAATTTAACAAACTGGCAAGTGGCCACCTGTCGTGCGATACAAGTGAGAAGATAGCCTATCAGCATCTGTTTATGGGCGATCTGCGCAGACCCGTGCAGTGGATATTTTGCGGGCTTGGATTATTGTTAGCTGGCGCACTGATATACACGAAACTTACTAAACGACTATAGGCGTATTAGCATCGTGACTACACTGACATTGCGGGGCGTACCACACGAGTTAATAAACGTGGCCAGGAACATGAGCAGACCGCTAGAGAAGTTCTGAGGCTGAGCACTAAAAATACTTAAATTGCACTTAGGGGCTGCCAAGCATAAGCACTGTGTTAAAAGTCTCTGTTACGGAGGCTTTTTGTTATCATAGAATCATGACAGCTCACGAAAAAATGAAACTACCTGAATTTATAGCTCCAGTCGGCCTCGACGGGACTGGCAAAGGCCATTTTACGGCATTTCTACGGGGACAAGGTTATCTCACGTACGGCGCTAGTGAAATCTTAAGAAGAGTAAAAGCAGAGCATCCAGATCTAAAAGACTTACATCCCGATGAAGCAGCGCGACTGCTAAAAGAGAGGCTTGGCTCAACGTTTATAACAGATACCGCGTTTGCAGAGTATCAGGAGAAACAAGGTGACCACACCGGTCTAGCTATAGACGGTCTGCGACGACTACCAGAAATTGAGAGAGTCAAGCAACTCAAGGGCATTGTATTACACGTTGATGCAGACCATGACAAGCGATTCGCACAACTAGTTGAGCGCGGCCGTGCAGACGCGCCATCGAGCGTAGAGGCCATGCTAGCACGTGATGCAATACAGCTGACCGGTGATCCCAAGGACAAGAACAGTCTTAACATGGGCGCGATAATTGATTTAGCTGATATTCGCGTAGTGAATAATTTCGATGATAAGTTTTTAGAAGATGCTATCGCCGCGTTGAGAAATCGTCCTTAATTAGATTCAGAATGCGTCCATAAGAGCCCGCCAAGGTGCTTATTCATGAAGTGACGAGAAATCGTCTTTTTTGTTTAGATAGTTGCATAATTGTACATTTTGTGCTATAATATATAAATAATGTCATTCAATCAACATGATTTTAGCAGGGGCGAGTTACGGCACCCTGCACCAGACCTGCAGTACGATGACTTAGATGAGCTACTAGGCGTCATTAAATATATGTTGAAACACGATGATGTAACCGCACTTTCCGGTGAAGGCACAGACAAGCCTAACAGATTCCAGCGAATTGATGTTCCATCAGTATCAGAATTTGTCGTAAGAGATACATTGACCGGATATATCATAAAAGGTGTGGTTCCTAAGGATTCTACTGACGAGGATGCATGTAGGGCAGAATACATGACGATGAATTACCTTAGCAGTGAGCTGAGTGGCAAAAAGAATATTGGTATTAGTGCTGTGCGCCATGTAAGTATGATGACACCCGGGCGGGCAGGGCTTCCTATAGTGCACGTCATTGAGCCCGCTAAGGGAAGTTCTATTGATGATTTATTCTCTACTGAGATAATGAGTATAAACGGGGATGTAGAAGATATTAGCTTTGATCCAATGCACGACACGTCTGTCGATGAAGTCAGGGCGCGATTAGACATGGCTTTGACTGAGAGAGTCAGAATAGCATTAGCAAGTGACCTACATGGTGGCAACATTTTTACCGATGGCGGTCAGTACACCGTCATCGATCAACCAAAAGCGGCACATGCATCGATTGCTTTAAACATGCTAAATCAGCTAGCGTAGAGCCTACTCTTTCTGACAATTTTTGACTCAAATTAGTATCGATGCGCATTTACAAGAACCACCAAAAGCCTTATGCTTGCCAAAATAACCATTCTCAGCAATAGTAATTGATACTATGAGTGAACTAAAGCCAGTTATTGTTGAGCGCCCCGAAGGTACACATGTTGAGATTGTTGATGAATACGGCTTTACTGGCCACGACCCTGAGGGTAGCGACATACTCGAAGCTTATATTGCTAAATATGGGCAGCTCCCTCAGACAGAAGATGAACTGCGCTCTTTTGGCGACCTTGCCCTCCATACGGCAGATTACCACCGTGAATTATTCGAGATAGCTAAACGAGAGATGGATCTATTTGGGATTGAAGAACCGGATTTAAACGAAGTCGGCTATGCACTTTCGCTAGATACATTACACTCACATCAAGTTTATCCTGTGCTATCTGAGGCAAGAGCTAGACGATTCGGCAAAGACGCAACCAAGCTTGTTGGCTGAAATAGTTGCGGCTCTCGCCTACAAGGAGCTGCCGTCCGAGCTCCGACCAAAGCAGGGGCGCTCCTGGTAGTTCACCGCCCACCCGAAGAGCCCGCAAGTAGTCATCATACTACTCGCCGCCGGCCCTATAGGGTGGGCTCTTCCATATATCCAGTTAACCTATCGCATCGAGTTATTTTGTTTGTATACTAAGCTAATGGTAAAAGCACTAATTTTCGATTGCTGGGGAACTATTTTTACAAATAGCCAGGTCCCGCACCCATTTACTACGTTCGCAAACAGGCTAGGCTACCAAATTGGCGATCGTGCTTTTTTGAAGCCGTTTGAGCGCCACGTCATGACAAATAACAACGAGCTAGCGCCAAACATAACCAACCTACTTAATGAGCTTGGCATAGAACCCGCCGACGAATTAGTGCAAGAACTCGTTGCGCTGATTGTTAGCTCAACACAAACCCAAATACCGTTCCCCGAAACCATCGAGGTACTTAACGAATTAAAAAAGGACTACCAACTAGTGTTGCTCTCGAATACATTTAAAGAGGGTTTTCGAGCTTAGATGGCGCGTTCAATCTGAGTAAGTGGTTTGACGTAATGATTTTGTCGTATAACGAAGGAACGGTCAAGCCCGATACCAGGCTGTATCAAAAAGTACTGAGCGAAACTGGGCTAACTGCCGATGAAGTGTTGATGATAGGCGATAACTACGATAATGATATTCTTTCGGCAAACAAAGCTGGTATTAACGCGGTGTTGATAGATAGAAGAGGCAGATACCCATACGCCGCGACCAACAAAATATCTAGCCTCAAACAACTTAGCAGCTATCTTTAACACTAGCCGCAAATGCTTTTTGCGTGTCAATAATCCACGTTGTAATCGAAAAGTTTAGCAGTAAGGGGCAAAATCTACATTAGGTTGTGTGGAGAGTGAGATGTGTTATACTAAAAGCATATGCGCAATACAGACAGCAACCGCGGGTTTACTATAGTAGAACTACTCATAGTAATTGTCGTTATTGCTATTTTGGCTGGAATAACAATAGTGGCATTTAATGGAATCCAGGCCAGGGCAAAATCAGTGCAGCTCCAGTCTGCTTTAGACACTTACGTAAAGGCAATAAGGTTACATGAGGCCGAACACGGTATATTCCCAAACATACTTGGTTACGCTTGCCTCGGTAAAGCTGCGGATTATCCGGCAACAAGCCAGTTTCCGGCTGGTGCCTGTGTTGCCGACGCAACAACTAATGCGGCAGTATACTCCGTTTCAAGCACATTTAACTCAGCTATCGCGGCATATATATCAAACACACCAGTGCTCAATACGAGCACTGTCACCGCATACGGGGGATGGCTATACAGAGGGGCATACGTATACATAGAAAGCGGCTGGTTCGAGATAGAAATAGCCCTGCCGGGTTCGCAATCGTGCCCTAGCAACTTTCGCGAGTATGATTTAGCCGGGGGTGTTCACTGGTGCCAAAAAGACAACTACTAGTAGGTCAAACAAAAAGAATAGTAACACGGTAGCAGATCTTGCCGATACGAATACTCCCAATAACTGTTACTATAATTTGATGAATACTATTGCGATTGTTGGATACGGCCGATTTGGCGAATTGCTGCACGAATTATTAGCGCCTAAGTTTGAACTAGCTGTGATTGAGAGCGAAGAGGCTAGGGCGGCGCTTGCGCGCGAAAAATCAATTGAGCTTAAAGATTTAGCACGATTCGATACAGTGATATTTGCCGTGCCTATCTCTTCACTCGATAGCGTCGTCGCAGCTGCTGCGGAATGTATATCCGACAACCAACTTGTGATGGACGTCTGCTCGGTTAAAGTACACCCGGCAAATGTGCTGCGAAAAAACCTACCAAACGCAAAACTCGTCGCCTCACACCCGATGTTCGGGCCCGACAGCGCAAGCAGGGGATTGGCGGGCCTGCAGGTTGCTATATGCCCGCTAAATGTATCCGATGACGTCACCGCAGAGGTTCGTGGTCTCTGGGAAGATCTCGGCCTGGATATGCTCATCACGACGCCAGAGGCGCACGACAAAGACTCGGTTCTATCTCAGGCATTTACATACTCGATAGCGCGCATCATCCTGGGCATGGAGCTATCAAACGTCCAACTCACCACCAGAAGCTTCAACGCCATCACTGAGGTTGCATATCTCTCCGGGAAAGATAGCCCCCAGCTGTTTCACGATATGCTCTACTACAATCCCTACTTTCCGGCGATGAAAGCAGAACTCATCGGCTCGATCAAATCGACTCTCGAAAAACTAGATGAGATCGAAACCGAGCAACATACCTCCGAAATCTTTTCGACCCAAAGAAAAGCGTGATGCATTGTCACGGTGAAATTTGATATCATACGCTTGTGACAGAATTTTTTGCAATTCTTGGACTACTAACGCTACTTGGACTAACAATTTTTCAAATCGCTCTGATATTTGGCGCGCCTATTGGTCATTACGCCTGGGGTGGCCAGTATAAGCAGCTGCCGGCTCGGCTCCGAGTAGCAAGCGCCAGTTCGATAGTTTTATACATGCTATTTGGAGCCTTTTTGGCGACCAGGGCAGGACTGGCCGCTATGGTATCTGACACAACGACCCTCACTATGGGCATGCGGGTATTTACTGCATACTTCTTCCTCGGGATCTTCATGAATGCAATCTCTCGAAGCAAAGCAGAGCGCAACCTTATGACGCCGGTTGCAGCAATACTAGCAATCTCATTTTTGCTAGTGACTATCGGTAGATAAAAATACTTGCGCTATCTGGGATACGCTATACTAAATCTTATGACGAGAATGGACTTCGACAATAAACCGATTACTCTCTGGACTTCGGGCACCACCCTAGGAGTCGCGATGATCGCAGTCCTATGCCAATTAGCCATATCGTTGCCATCGTCCTTATTGGCAACCCCAGCTCCAAATGATGGCACGACTGGAATTGCTTTGGCTTTGCTAATGCCTATACTTTTAGTGGTTGTGGTGCAACTTGCCGCTATTTTGGTCGGCGGATACTACTTGATCAATGGAATCTACCATTGGTCCAAGAGCTCGATAGTAGTAAGCGCGCTCATCTCACCGGTATTATTGTTTGCAGTTACTATGGCTACCCTGAACAAGTTCGGGTACGAAGCTGTCGATACCAACAAAACTATGGGTCTCATAATCCTGCTTGTATTTGTTTTTCTGCCACTGATGACGCTTTCAATCGCCTATAATGACATTCGATATCGATTCCCACGGATTTTTGGTAAGAGAGTAGGATAGACCAAGTCCCGCAGATGATTCATGGTCTGCTATCGTCTACTAGCGGCAAGTAGCCGTAGTATCGAGAGATAGAGCCATACAAGTGTGACGAGCAGACCAAATGCCGCATACCACTCGGCTTTTTTCGGGAAACCATCTTTTACTCCACGACTGATGAAATCAAAGTCTAGAAGTAGGTTTAACGCTGCAATCAACGTGATGACGGCAGCGATAGCTATGCCGAGAGGCCCTGTCGATAACACTGTCGCAAAGCCAGGGTTAAATAATACCACCAACAATTCAAACACGAGATATAGAAGCACGCCGACCGTCGCGATCAAGATCACGGAACGCAATTTTTTGGTGACGGTGACGAGCCCAGAGCTAAAGAGCGCGAGCATGCCAATAGTTGTAGAAAAGGTCAGTAGGACCGCTTGCAAAACGATACCGTCATAGGCCGCCTCAAACTGACGAGAGATCAAACCGATCAGCACACCCTCGAGTATCGCGTAACCTGTAACCGTAAATATATTTGAGCGAAATACCGCGACGAACCCCGTGACCATTGCTGCGAGAGCAATTCCGCCGATCCACCAGAGCGATACAGTATCGCCGAGACGAGGCAATAGTGACCAGCCATAAAATGCCGCCGTCACGAGTAGCACGAGGCTGTACGCTGTCTTTGCGACACTGCCGCCGACGGTCATCTTGCTATCTACTTCATTGACACTAAAACGCGATATAGCTTTTTGAGAAAAAGCCGGATTTGATGATTTTGAATCCATTTTACCTCCCTCGGTTGCTTGCATTATATGAATTATCAGCGCTATTTACCATAGGCAGCGAGCAAAACAGCGGTCGGCTATCCCACGAAATCTTTCGCTATTATTCGGACACATCGGGGTGTATAGTAAAAACATAGGAGAAAATTATGGCAAAATACGATAAATCAAAAGCAATCGACAACGGCCCACTAGGGTGGGTGCTCTTCATGGCGTGGATCGGCGCAGTAGTCTATTTCTTCCATCAAGACTCTAGTTTTTGGGGCTTTATCCTCGCACTTCTAAAGGCAGCCGTCTGGCCTGCATACGTACTGTACGAAGTACTCGGCAATCTCGGCATAAAATAGCAATCACGCATAGCTACAGTGGTATCATGGGTACATGCAAGATACGATTTTTGACAAGATAGTTCGCGGCGAGATGGATGCCTATAGAGTCTGGGAAGATGAAAACTTCTTAGCCTTCCTGACTCCATTTCCAAATACACCTGGATTAACAGTTGTCATACCAAAGCATAATCCCGGCGACTATATATTCGATTTAGATGATACGTTATATACTGAATTTTTGCTCGCGGTTAAAAAGGTATCTGCATTACTTAAGTCTGCATTAAGTGTCGACAGAGTTGGTCTAGTATTTGAAGGTACCGGTGTAGCGTACGTACATGCGAAACTATACCCATTCCATGGTCCACTCGCCAGCCAAACAGACGTCTGGAGCGATCATACTGAATTTACCGAGGAATATAAGGGCTATTTTTCGACCGTAGAGGGCCCGCGTATGGACGATTCGAGACTGAAAGAGATCCAAACTAAGATAGTTACTATAGCCAGCAATCGAAACTAGGTGCATACTATAAGCAGATACGCATATCGTTATCTAGAATGGATTTATATGTCGAAAGATAAAGGACGAAAAGAAGTAAAGAAGCCGAAAAAAGCTAAGGTTGCCGTTTAATCGCACCTTGCTCGAGCTTCTGCTACACCCGCTATTCACTGGCGGGTGTATTTGTTTGCTAAAATAGCTAGTAGAACTAATAACCATTGGAGCGTGAATGAAACGATCGATCATACCAATTATATTAATCGTATCTGCTGCCATTTTAGGCACGATCGTAGTGGTTATGGCACTCACCAAACCGGATGTAAAGCCGGCACCGGCTACCAATACATCACAGCAGACAACACCTGAACCGAATAACCCGTACGCGGCATTGAAAGGCGACGAGTTCGACGAAGCATTTATAGCAGATATGCTAGCACACCATGAAGGTGCGGTGAATATGTCGGAGCAAGCACAAGCGCAGGCCAGCCACGAAGAGCTAAAAACTCTTGCTGCAACGATTATGCAGGCGCAGTCTATTGAGATTGCGACAATGAAGCAGTGGCAGCTCGATTGGGGATACGATGAAACAATGAACGCAGGCCATATGAGCCATGGTGGCGATGGCATGGACATGGCTGGCGACATGACAGAAATGATGAATACTCTCAGTAAGCTGAACGGTGAGGCGTTCGATAAGGAATATTTAGCGCAGATGATTGAACATCATCAGCAGGCGATAGATATGGCACAGTTCGCCGGCGAAAATGCAAAGCACATTGAGGTAAAACAGCTTGCTACCGCCATTATAAGCACGCAACAATCAGAGATCGATACAATGAAGCAATGGCAAAAACAGTGGGGATATGAATAACATGAAGCGCGGAATAATCATCACACTAGCAGCAGCCGGGGCAATCTTAGTAGCTGTTGCGGCATATTTAGTACTCACTGCTCAGCCTACCGAGGCACCCGCACCAGTTGCGAGCACATCGCCCGGTGCAAATAGCGAGCAGCAAGCGATTCCGCTGAGTGAAGTTGCAGCGCACAATACACCATCTGACTGCTGGGCAGTTATAAATGGCAACGTATACGATCTTACCACCTACCTGCCACGGCACCCTGGTGGCGACGACATTGAGCGTGCCTGCGGTATAGATGCCACGAAGTTGTTCGAAACCAAAACCACCGATAGCGGCGAATCGCTCGGTTCACGACCACATAGCAGCGCAGCAAGCCAGCAACTCGAATCGCTCCGTATTGGCACGCTAGCTAGCTAACTAGCAACTGTACGTGTCGCTCATGTTTGATATTATTTGGCGTGTCGTAGATACTAATTACATATGAGTGAGCAGATGAAACGATCGTATATAGGTGTGAGCGGAGTTACATCACCCGAAATGCAAGGTGAGTTAGAACTGATAGCCAGCGACCTTGAGCTACGTGGCCATAACAGGTTATTAGCACTCGGCATAAAGGCTGTGCATAAGACCCAATATTTAGATATTGAGAACAGGTATGGCCGCGAATGGTACCCGGTGGGCGAGCAAGCATTTAAGGGCGCACTCCGCCCAGAAACACCGCATACCGATACGATAGCCGTAGCGCAAACATATCTCGATGTCGACTACGTTGACGATGCAGCGTATCGAGATGCATTTTTGCGGCGAATCGTCAGTAGGGGAGAGCCTTGGCTACAAGCCATTCAGTTCGACATGCTACCGTGGCATACCAATCCGGATATATGGAGTTACCTCGAAGATGTAAAATTAACCGGAGTAGAGGTGTTCTTACAGGCACATAAACCTGCAATGGAACTACTCGGCCCAGCACAGCTTGTGAGGTCACTCAAAGAACATGCAGAACTCGTTGACTATGTGCTGTTCGATTCATCGCATGGTACAGGCACGCGCTTGAACACCACCGCATTAGAGCCATTTATCGCAGAGGCGTACAGCCGGCTCGACCCACACGCAACGGGCATAGCAATTGCCGGCGGCTTAAACGGCGCCATTGTTCGCGAAGATCTACCAACACTCGCTAGCAAATACCCAGACCTATCTTGGGACGCCGAAGGGCAATTACACCCACAAAATTCCGGCGGTAAACGCCCGCTTGATTTAGCAATTACGCGCGAATATCTCGCTGCTTCTGCTGAGCTTCTCTCGCGATAGCAGCCAATAAATTAGGTTTATTGAGCATAAAGGCGCATAATAGTAACATATATAGAACGTTACCGAAAGTAGTATCATGACGATGACAATGAAGTTAACAATACGCGCACAAGAGTTTTTAGGCTCGCCAGAAGGTGTCAGCGCGCACGAGGCACTCATTGCCATGGTAAATGACACTACATACAACACGGCTTCTTCTTATTCACCACGCTCAGATGACGGCAATCTTTCGTTCATCGACAAGCACATGTCATACATGTGTGCACACCAAGGCCTCAACGCGGCACAGTACGTGTCAAACCTGCGGCTCCTTACAAAAATTAACAGGTAATTTTTGCTATAGTACATCTATGAATTCTGTAAAACTAATTATTATTGGTGGGTTTGCTGGTGCCGGTAAATCGACGGTATCTAAGCGCCTAGCGCGTGAATATAACTACCCCGTATATAGTTCTGATGTTATTAACGACGCACTGCGCCCAGCGCTCAACAAGAGCTTTCATGAAGTATCGCCACTCGCTTACGATGTTATGTGGCACTTGGTACGTAAACAGCTAGAAAACGGTGTTACGGTTATTATTGATACACACATGTGTGCCGAACGGACATGGCAAACGCTCGATGCAATCCGGAACGAAATGCCAGACCTGACAATTTTGCCTATAATTTTACAGTGCAGCCTCGATACGCATCGTGAACGAATTGAACACCGCGGCAATACCGATTCAGAGCATTTAAACCTCGGTGGCGATAAGCTCGAAGACGTGTTATTTAAATATGAATTTATAGAGAATTTGCACCGCGATGATCTTATACGGATAGACGCAAACGGCACGCCAGACGACGTATATAGTGCCGTCAAGGCTACCGTCACTAAATAAAACCGCTCTACTGCAGAATTTATTATTTGCACAGTATTTTGTTTTAACCAACAATCAACAGTTGGAGTATAATATTACACGTATCGTACATAACAGAGACGGAGGTCATTAGATGCCAGGTACAGAACGTACAGCAGCGACAGAACGATTTGGCGCGTTCGTAGACGTATTAACAGAACGAGACGGTCTCGCCGAAGATCATAAGGCAAAATTGCTAGAGCTCAAAGAACGATTAAGCGGCAAGGACGCCGCAATTGTATATGCTTCTATGGAAGTATACGACCGCGAAGAAAACGACCTTAAGGGTGGCGGTGGCTTGGGCGTGCTAGCCGGTGATACGCGCAGAGTGTATGAAGAGCTGGGCATTCCCGAGGTAGTACTTACGCCTTTTTATACTGAAGAAAGCCATCAAACACTCGAGGATTTCCGGCAGGTCGAACGACTAGATTCGACTGATCCGAATAGGATATACCAAAACCTTGGCAGTGTTGCCATTGGCACGGCTAACGATAGCCGCGTGCACTTAGATGTATTTGGCCGAGACTTAGGTTCTACACGGATACTTACCGTCACGGAGCCAAACTTTGGTGAACTCTACCCGGGCGGAAATAGCGGAAACCATCGACTGTACCAAGAAATTGCACTCGGGTTTGGTGGATACAAAGCACTAAAGCGCGAAAACATCGAACCGGTATTTACCCAGTTGAATGAGGCCCCGACAGTATTCTTAAGCATTGCGCACATTGACGATCTCGTAACGCAAGGTGCAAGCCTCGCAGATGCGCTCGAAACCGTACAAGCGCAGACACTATTCACCAACCACACCCTTGTTCCTGCCGTAGAAGGAGAGTTTGGATGGGCGCAGTTTGAATATTTTGTTATGCCAAATATCGAGAGCCAAGAGGTGAAAGATTGGATTGCAGCATTGTTCGACGAACAAAAACGCCTGCGTCTCAGCCTACTAGCTGCCGAAGTATCGGGCGTCCAAAGTGGCGTCAGTAAGCTCCACGCAGAAGTTGCCGACTATTACCATGCAGATGGCCGTAGGGTAGAGTTCCAGGCCGTCACTAACGGCATTTCACAAAAGTGGATACACCCAGGTATATACGAAGCATTCCGCGATAAAGGCGTGCTCGACGAATTCGGCTTACCAACAGCCAACCACGAAGCAGCTATCGGCACATTCGATATCGCAACTATCCGTGAGCTAAAGCAAGCTGCGAAAGACGAAATGAACCGAATTCTCGCGGGCAGGGAAGACCAATACGGTCAACCTATCCACATTCCTGATACTGCGATTGCTTTCGACTTTAAACGACGGTTCGCCAGCTATAAGCGCCCCGATATGCCATTCACGCAACCCGATGTACTTGCGCGAATTTTAGCAGAACACGACGGTTACTTTTTGCTTACCGGTAAACCACACCCTAACGACGATGGCATGAAGCATGAGCTGCACAGAATATTACAGCTTGTCGATAGCCACCCTGTACTTCGTGACAGAGTTCACTACGTGGTTGATTATGACGAAGAAGTCGGCCGCGCCCTAGCACTTGGCGCCGATGCAGCCCTGAACCTGCCAGTGGTTGGTGAAGAAGCGTGTGGAACATCGTGGATGAAAGATATCGCGAACTTTAAGATTCTTATTTCGACACCAGACGGTGGCGTTGCAGACGTATTACCAATCGAGTGCCTAGAGGTAAGTGGTGATGAACGCGAGATGACCTACATTCGGATGCAAGAAGCTGCCGATATTGTACGTGACGACGCGCGCTATGTAGCCGAGGTAAAACGCGAACTTAGTTCCTACCTCGAAACTATCAGCGGTACTCGGATGGCTGTTGATTATCTTGACCTATTCGCACTGTGCGCCTTGGCCGAAAAACGCGCCTAATAAAAGTAGGGCATGCTGCCAGCGTGTAGCTAGCAGCATGCCCCATGGGCTTGCGGTGTTACCCGCAGATGTCGTTGTCACACGACGTGAGGTTGGCCCTGTAGACGAAGAGGTACTTGCCGTCGATGCGGTAGAGCGTCGACTTCGGCACGTCGGTCGCGGCGATCTCCACCTCGTTGCCGGCGTAGATGGCGATCGGCATGTCGTCCTGTGACCGAATGATGATGGTCTTGGACTTGCCCTGCCAGAGGTTCTGGTACTTCTCGCGCAGGTCGTTGAGCCACGGCGTGCCACGCTGGGTGCTGGTGATGTCGAACTGGCCATCGGGAATCTTGTCCGACACCTTGACCAGGCCGTCCTGTGCCATCACCATGGTGGAACCGACGTGGCTGACATGCGAATTGCCGATGCTGATCATCAGCACCGACGAGTCGTTCTTGCTCGTGCCGTCGCTGTTGCTGGTGTCGAAGCGATCGTCGCGCGCAACGCGCAGCGAAGTGCCCTTGACCGTCATCATGACGTGCCCGTCCTTGGCGAAGAACTGGGCGGTCGCCGGCATGCCGTTGAAGGCACGGTTGACGGAGTCGCCGAACATGGCGAGCCCGGAACAGCTGGACAGCAGCACGGCAGCGACGAGCGCAGAGAATGCTGCCAGCAGCCGATGTGAACGTATGGACACGATTGTCCTCCTCGAGTGTAGGGTACGGCTCTAGAATCCGAATGGATCCATCTTATATATTATAGCATTTTTAATTACAAAAGTCAATCTATATTTTACTTATGGTAACGCTTGACAACGCACTATTATCGGCGCACAATACCACACAGTAATTATATAAACACCAAAACCACCACATGAAATCAATGTATTATCGTCTCGCTATTGTTGTCTTCGGCTTCAGTGCTGTGATTTGCCTCATGGCAATTCCATGCGAAATTGCCTAGGCGTTAGCAATAACTCGTAGCAAAAACCCCGCCTATTGCGACGGGGTAATTTGCATGATGACTAAAACGTATTATCGCTTGAGCTGTGCTTTGCGAAGCTCACGTCGACTTGCGCCGTAGTGGTACATAGCGCCAGCAATGCTGCCAAGGCCAAGGCTACCGCCAAAGGCGTCTACAATACCGGTGTGAGGGAGCTCAGTTGGCGTTTCAGCCTTTGGATTAACAGGTGCAGGTGCACACTGTGCTTTGTCTTCCGAGTACTTTGTTGCATCAAGCTGATCTTTTGTGATAACAACAATCTTTTTGTCTTCTAGTCGGCAAACCTCAATCTTTTCGCATTTATCGAGGTCAGTCGTGTAGGTATCTTTCATGTCGTTCTTCACAATGGTAATGATTTGACCAGTGGTCGTATCACATACCGTCACCTTGTCGCACTTACTCAGGTCGGTGGTGTAGGTGTCTTTCATATCCTTTTCATCAATCTTGATGATGGTATCAGTCGTTGTGTCGCAAACACTAATCATGTGAGGAGTATCGGTAGTTGCGTCGTCACAATCATCAGGGTTACCGCCAGGAACAGTTGGTGTTTCCACACACGCGGTGTTCTTGGTTACGCCAGGGAGGTACTTGGTGATCTTTGCGGTAATGGTGTAGGTTTTACTTGCACCAACGTTAAGCTCGGCCAAAGTGTGTGTCCAGCTGCCATTGGCAATGGTGCCCTCGCTTGCGCTAACAAATGTCACGCCCGCTGGTTGCTTGTCGGTCACAACAACATTTTTCAATGCAACGTTGCCAGTGTTTTTGACGACGATTTGATAGGTGAAGTTTTCGTTAACGGCAACCGTATCATGCTCTTTACCATTGACCGACTTAGTGATGTCAACACCAGGTTTATCTTCGACGCAGAGTGGGCTGTCTTTTGGCAAGTGCTCTTTGCCAGGGATGGGGCATGGTTCTGGAGCAACGACTACCTGTACAGAACAGTGGCCCGCTGGTGCATTTTTCACTGCGCCATCTACCTTCACCTGGAAGGTAACGGTAGCGGTGTAGGTGCCAGGTTTTGCATACGTATGGTTAATGGTTGCACCACCGTTTTTCTTAGTGCCATCGCCAAAGTCATAGGCGTAATTGTATGCAGTCGCACCATTTTTAGCGGTTGCGGCGGTAGTGAACTTGTATTCTGTGCGCGTAATTTTGGTGGCCGACAGATTGTCACAAGAATACACCGGTACCGGCACGGGTGTAGCAATAATCGGGTTGCCGCAAGAATACATAACACCGCCAACAAACTGGCCCTTGGCGTCAAACCATAGGTGAGCTGCGATCGCATCAACCCCCGACGCAAAGCCGGCGCCAGTCTTTCGCTTCCAGAAGGTGTGGCCACCAAGGACAACCTTAGTGCTACCGTCACGGTAGTGACGACCAAGTGAATACGTGTTCGTTGCGACTACTTTGCCGTTATACACAACGTCACCTTCGCGAGTAACTTTACCCATTTTTTGCGTCATGCCGTTGATCATGCCACTCGATACACCGTAGTTTGAGTACACGTTGTCAAGATCACCGGTTTTATTCGCATTATATTTGCTCTTAAGTTCTGATGGTGTAATGGCACCACAATAAATGACTGAGTTGCCATCGCAATCACGTGCTGATGGGTTCATCGCTTTGGTTGTGTCGCCGTCAAGCAAGGCATAGCCTGCAAACGAAGCGAGCGCTACCACAGCCCCCACAAATAATGTCTTTAGTTTCTTCATGACTCCAGCCTCCTTACACGTTCATGTCGATATAATGGTTACATTATAACAAAATATTTACTTTTTGTCAATAATCTTTACCACTATATATTCCTTATGCTTATCTGTAATTCACCTCTGTTGTTCTAGGCATTTTGAGTGCTGCGGCAAAAAGTGTCAAAAAAACCAGACAAAAACTGGTATAATAAGCATTATGAAATCGTTACGACTGGCGCGTCCGCACGCGATTATGATGGTAGGTATTCCGGGGAGTGGCAAAAGCTTTTTCGCTGCCAAGTTTGCTTCGACATTTGGCGCCCCCTACATTGATAGCCTTGCTATAGAATCACACGCGAAGGACCCGACAGCTGCAGGTGCATTAATCGCTATGGTCGTCAACGAAATTGCAAAAACCAATCAAACTTTTGTATTTGAGGGCAATTCCGATACAAGAGTTCGTCGCACGGAGTTTGCTCGCTGGGCACGCAGCAAAGGCTACCAGCCACTGTTTGTATGGGTACAGGTAGATGAAGCTACTGGCCGTGCACGAACCATGAAGACCAATCATTTGAGTAAAGATGAGTTTGAGGCAATTATGCGCGACTTTAGCGCACCACATACAGATGAAAAGCCGGTTGTCATTAGCGGTAAGCACACCTACGCCAGCCAAGCCAAAGTTGTGTTAAGCCACCTCAGCCGCGAATCTCATCCTGACGATACTGCATCGCGACCGGTCATACCTACTCAATCTCGACCAAGCTCACGCACGATTACTGTGCGGTAAGGACTGCCTATGTCTACCATTCACGATGCCGAATTTGGCGGAATCGTGGTGCGGCGCATTGCTCGAGCTAAGCAAGTGCGCATTCGAATTGGCACCGACGGCCGCTATGTTGCCACTGCGCCACCATACACGCCACTGTATTTCATCAAGCGTATGGTTGCTAGTTCGCGCGACGAGCTGCGAGCGCTATCTGGACACAGTAGCGGCCCAACAAACTATTATGATGGCCAGCAAGTAGGCAAGAGCCACCAGCTTGCCATTGTGCCTACTGGCATGGTGGCAGTGCCCAAAATCAGCGTACAACGCCAGCGAATTATCGTTATGCTGCCAAATAACCATTCGCTTGAAGACGTGGGTGTGCAGCAACAGATTCGTGACACTGTCACTAAAGTGCTGCGTAAAGAAGCCAAAGCCTACTTACCTAGAAGGCTCGCCACCATGGCTTCACAGTATGGTTTTATCTACGACCGTGTGCGGTTCAGCCATAGTGGGGGAAGGTGGGGAAGTTGTAGTAGCACCGGTACCATCAGCCTCAATATTGCCCTTATGAAATTACCTCATGAGCTGATTGACTATGTGCTTGCCCACGAGTTAAGCCATACAAGGCACATGAACCACTCAGCAAGTTTTTGGGCAGTCGTCGGCAGTGTTGACCCACTCTATAAACTTCATCGTCAGCAGCTCAAGCGTGAAACGCCCACCGTATAAACTTCGTTGCATTTATAGCGATTATGGCTATAATAAAACGTAATGGACAAGGGAGGGGCGAACGTCAACCAACGCACCGCGCAAATCATTCGGTTCGCGGGCTTTTTAATTCCTGTTGTTCTCATCTTTTACGGTATTCTTATTCAGCTTGGTGCCATCGCGTCAAATAGTTATCAAAACGATCAAGTATTTTACCTCATCGCTATTCCATGGCTTGCAGTAAGCATTTACCAGTTTTTGGCGGTGGCGCCTAACCGTGTTATATCTGCCCTACGATTGGTTGCTTACCACATATTTACTGTGATGTATATTTTATTCGTGGCTGGGTTTAGCATGCCATTTATTGGCACCTGGATGGTGTTATTTCTCGCAAGCTACGCTTATTTCTCACATGATGGCCTCCGCCTGAGCATCCTTGCTTTTTTTGGAACGGCAGTGGGCGACATCCTGCTTCATATAGACGACCAAAACCATGTAGTTGCCAACCTGCTTGCTATGCTTGCCACCTTTATCATTGGCATCATTGCTGTCACACTTAGCCAAGCCCAAGAAATCGATCGCAATGAACTGACGCGCAGCCAAGCTGAAGAGCTATTGCAACGCGATCGCATCACCACTATCGTAAACAACTTGGCCGATGCCATACTCAGTACCGACAAAAATGGCGTTATACAGGTATATAACGCAGCCAGCCTCAACCTTCTTGACACCAACAGCGGGCTCGAAGGCCAACATATTGATGATATTGTGCAACTGGTAGATGGCGAAGATAAGCCATTCAAACTGGTGAAAAACTTCCGAGCTGCCAAAAGTGTCGAGGCGCGAGAAGACTTAAGTGCTAATATTTCGGGTGAGCGCCTTCATCTAAGTGTTATCTATTCGCCCATTCGAAGCACTGACAGCCACAAAACTGACGGCAATGATGGATATATCGTCATTTTGCGCGATATTACCAAGCAAAAATCACTCGAAGAAGAGCGTGATGAGTTTATTAGTGTGGTTAGCCACGAACTACGCACGCCAATTACTATTGCTGAAGGCACGCTCAGTAATGTGCAGGTTATGATGGGCCGTGACGACATCCCTCGCACTACGCTCAGTGACAATGTAAATGTTGCGCATGACCAAGTGCTCTTCCTTGCCAAAATGGTCAACGATCTCAGTACATTAAGCCGTGCCGAGCGGGGCGTGGCAGATGCCGCTGAAATTATTGATGTGAGTGAACTCATTCATGACCTTTACAACGAATACGCTCCGCAGGCCGAAGCCAAAGGCCTCCACTTCAACCTTGATCTCGCACCACAGTTGGGCAATGTTGTCGCTAGTCGACTTTACCTCAAAGAGCTACTCCAAAACTTCGTTACTAACAGTATTAAATACACTAAAGAAGGTGAAATTGTCGTTAGTGTGCAAAAACACGCCGACATGGTAACGTTTAGCGTCAAAGACACGGGCATTGGCATGAGCAAAACCGACCAAGCGCACATATTTGAAAAGTTCTACCGCAGCGAGGATTACCGCACGCGTGAAACTGGCGGTACCGGCCTAGGATTGTATGTTGCTGCCAAGCTTGCCAAAAAACTAGGCGTTACTATCGATATGACGTCACGCCTTAACCATGGTTCCACCTTTGGCTTTACCATGCCCCAAGCAAGCAAAAAGTAGCCAATAAAAAACCTGCTGGCAGCCCCACTGGAGGCCGCGAGCAGGTATAGGGGAGGGGCGAGCGACTAGCGCTTGATGAGCCGATACCACTCGGCACCGGCGTACTGATTGCCCAGGTCGATCTCGACAGGTTCCAGCGTGTCGTTCGTCGCCTCGATCACCACACGGCGATAGCCAGGCTCGATGGCCGGGGCCATGTCCAGTGGCAGCAGCACCCATCGCAGGTGTTGGATGCCGTCGAAGTCCAGCGTGAGCTGCACCCACTCGTAGCACTGGTCATCCAGGGGCTGGGGCTGACCGGTCGTCCACGCATGGGGTGTAACGATCAGCGTCTTGAACGGACCCTTCCACGTCGTCGCGAACGATGAGGCGCTGGTCTGGACCAACGAATTAGCCATGACTCCTCCTTAACGGGATATGCTGCGGAGGTTCCGCAATCTACCAATTTATATTTAATCATAAATATAAATAAAGTCAATGGCTTGATAGGTATTGACTACGGATAATACTTATGCTATAATTAAGAGACGTAAGTGTTCAGTAAAATACCTCGCGCTTGAGAGTTGCAAGCCTACCGGTTCGGCGCACTCATACGCCGCCGCTTCGGGCGAGCCAGGACTCATCACTCCTGACTCGCATAGCACCGTGAACCACACTATAGTGGTTGACGAGGCTATGCGAGTCTTGACACCCAGCCAGGGGTGCGCTAGTATAGTACTTGACAGTCTGCGGTAAAGCAGGCTTTTAAATTGGGAGTGAATCCACTGTGGCAAAACAAGCAAAAAGCAGCAAAGGCGGCAGCGAAACGAAATTGACGCGCATTAGCGCTAGCGACAGCAAGCCAGCCAGGGCAGTTACCAAAAAGGTTAAGCCGGCGGTGCAGGCCAAAAAAACCGTTGCAACAAGCGACGACCAGCCAGCCAAAAAGAACAAAAACCCCTTCGCGCCTATTGGGCGATACCTTAAAGGCTCATGGTACGAACTTCGCCAGGTACGATGGCCAGACCGTCGCAGCACATGGGGAATGACTGGTGCATTATTGCTGTTTACTGCTTTTTTCGTCATTGTAATTTTGCTCCTCGACTATGGTTTTAGCTATCTATTTAAACTAATTATGGGAAACAACTAGGCAACTATGGCACACAAGAATCGTTACGATAGTACTCGTCAATGGTACGCAATCCACACCTACAGTGGCTATGAAGAAAAGGTAGCCGACAGCATCAAAACTCGTATTCAGGCCGTCGACATGGCTGATAAAATTTTTGACGCTATGGTACCAAAGGAAAAGCAAATTCAAATTAAAAACGGTAAACGCAAAGTTGTTGAAGCTAAAATCTTCCAAGGCTACGTGTTGGTTGAAATGAAACTTACCGACGAAACCTGGTATATTGTGCGTAATACCCCTGGCGTGACCGGTTTTGTAGGCAGCGGTACTGAGCCAACGCCGGTAAGTGACAGCGAGATTGCTAAAATCAAAAAACGTATGGGCGTTGAAGATCCCAAACACCAAATTGATTTTACACCTGGCGAAGTCGTCAATATTACCGATGGTCCGTTTAAGGGCTTCGATGGTTCTGTAAGCGAAATCGACACCGCCAAAGGCAAGCTAAAGGTGATGGTCAGTATGTTTGGCCGCGATACTCCCGTAGAACTCGATGCGCTCCAGGTGAAGAAGGTGTAACACTACCTATAGTTAGCGTAATACCCCGCAAAAGCGGGGTATTATTTTATTTCCGAGGATCAATCCTATCAACCTCAATGTTATCGCGTGGAGGTTTTGATGAGCCGAGTTAGTTTATCGAACCCATAAGTCCAATACCGCACGCACCCATTTGGCTGCAAAATACAGGAGTAGCACGAATTGCTTCCAGTCGGCAATCCAGTTCGTCATGACGACGCTGGCGGAGCCGAGGGATTGAGTCAACAAGCTGCTGCGCCAAGGTATCTGCCTCTTTGTGAAGATTAGGCGCTTCATCTTCTGGCATTGTGAGTGCCATTAGCTCAGTGTCCATATCGTCTTCAGCTAAGCCCTGGGTAGAGCGCTCTAAGCTATCAACCGAATCGTGCAGTGCAGTCAAAATACCAAGGCCATTTTGCTGCAACTCGCTCGCGCGAGCGTCTGCAATAGACACTCTTCGCGCATAGTCGGCAGTATCACCAAGAAGTGATTGATAGCGTGGGCAAGTATCACAGGGTCGTTCAACTGGCATCGTTACATAAACCTTGTATTATTTTAATCGATAGTACCATGCATTTGCGTTACCGACAACTATGTATTGTGTGGTATACTACAAAAGTTCTACCCGCACTCGATGAAAGGGAAGTACATTGGCAGAGAAGCGAAAGGTCGTGTTCGACCTGAGCGCCCTAAGCGGCCCCGAACTGCAACAGTTCAAGCAGGACACGGCCGCCAGGGCGAAGAAGTTCGTGGCCATGGTGGACCAGGCGACCGGCCCACTGCGCGAGCAGCTGAAGGAAGAGCTGGACGAAGTGCTGGCCAAGCTGGTGGAGGCCAGGCGTGAAGCCGGCCGCCGCGCCGAGCAGACCGCAGCACGCCTGCCCAGTCCCGAGCAGATGCAGGCCATCGCCACTGGCGTGGGACGCATGGCGGCCGAGCAGGCGCAGCGTACCCGTGACGGGTTCATGGCCTACGTGGCCGACGCCCTGAACGGCGACAAGCCGCGCAAGCCCAAGCCGCCTCAGGATGGCACACCGTGAGCACCACAGCTAGTGACGCCGCTCGCGCCAAGCTGGTCAGCAGTGCGGGATGTCGCCGTGGCAGCTACGACTTCGACCTGTGCATGGCGCATGGAGGCGCGCCGTGGCCGTACGACGAGCAGGCCTGCATGACCGCGCTGCAAGTACTGGGCTACCCGTCGCGCACCTGGCTGGGCGACGGCCGCGCCCGCGGCAACCCTGTCTGCCCCGTGAGCACCTAGTGCTCGCACTCCCGCCTTATACCCACTACCACGGGTATAAGGCTTTTTTATAGAGTAAATACCCCCGCAAGCAGAGAGCATGCGGGGGATTACAGTAACCTCCTATCCAACAAGGTGTAGTTTGACCGGGCCAACTTCCAGCTTGTTCATCTTCTGATAAATCGCGCTGGTGGTGAGCAGTTCGCCGTGCGTGCCTCGTGCTGCCAATCGTCCATCGTCCATGACGACAATTTGGTCAGCCGAGCGCACCGTACTCAACCGATGAGCAATGATGAATACCGTGCACACGCGAGCCGCAATCAATTCGTCAATCGTCTGCTGCACCTCTGCTTGACTCATGGCATCCAACGCACTGGTTGCTTCGTCGAGAATCAGAATTGCAGGTTTCATGATGAGCGCGCGAGCGATTGCTAGCCGCTGCCGTTGACCACCACTGAGCCGTAGACCGTTTTCGCCAATGCGGGTGTGATACCCTTGCTCGGTGCTCACAATGAACTCATGCGCACCGGCAGCTTTGGCGGCTGCCACAATTTGCTTCATGCTCGCGTTGGGACGGGCAAGGCGAATGTTGTCGGCAATAGAGCGGTCAAACAGCTCAATGCTTTGGCTGACCACGGCAATCATTTGGTTGCGATACCGACCGTAGTCAATATCACGCAGGTTGACGTCATCGACAGCAATGTGGCCGCGATGTGGATCGTATTCACGAGCCAATAGCGCCATCAGGGTGCTCTTGCCGCTACCACTCTCGCCTACAAAGGCAAGGGAAGTGTAGGCAGGTACCTCAAGGTTGAAGCCTGCAATTGTTGGCTGGTGGCACTCTTCGCCGTACGCGAATGTCACGTCGTTGAACATCACTTTGCCAGTTGCCTTAGCAGGCCACTGCGGACTCGTACTGTTGACCACAGTAGGCTGCGTGCCCATAAATGCCACCAGTTCGCGCAGCGCTTCTTGACCGCGGCCCAAAAGCCGCTGGAAGTCACTCAGGCGCCAGTAGTTGCTGTAGGCTCGCTCCATCCACGTGGTAGCAAGCACCAGCGAACCAAGCGCCGTAGCACTATTACCTGAATACAAGGCCACCAGGCCAAGGGTCAGATACAGCACCGCGCGGCTCACCAGCAGCACATCGTCTTGCCGACTAATACACTTGGTCCAAGCCTTGTGGCGAGGATACTCATCGTGCCAAAAGTCGCGCAGCATGGCTTCGTTGTGATCGCTGAAGCGCTCTTCGAGCCCGAGGGTCCGAATGGTACGCCAGTTTTTGGTCAGCTCGCTGCCGTTGTCTTCGACTGCTTTCATGCGAGTTTGGAACTCTTCACGGTGCGGCCGCATGCGGCGCTCACTGCGTCGAAGCACGATTGCGTAGGCAATCATAGTCACCAGCGCAACCACACCAAACTGCCAGCCAATGAAGAACATGAAGATGGTGGTAAAGCCAACACGCAGTAGCACGGGAATCGTATTGAACAGTGCTTCGTCGAACAGTTCTTGGAACCGCGTGACGTTTTTGCCGATCAATGAATCCTTTTCGCCAGTGCTGTGCTGCGTGTGCCAGTCTGTGCTTTGGCGGAGCAGCAGGCGATTGCCATAGCCCCACCAAATACGCCAGCATCCCCAAAACACGTCGTTTCGGTGCAAGCCCATGCGATTGGAAATCAGCTGATTGATTTTGTAAAGAACGGCGAAACTAAGTGCAATCAGCACGATGTTTCGCGGGCTGTTGGGCCCTGGGTGAACCAGCTCGTTAGTGAAAAACATCACCGGCAGTGACTGGAGCACCTGGAGAATCTCGCTCAACACCTCCCAGCTAAATGTGCGAATAATGGCACGCTTAACAACAGGGAGCTCTGGAGCGATGGTTGGATCCTGCTTCATTTGCTGCAGGATCGCTCGCAGGTCAGCAAATAGCATGACTCCTCCTTCTCAAATTGTTGGGGTGATCAACTGCTCATACGGGCCAGCACAAAGAATGCGTATGACGCGTGAAGCAATCGACCACATGGGTTAGTTAAAAGCTACTATCTATCATATAAACGTGATAAGAAGCGCCTAGTTGACGAATAGTAGGCGGTGAACGTTTACAGGATAGGGAGTACCTTCTGTAAACGGAGAATTACGCGCCTACCATGGTAAACAATGTGACTACCATTGGTATGAAATCCTTTCCATTACTGTTGATGAGTTGCTGCGGTATACCTTGCGGGAGGTGCGAGTGCCCTTAAGCCAGGACACTAAGTATACTTGCATTACATCTCGCGTAGTCTACGGGTAACAGGGGCCGACAATGTCGGGATATACGATTCGCTCGTGCTTTATGACTTTTTGTAGTAGCATACGCAGCGAACGCTAAGTGACGCGCACTTAGCCGAGTGAACCAGCCAGTTGTTTCCCCGAATTAAACTACACGTGTTTGTTTGCAAGATATAACGCTAAATCCACACTAGCACACTTTTTGGATTTTGTCAATAGCTTTATACAGTCAGCATTGACATTTTGAGTATTTTTTGTTATAATAATACTAAGGACGTTGACAATCCAACCCGAAGGGAAACGCCATGACCCGACACACCTACACGCCGCTCAACCTGCGCCACATCGACGCCGAGCGTCGCTTCTACCTGGGGCAGATGCTGGCGCACATGAGCGCGCACAAGCAGTGGGCCGAAGCCAACATGGGCACCATGAGTCCCCAAGCCTACAGCGACTGTGCTGAACTGCAGGGCATCATGGGCGCTACCGTGGCCGCCTACCTGAACGACACGGCGGCGTTCATCGCCTGGCGCGAGTGGGAAGAGGACCACACCAAGTACTCACGAGATCACGCGGTGCAGGTGCCGCCAGTCAACGCGCTGGTGGATCACCTGAGCGCCCAGCTCCACATCCCCACCGCAGGTGGCCAGACCATCTTGCCCTACCGCCGACCCAGCTGGTGGCAGCGAGCCAAGAACTGGCTGAACACCCCCATCGGGTAGGTCCCGCTTTCGTCGGATCGTCCGCCCATGCCCCGCACACTCTGTGCGGGGCATCTTCATAGGAGTTAATTGCTTGTTTGCTAAGTTTATGGTATAATAAATACACTCTATGGCCGGCTATTTTACTGAAGCAAATCTGCGTACCATGAATGCTGCTCGTCAGTCTATTCACGATGCGTTGCAACCTGTCGCTAATACACTTGAACAAACAGTGCCATCCTTTGAAGGCTTTGTGCTGTTCCAGCAAGACTCGTACCACCCCGACAGTGCGGCGGCAATCGCACAAATAAATGCGCGAGGGGTCAGCCAAGAGCGGCTAACGTTTCAACAAGCCAACGTGACAAATCGTCGTGTTGACCTTGAAGTATCTACCCTGGGGCAGACGTTTACTACTGGTGATTATGAGCTACAAGAAAGCAGCATGAACCCCGAGCAGCACCTTGTAGCAGGCCTTCACCTGCCTGAAGCAGTGGGTGCGCGTGCCGCCTGCGTATTTCAAATTGCCTTTAGCCGACAGCTCGGAAGCCCCTCACCCGAAAATATGGCAATGATACGTGAGTATTGGCAACGAACGGTGCCCACCTGCGTTCCAGCGCTGGAAGTACTTCACCGCGAAAGTCGCGCGTTTCCAACCGGGTCGGTTGCTGATGCCATGCAGCTTGACGTACCAACTACTCCCAACGCCTTTGTACTTACCTGGGACACTTCACATTCACGCGAACAAGCTGCCAGCAATTACGGTAAGCTACGCTATGATTTAACACTACGCGGCCAAGCTTTTACTGACATTGTGGAGCACTACGGCGGGACCCTCATGCGACCAACAGGTGATGGGCAGTCATTTGCGTTGCCACTTTCGCCCGAACAGTGCGATCGGCTTTCTGACATTTCAATCCGACGCTACGCTACTCAGTCGCTCATGCCCCTGGTTCGCGAACTACTACAGACCGCTCGGCAAGACGGTAAAGCACCGGTACGGTTTTCAGTGGAACTAGGGCGTATTGAGCCGACTACTTTCGACCTCAGCAGCCCTGCGCTATTTAGCAATGCCGATGTCGACGAGCGCCAACCGCGCGATCGAGTGACTATCGACTTTGGGGTACGAGCCATAAAAGCGCTTGGCCTCGATAACGCCGCAATTGCAGCGCTGAACGCTTGAAAAACACCCGCGAATGGTGTATAATCAACCACTGTTACGCACTAAATATTTGCTTCANNTATGGCAAAACAAGTTATCGGTAACTTGAAACTCCGCATTCCTGCGGGCCGCGCCACTGCTGGGCCACCAGTAGGTAGCACGTTAGGTCAATGGGGGCTGAATATGATGGATTTCATCAATCCATTCAACGAAGCCACCAAAGGCGACATGGGCAAAGATGTTATCGTTCACATTCAGGTGTTTGAGGACCGCACGTTCGCATGGAAGAGCCTGGGCCAACCAGTCGATGACATGATTCGTGCTGCTATCGGTATTCAAAAAGGAAGTGCCAAGCCACACACCGACAAAGTTGGCAAAATTACACGTAAGCAACTTGAAGAAATTGCCGAAGCCAAGAAAGATCAGCTTAATGCTATTGATCTTGAGGGCGCTGTAAAAGTGATCGCCGGTACTGCTCGCAGTATGGGCGTCGAAGTTGTTGACTAAGAATAGTTGGCAAAAATCCACTCACCACTCGTTGCAACGGGTGGTGTTTTGGTATTTTAAAGTGCTATAGTGATGACATAGCAACAAATGGCGGGGGAGCGGTAGTGAAAAAATCGTGGCAATCATTAACAAACACGGCAAAAATATTGTATGGATTTACGGCAGTAATAACACTGTATTTTGTCGTGCGCTATGCCTCTGGTGAAGCGCTGCAAGCTTTTGATGCAGCAGGCCATGTGGCTACACTTCGCAACATCGCCGCATCGTGGCCGGCGCTCACCAGCTGGCAACCCGATCAGCTACTCGGACTTAACTACGGTGTGCTCTACCCACCGCTTTTGCATTGGGTGAGCGCTGGGTTCGGCAAACTCATTGGCGTAGAAGCGGCATTCACCACACTCCTGTGCCTTGCACTTATTGCACTCCCCGTGAGCCTTTGGTGGTATGGTACCACCCTACGTTTACATAAAGCCTGGTTGCCGCTCTTTGTCCTCGCAGGGGTCATGCTTCTCAGCGCCACGCCAGATTTCTTTGGCGGCAACGTTACGGGGCTCTTCCGCTTAGGCCTCACCACTAGTTTTATAGCGACCCCACTCGTTATCATTAGTTGGGCTATGACCGAAAAAGCACTTCGTGCTCATAGCAATAAATGGGCGGCAGGCTTAGCGCTGTTACTCGGTGCTCTCGTATGGTCACACCTGGTGGGTGCGATTGTTGCCTTTACCTATACCTTTGTTGCGTTGATTTCAGCCATATATCGCCGTCAGCGCACGGCGACAGTGCGCATTGCCGTAAGTATAGCTGGGGCAATTGTTGTCAGCTTGCCATTCATCATTCCATTCCTGCAATCCTACGGCCGTACTATGGGCAGTAGCAGCGGTATCATATCGAGCCCTGTTATGACTATTCTGGCGGCAGGTATTGTAGCGCTCGCGGGGTACATCATTATACGGCGCAAATGGACAGTTGCCCTAACGCCAATTGCGGCTGCAGCGGTATTCATTGCCGTTGCGGCATTGGACGTACTGTGGGCACGCGCCAATGCAACCGGCTCTATGCTGTATGCAATGAACGCGTACCGATTCCAAATATTTATGCTCCTTCTCACGCTCACGGCAACTGTGATTGTTGTATCACGTCTTCAGGTTGGTCGACAGGTTACGCGCGTAAAGCCACTGAGTATTGCGGTTGCGCTATGCCTAGGGCTAACACTACTGTTACTTGCGAAGAACCCTGCTGAAGATTCCGATACTACAGTGACCTACACGGCGGGCTCTGCAATGGCGGGACGATTCCTCGAAGGATTTTCGCGTAGCGACAGCGGGTACAAGCCCTACACAATGCAAACTGAGCTGCTGCGGCACAATCCAGATGCTCAGTGGGCATATGGACTATTTATAGAGTCGGAGCCAAACGCTCTATTTATCAAATCGCTCAGTATGAGCCTTAACCCAAATCCTCGGCAAACCAAAGCACTATTTGAACCCGAAGAAGTCGTCGTCGATAAACAACGGCGCGAACAACTGCTTGACCTATTTGGTATTAGCCATGTCATTACACTCGACACCAATGCAAACAACAACATTGGTACATGGCAGCGCAACGGCCAAACCAAATACTATCACGACATTGCGCGTAAACAGCCAAACCTCGCCGAAGTACCAAGCCTCCCGTTGCAGCCTATTAGCGCAGATTGGGAACGCACTGTTCTATCGTGGTGGAAGAGTCCTGGTGCAGTGAATTACTTACCCTACAATGCCGCAGAAGGTGAGCTAGCCGGTTCAACCGATTCAACCAGTGTTGTCGTAAACCGCTGGGATAAACGAGGTATTGAGGTAACTATAGGTGGCAACGCCCCTCACTTAGTATTGGTAAAAGTACCCTACACGCCGCACTGGAGCATTACCGATGACGACGGCAACGACGTTCCGTATCGTCAAGCAGCGCCCAACCTTTTGTTGCTCTCGGGTAACGGGCATATCACGTTACAGCCAGGCATCTAGCCATACACACCCAATAGGCGTATATTTAGTGACATGTCGGGGTGTGGCGCAGCTCGGTAGTGAGAACTGCCAGTGGCAGTTCGGAAACGGACTTTCCGATGAAAGCTATGCTTTCAATAGCGAAATCCGGGGGTCGCGGAACGTGACCGCACCGCTCGCGTGCCGTACAGCAACAGCTTTTGAAAAATGTGATGACAGCGAGTATATTAGTAGCATGTCGGGGTGTGGCGCAGCTCGGTAGCGCGCACCGTTCGGGACGGTGAGGTCGTGCGTTCAAATCGCATCACCCCGACCAATCGAAATAAGTATAAATATACCCCAAGCTCTGGGAAGCTTGGGGTTTTGGTTCTAGACAATACCGAGGCCGAGCAGCACGATGACAGCGAATCCGACAGTTGCGAACACTGCACAGATGCTGTCAAGACGATCCACCAGCCCACCGTGTGGACCGAGCAGGCTGCTTGTGTCTTTCACCCCTACGTCACGCTTGAGCCGGCTTTCGAAGAAGTCACCCCACACCGCGACGAGCGGAACGGCCATGAGCAGCAGAAGCACATACCACGTCATCCCGATTCCCAGCAGGACAACGACACTGCTCATGGCAAGCACACTGGCGGCAATGCCGCCAATGGCACCCTCCCATGTTTTGCTCGGCGAATACATCGAGAAGCGGTGCGTAGCGTAGCCGGGAACAGCCTTGGCAAGCCGTCCCACGACGAGGGCCATGACGTCAGTCGCCACCACACCCATCGCCAGAACGAGCGTCCATTGCCATGATTGGCCAAGCAGCATCATGACAACAGCGATGCCGCTGCTCACAATCAGCCACTGCGGCCACAGCCGCCAGCTTTTGCCACGACGAGCCATGCGTACCAGCTCGTAGCTTGCCAACAGCCACACGACGCCAAGTACTGGCGGGCGTACGGCTGGCACAGCAAATAGCAGCACGACCACCAGACCAAGAAGCACACCGATGACGGTGCGCATGATGATGTCGTTGCCGAACCATCGCGTAAGCGTTTTCACCGCCACCACCTCACTAAATTGAAAAGAGCCTGCAGTGATAGTAGCAAACTAGTGGCAGAATGCGAACCATAAGCGGTGCTCATGGCGTACAATAAAACTATGCGCATGACACCTCGTCGTTACCGCCACCATAGTCAATCAACGCAGCACTCGTGGCTTCGTCGCCGCGTACCGCTGGCTGTACTGCTTGTAGTGCTCCCACTTGCTACCTGGGGAATCATCGCCTACGCGCATGCTCAGCAGCAAAGTCAAGCGGCAAAAAGAGTTGCTGATCAAAAGATTGCTTTTGCGCGTATTGATGCGCAGGTAAAGGCCACACTACAAAAGCGCATCGATGACGCCCGAAAAGCCGAGGCAGAGGCAAGGGCGACAGCTGCCGAGGAAGCGTCAAGACGAGCTGCTATGACTAAGCCAAGTGTACCCCTAGCAAGTACTGCTGATGGCACAAACTGCGGCGTAGACAGCCCCGGAGCAATACAGGTTGTCATTAATAAAAAACACTGTTTTTCACCCCTTGATTATGTACCAAGCGACTTAGTCAGCCTTGCCGACGTCACGCTACGCAGTGAAGCCGCTACCCAGTATGCTGCCATGCAAAATGCCGCTATTGCTGCCGGGCAAGGCTTCGCGGCAAGTAGCAGTTACCGTTCCTACCAAACGCAAATTGCCACCTACAATTATTGGGTGAGTATCAGTGGCAGCGCCCAAGCAGATACCTATAGCGCTCGCCCAGGTTATAGTGAACATCAGACTGGGCTCGTCGTCGATGTAAAAGCTGGTGGCTGTGCCCTCGACTGTTTTGGCGGGAGTACTCAGTATGGCTGGCTCCAGCAACATGCTCACGAATACGGTTTTATTGAACGGTACCCAGCCGGGCTCACGAGTATTACCGGCTACACACCTGAACCATGGCATTGGCGGTATGTCGGCACAGCAACGGCAAGCGATATGAAAATAAAGGGCATACAAACCCTAGAGCAATACTTCCGTATTGCCGGTGGTGACTACGCAGGGTAGCTTACGGTTGGCGCCGATCAATCGTTACAACTTCAGGACCGTCATGCAGGATAATTTTGCGAGACCCACACACCGTTGCCGTTACTACACGACCTAGTTTATCGGTAGCACGCATACGTAAGGGACCGGGGCAACCATCAATAATCTCATCAACTGTTTCATCGATTGTTCGCTGCTCCTTGCTGATCGCGGCCAGTCCACCATTCATCATGTCGAGCAAGTCGCCTCGGTGGTTATTCACTAAGCTTCTTGCTTCATCTATAGGAGCACCGGCACCTTTAGCAAGCTGCTCGGCGAGCGTTTCAAACACCTCGGGGTTAGTGCTTTTATCCATCAGTTCAATACTTACCGTATCAAGCATCTCGGCACGACTACGAACTAGTTTCACCGTAGGACAATTGGCACATGGGTGCGATTCAGATACTTCATGAAGTGGCATAATATGAATACTTTACAACTATTTTCTAGTTTTGTCTAGTTTTCACGACATTTTTACTATTTTTCACCACGTATTAATGATTTTTCTAGACTTGACCGCCTATAGCTAGGCCGGAGTACAATAGATAGAGGTTATGGTTGTACTTGCATCTATATAGTGCATTTCCACAGCCAAACCATTGCGCACTTAGTTCGGCCTACAAGTGGCTGCACTATCAAATCACGACCTCTGGCATACGCTGTTCACTGCATGAAGTGGGGCAGGGCCGCGGCCAAAGTCGTTCATACTCCACCACTTATCGAAAACTAATTCCATAGGAGAGTATGCTATGAACAAAACAATTAACAGTCCTGTTTCTATCACCGCAATTGGGTTCGGGCCAGGAATGGCCACCTATCCAAAGCGAATGGAGTGGCAAGGAAAAACCTTTTGTTTCATCGACAAAGGCATCCGCGCAACTGTTCGCCGCGGCGAGAGCATCATGAGCACCGTTACGCTCAGTGATGGCAAGCAAAACTTTTGTTTGCGCGCCGATGGAACCATGTGGACACTCCTGAGTGTCTGCTAGTACCAAAGACCGCCTCAATAGGACGAAAAAGCCCCCGTGAAAACGGAGGCGTTTTTCGTAAGATACGGTGGCTACTGCTTGTAAATAAAGCCGCCAAACGCACCAGGCTGAACGGTTCGCTCATTGTAGTTGCCGGCCTGGTAATTCCAGCCCATTTCTTGCACCACATAGCTACCATCAGTATTGACTTTGCTTACATAGGCAACGTGACCGTTACTCACAGCGACAGCACCTTCTTGTGGCGCAGTCCCAGTTGCCTTGCCGTCAGCCTGTGCTGCAGTGATCCAATTATACCCAGCATTGCCATAAATCGGCACATCGGGACGCTTGGAATGCACGTAATCTGTACACCACATACCGTTGCCGACATAGTAGCTGTTCGAATTTACCGGGCTGCTCGAATAACTGCGTGTCGTGTAGGTTGTGGAAGTTTGAGCCACTACCTGCTGTGCCACTGCGGCACTGGCAGCATACTCGCTATAGCGATCTTTCAGTTGCTCATCATCCTTTGGAATACGCAGCTCATCGCCAGCATTAATGATGTCAGGATTAACGAGTGATTCATTTGCGTTAAATATTCGGACCCATGTCGTGCTATTCGCATCGGCAATAGCACTGAGGCTATCGCCCTCTTTAACGACAACCGTTTTTACCGCTTCTTTTTTACTACTAGTAGCAGGCGTGTCGGTAGCCGAAACGCTTTTCCCGCCCATCACGGCAATAGCAAGAGCAATGCTCAGTGCCACCACTGATTTATTGAAACTCATTTAATTTCCTCCTTAAACCCCCGCAGTTGGTTATCAATTAATAGCTATTTTGCGGGACGATTGTGCCTTCGATATGTCTCTCATTTTCAAAAAACACAAGTCTCATCATATCGCCGCATAGTGGTTATGTCAATCATTCGTACGCTACATGTGGCCATAAAACAGATACATTTTTCTAGTTGTAAGATTTGCAACGATAATAAAATAAGGTGCTATGTGCTGACGAGTCAACACATAGCACCATGGGGGTGTTACTGCTTGCGTCGCATGACCTGCTGGTGCAGGATGTCGAAGACGGCATAGACAAGGCGAGCCTCGAGCGTATCGGGCTCGAAGACGAAGGGGATGGCACCCGGCTGCTCTAGCACGTCGATGCCAGTTGCCTGCAGCTGGTCAAGAGCCGATGGCTCGGTAAGCAGCACATCAGGTAGCTCCAGCGGCGCCATGTCCTGACCTTCGTCATTGACGGCGATGATCGTGGAGTAGTTGGAGGCACAAACGACACGGCGTGCCTGCCACTCCGCGAACACGCATCGGTTGTCCAACTTGCGTCGCTGGTTGCTTGTGCGTGAACGAACGTAGTCCTGCACCATCACCATGAGCGCAAGTGAAGGGCGATCCGGCAAGAAGCCGAGATGGTTTGAAGCGATGTCTTGTTCCCAGAAATCACCGAGGCACACGCCAGGGTAAGTCTCAAGAAAATCCACCGCCCACACGTCGATGGTCGGCACGTCTCACGCTCCTTATCATGTAGAAAGTACGAATAACACCACTAATATTATACCATTAATATAATCTATACGCAACAACCGTACTACTGGACAATGCCTGTTGTTTTTGCTATACTTATTCGGAATATTACGTAAGGACGGGAGGCGTACACAAACGCCGTTACTACCGCAGGAGAACGAAATGGCAAAAAAAGCCGAACTATTAGAAAAGGCCGCTGAGCTAAAGCTTGAAGTGACCGAGAAAAACACAATTGCTGAAATTGAAGAGGCAATTGCAAGCGCCGAGAAGCATGAGGTACGCGAGGCTACCGTAGCTAAAGCTGGCAAGCGCTCACAAAAAGCACTTGATGAAGCTGAAGAAAAAGCTGAAAAAGATGCACGCAAAGAAGCTGGCGACACTACACCAAAGGATCCCGAAGCCATGGAAGCCCGCAAAAAGGGCCCCGCACCAAAAGTCCGCCCACTACTTGAACGTCGCGGTAAGAAATTCCAAGAAGCTGCTAAGTTGGTTGATGGTGCTAAAGTCTACTCACTCGCCGAAGCACTCGAACTTGCTACCAAAACCAACCCGACAAAGTTTGATGCAAGTGTAGAAGTTCATGTACGCCTTGGGGTAGACCCACGGCAGGCAGATCAAAACATCCGTGCGACGGTAAGCCTACCAAATGGTACAGGCAAGAAAATTCGTGTTGCCGTATTTGCGCCTGAAGCTGATGCAGCCGCAGCCAAAAAGGCTGGTGCTGATATAGCTGGTGACGAAGAGTTTGCCAAGCAACTCGATAAAGAAGAGCTTAATTTTGACGTACTGATCGCTACTCCAGCATATATGCCGAAGTTGGGTAAATATGCCCGCTTGCTTGGTCCACGCGGCTTAATGCCAAACCCAAAGAGCGGTACGGTTGCCACTGATGTTGCCAAAGCAGTTACCGAAGCGAAGGCCGGTAAGGTTGAATACCGCGTTGACAAGCAAGCAACCATCCACTTGAGTATAGGCAAAGTAAGCTTCGGCGCAAAGAAGCTAGAAGAAAATGCAGCCGCATTCTTTGCTAGCCTACAAAGCCAGAAGCCATCGAGCCTTAAGGGGGCTTATGTAAAATCAACAGCTATTGCAACTACCATGGGCCCTGGTATTAAGGTAGAGAACCAAGTAAGCTAGTCATTTGACTTGCCATACGAATTACCGCTCATGTACGCGTGAGCGGTTTTTGGTATCATAAAACTATGAGGAAACTGCGCATACCCGAGGGGCCTATTGTCCGCAACCGCAAGCACCAAAAAGCCTATGACACGTATCGTTTTAATAATCCGCCAGCTGGTTGCCAGTTTTGCGAATTAGCGAGTGGTACTTCGCACATTCGTCGAACTTACCAACTTTTTTGGGTCATTGACAATCTTTTTCCCTATTTTATATGGGACGGCTCGCACACCGGGGAACACCTATTACTCATTCCCAAACGGCACATTGATTCTATTGCACATTTTACCCCTAGCGAACGCAAAGAATACGTCGCCATCCTGGCGGAGTTTGAAGCCAATGGCTACAGCATATATGCACGTGCTGCGCAAAACAAACGCAAGTCTGTTGTGCATCAGCACACACATTTTATTGAGGTAGGCAAACCAATCAAAACACAAGTTTATATAAAGAAACCATACATCAATATTGTTCGTTAATACTCAGCGTTAGTATAGGTACACACGTCTTCGCGAAAGGCAATCCCAGCCGATAACATTTCAAAAATTGCCGGGGTAATGGGGAAAAGGTGAGGCTTTTGCAGTAATTCCTTGACCGGCATCCACTCACTATACCCCCCGCTCCACGGTCGTACAGGCGCAAGCCGATCGATATCTGCCACCATGACGGCAAATATTTTGTCTTCGAGCACATTGCCGTGCGTATTTTTATCAATAACCCTATAACTACCCGCCACACGAAAGCTTGCCTCGATACCAGTTTGTTTATTCAACTCACGCGCCGCTGATTCTACTAAGGGAACGCCGCGAAGCACCGGGGCACTGGCAATACCCCAAAACCCATTGAATGGCTCACGTTCACGGCGATGCCCGAGAATATAATTGCCACAACGCACTACCATGAGCATGCTTGATTTTGGCTGTTCAATTTCTCGGCCCGTCCCTTTATCGAGCCGCCCAACGAACGCCTTGCCCTCTGCCGTCAGCTCGTAGAGCCCATCATCAGCCTTAATTATAAACCGCTGGGTAACGAGTTTGCGAATGTGAAACTTGAATACATCACTCTGCATATCGGCCGCTCGCTGTAGCTCACTATACCGTGCGCGGGTTGCATACTGCAGTGTATACAGCACGGCAGACTGAGCTTTATGCAACTTTCCATCACTATTCATATAATCATTTTAACATAAATCTAGGGTAGTAAATTGCCCTAGAACCCTCAGTAATTCTGGCATAAACTAGGGTAAATAACATAAAACCATGGGGGTAGTAATGACCAAAGAAAAATTAAGTGGCGAAGCACAATACCTCGCCTGGGCAGACGAAATATTGCATGATGGCGAACCTACCGACGATCGAACTGGCGTGGGTACCTGGGACTACTTTGGTGAACCGCAAATGGCATATGACCTGCGCAAGGAATTCCCCCTACTTACAAGCAAATTTGTTGCTACCAAAGCAGTTCGCAGCGAACTAGCGTGGATGCTGCACGGCGACACAAATCTGCGCTATCTCACTGAGCATGATAACCATATATGGGATGAGTGGCCTTTCGTATCGTACCTAAACCGAGTAGGTATCGACGTACCCGAACAAGAATCACCCGAATGGAAACGACTAAAAAGCGACTACTTGAAACAAGTGCTTGCCGACAAAGCATTTGCCGAAGAGTATGGTGACCTTGGGCCAATTTATGGTCATCAGTGGCGCGCATGGCAGGGGTACGACAACCAACCAATTGACCAACTGCGGATTGCACAAGATCAAATCCGCAGCGGCAAAAGTTCGCGGCGTATTATTGTGAGCGCGTGGAATGTTGGCGATCTTGATGCCATGAGCAAAGCTGGCTTACCACCGTGCCATACACTTTTCCAATTCAATGCGTCGAATGCCGTCGACCCTGAAACCGGCAAGCCGTACCTCGACATGAAAATGTACCAACGAAGCGCCGACTGGTTCCTGGGTGTGCCATTTAATATGGCCCAGTATGCGATGCTTCTGAGTGCTATGGCACAAACCACTGACCGAACACCGCGATATTTCTACCATACCTTCGGCAGCGCGCACATTTACAAGAACCACGAGGCACAAGTACGTGAACAGCTAGCGCGCGCAGGCGATTTGTATGAACCACCCAAACTCGTGCTTAACCCAGCTGTTCAAGACATTGGCGATTTTGAAGCCGATGATTTTACAATTGTTGGCTACAGACACCACCCAGCAATTCGTGGGCAAGTGGCTATTTAGCTTCACGTTCGTACGTTACAAAGTCGTAGTCAAAAGGATTTTTGCCATCCTGCTGGTGCGCCGTGCGCGCGGTTTCATACCAACCGTCAGCAGGACGGTCAAAAAATACCGTCGCTTCAGGGAACGAGGCATGGACCTCCGTAGCATCAATGGCGTCTACACAGTTGCTGGCCAGCGCTTGCGCATACACTTCACCGCCGCCAATCACGTATATTCGATCACGGCTCGCGCGGCGGAATGCCTCATCAAGGCTGCGAACCGCAATCACATCGGGAACATCAATCGCGCCGCGGGTGAGAACAATCATCTCGCGCCCCGGCAGCGACCGACCAATCGAGCGCCATGTATTACCACCCATCACTACGCTCGTGTCCATTGTCAATTCACGGAAATGTTTCATGTCTGCAGGCAGGCGCCACAACAAATCATTGCCGCCGCCAATTTCACCGTTTTGCCCATAGGCAACTATCAATCGTCGTTCTTTCACTTTTTTATCATAGCAAACCAATGTATAATAACCATAAATGGTGGGCGGCAAAACAGTCGCTCGTTTTAATAGGGGAAGGTATGAGTGTTTATAGTAATACCGAAATCAAAGAAGCAATTAAGAATGGGACGATCGTCAGCGTACCCTATGAGCCTAGCCACGTCAGTGAGGCGAGCCTTGATTTCACATTAGGCTATTATTTTTATAAACAGGAAGTGCGGGAAGACTCGCGCATGTATAACCCATTTGATCGCGATGACGTTGCTACGTACTTTAATGGCCCCCTAAAAGCTATGCCGCACCATGAGTGGTGCGCACGCTATGGCTATAAGCCGTTCAAGAATATCCCCCGCAATCACCCAATCATTGTACTGCGCCCTGGCGAGCGAATTTTGGCGCACACGCATGAATTTATGGGTATTCGAGCGCATGGAGGCGCAGCTGAAGTTCGTGCGCGTAGCAGTTGGGGGCGCAACGGCGTAGCGGTATGTTTTGATGCCGGCTGGGTTGATCCTGGGTACATTAATCGCATTACTCTGGAAATTTACAACTTGAATATGCATGAAAGTGTGGTGCTACCGGTAGGTGAGCGCATGGGGCAGTTGGTATTCCATAAAACCGGTGTTGTTGAAGGCGACTACAGCCACGGCCGAAGTGGGATGAGCGGCAAATATCAATCAACCGACAACTTACAAGACTTAATTGCCACCTGGAACCCGGCAGATATGCTGCCGCGCAACTACAAAGATACCCGCAAGAAACCAGCCAAAATTAAGGGGCTTCCCGAAGGAATACTATAATGAGTGAGCAAGCAAAACGCGGCTTTTACATTGTCGGTGAGGGGAACGATGGCACCGGTAAATCTACTCAAGTTGACTTACTCGCCAAGCATCTCGAAAAAGAGTTTGGCGTTGAAACGTATGTCATGCATGAACCTGATGGATGCCCAATCGCCAGCGAGATCCGTACGATTATTAAAAACGGGTCACTCGAGCGAGATCCTGTTACCAATCTACTGCTTTTTACCGCATCGCGTCACGAAACATGGTTCCGCGAAGCCGTGCCAGTGCTTGGAAGGGGTGGAATTGTATTGAGTGCTCGTAACTATTTGTCGAGTGAAGTGTATCAAGGTATAGCTGAGGGCCTGGGAGCAGAATACGTACACGGTGTTACGCGGGCGTTTATGGACGAACGCTACATGACTCCGGATTTAACGGTCATTTTTGAGCTTGAAGATGCAGTGCGTAATAAGCGCATATCGGCTCGTGGTGAACTGGCCAACCCAGACACATTTGAGTCAAGGGACGATGATTTTCAAACAAATGTCAATAACGGCTACACATCACTTGCTCGCGAACGCGGCTACATCACAATCGACGCTAGTCGCTCAATTGAAACTATTCAAAGACACTTCCGAAAAGTTGCTATTGCTGCCATAGTATCGCAGGCGCTCAATGGCACTTCCGCCAGTCGATGACAAATTGACTATAACTACTGTTAGTTATATAATATAGTTGTGTCCGAATTTTACGCATTCGACGGCGCTTTCGATGATGAAAGCGCTTTTCATGACTCTGAGTTTCCGCTCGCTCCGGAAGCTGTTTTGCATGCGTATCGCTCCTTTTGGCGAGCAACCCGGCAGCCCCATGGCCGCACCTCACGTATTTTGCGCGCCATGACCGAAGCAAATACCCTTATTGCTGATTTTTGCGATGAATACCTTGCGCCACAAGTGTACAGCGCGGCTATGTTGTCGGGATTGTATGATGCAATGAGTGAGCCAGCCACAAGTCTGAGCGCCAAAAAGGGGCTGCGAACGTACCTTATGCGTTCCAATGAAACCGCAGAAGATAAGCTATTTGTACTCGGCTTACTTTCAGATCGGCGCAGCATCGATGAATTTTGGGCGAATCAACTCACCAGTATGTACGAAGACGATCCTGATCGTTTAACACTGCTCACTGACCCTACCAACACCCTGCAAGTGCCCGAGCGTGCTTGGGAGCAACCGGTAATCGGCACCAAAGCCGAAGCAATACTGCGCCTCCGATCCGAGAAGGGCGTCAATATTGAGTCACTGCTTGTTGAAGCCGCTCAAACACTCCAGTGGCTTCACACTGATCAGGCAAAAAATGATACGGCCACGCTGCAAAAAATGCATATAGCTGAATCACTTTATGCGCCGCTTGCCGAAGTAATTGGGTTTGACGGCATTGCCATGGCACTTCAGAGCCGTTGTGTTGTATTACGAAACGCTCATACCGGCAAACAAGATTCGGTCGACCAAGCTGAGCGAATTATCGCCAATCTCGGCGACCCAAGCATCGTAGAAGCGAGGACACAAACTATGCTCGAAGCGGTGCTTGGCGAAAATATTCATGAGCAAGTACTGACCCACGCTACACCCCATGGCATCGTAATTGGCGAAGGTATTTGCACCAAAGATGACCTTCGTGTTGTTTGGCGACGCAAAACCATCGGTTCGCTGGCGCGCAAGCTGAGTAAGCTGGAGGCAGACCAAACACCCATGGATATTATTGGGGCGACCATTATCACGCAAACTACCACCCAGGCCGGCTCAGTAATTAGCGACTTACTCAAACGAGTTCAATATGATCCAAGGGTAGTGCTCCGTCCATCCCCCAGCCGCACCAGCCCGCTTCACATCAAAGGTGGCGCACAGTATGTGCAAGAAATCGCAACAGCCCTCGGCTATAGCTCTATTGAAGATCTAAAAAATGTTGCCGATGTAGTAGTAACCAACAATAGCAGCTACCAGGTTGCAAAAGTCACGCTAACGTTCCAAAGGTGGGGCGAACCATGGCCATTGCATGCCGAGCTGCAGTTTACCACTGAAGCCGATCGAATTGAGGCCCGTATTGGAAGCGCCGCACACGCTCTTTATAAGTTATCCGGGGGAGTCACCAATACTGCTCACACCGACAATGAAACCCACGCCCTCGCCGAACTACGAGCGCAGAAGCGTCACCTTGGGCAAAACGGTCTTACCGCACTCAGCCGCGAGCGTGCACACAAACTTGAGCGCAGCATGCTTGAATAACATATATGCGTCACACCTCATCTGTTGACAGTTCAGCGCTCATCTGATACCATATGGAGTGACATTACCAAAGACAGTGGCGGTGAATCATCACTTAATCATGCTACCGAGGGAATCTACTTTTTTCCTATACGTCTTTGGCAAATGGTCCAAAGACTTTTTGGTTCCATTTGCCCTAGCTGGCCAATGTCGGACGTTAACAATGTGGTCAAACCAATCAACATAACCAAAGGAGTATTATCTATGGCAATTAGCAAAGATAAGAAACAAGCTTTGGTAAGTGAACTAAGCGAGCTCTTTGCTGCGGCAAAGGGAACTGCAGTTGCAAAATACCAGGGGATCAGCGTTGCTGAGCTCCAGGATCTTCGCAAAAATGCACGAGAAGCAGGCGTGACAATTAAAGTTGTCAAAAACCGCCTAGTTCGCGTTGCAATGGGTGACGATAAAACCTACAAAGCAGCTGATACCTCAGCACTTGTAGGCCAGTTGCTCTACGCATTTAGCAGCGATGATGAAGTGATGCCCGCTAAGGTATTGAATGAGTTTAGCAAAACTCACCCAAGCCTTGAGCTGGTTGCCGGCTTCAGCGGCGAAGGCCTCACCCAGAGTGCCGACGATGTTAAAGCCCTTGCTAGTCTTCCTAGCAAGAATCAACTTGTCGCCGAAGTGGTGGCACAGCTGCTTTCACCAGTTCACGATGTCACGAACGCCCTTTCTGGCAACCTCCATGCGTTGCTCGATGGCGTCGAGGCCAAAGCTACTGCGTAATTTTACGCACACAACAATTTTTAATGAATTTCAAAGGAGTCTACTACCATGGCAGACGTAAAGAAACTTGCGGAAGAGCTAACTAAGCTGACCGTACTCGAAGTAAACGAACTCAAAAATGTCCTTAAGGACGAATACGGCATTGAGCCAGCTGCTGCAGCTGTTGCTGTTGCCGGCCCAGCTGCTGGCGGTGACGCTGGTGCAGCTGCTGCTGACGAAAAAAGCGAATTCACTGTAAACCTCAAAGATGGCGGTGCACAGAAAGTTGCTGTTATCAAAGCTGTCAAAGAAATCACCGGCCTTGGCCTTGGTGAAGCAAAAGCCCTCGTTGACAACGCTCCAAGCGCTATCCTTGAGAAAGCTTCAAAAGACGACGCTGAAAATGCCAAGAAGCTTCTTGAAGAGGCTGGCGCTAGCGTAGAACTCGCCTAAGTTCCATCAATTACGACCACATTGTCTGACTATGAAATACCCCGCGCTTGCGGGGTATTTTGATAGAAAATATATCTCAATGTATTGACATTTTATGTTGATTATGCTATAATGAAAGTAAGCTATCCATCCGACAGAAGGAGTATAAGGTGGCTCGCACCTCCACCCAGCCGCAAGCGGCCAAGCAGTTCCCGACGCGCAGGCGTCACCTGGAGCTCAGGCGCCGCGACAAGACCGTGAAGTTCCGCGCCGCGTTCCACGACGGCTGGAACGACGCGCGTCACGCGCTCATCGAGCGCACCGCCGGCTGGGACATCCTCGACGAGCCGCTGGCCGACGACTTCGACACCCTCGACCTGTTCGAGATCGACGACTTCGACTTCGGCCGCACGTTCGACATCGACCCGATGGTCCTGCCCTGCGGGTGCACCGGCGTCTGCGAGTTCGACGGGCTCTACCCCGACGACGAGCCGCTGGCCGACTGGGAGCTCGCGCTCCTGAACGGCACGTTCGACGACTACGACCTCAACGACGAGGGCGAGCCGCTGGACGAGTTCGGCGACGACTTCGACGCCCCCGAGGACGACGTGGTGACCTACTACGACGGCTACGCCAAGATCGGCGGCGCCTACGTGGTGGACACCGGTGCCGGCTTCGGCCTGGACGCCGTGTTCGGCGAGGGTTACCTGAGCGGCAACTGCGGATTCAGCGTCCGCACCCGCCCCTAGGCCATTATGGCCTACTTGGCCCGAGCTTCTCATCCCCACCAGGGGGGTGAAAAGCTCGGGCCTTCATCATAGCTTACCGTGGTGTTTATTCACTACGGTGTTTTTGTATCATACGAGGGCTGAGTCGGGCAGAGGTATCGTGACGTAACTTGCGCGGGGACTTACCTTGCTGCCGAGCAAGTGCATCAACAATTGCAGCACGAATACCTTGGGCTGTTTGATGGGGGTTATCGTCATCGTGAACAATCGTATCAACGAGTCCCTGGGACTGCAAATCAGCAGCAGACGCCCGAACTGTTTCGAGTGTCATTGCAACCTGCTCGTCAGTAGGGTGCGCAACGTTATAGAGAATTGACGCCATCGAACTTGGTTCGCTCACAAAGCCCAGGGCGCTATCAAGCATAATGGTTTCGCGTCCAAACGGTGTTGTAGCCAAACCACCACCACTGCCCATGGCGCCAGTAATTACCGAAATAGTGGGGTAGGGGTGCGACCCAGCAGTTTTAATGGATTCAGCGATTGCCCTTGATTGGCCGCGACGTTCGGCTTCCATTGTCGGCAGAGCACCAAGGGTATCAGTCAGGAATACGAGCGGTAGTTGCCAGCGCTCCGCCGCTTTCATCATACGCACCGCGTACTCAAAATCTGCTGGCCCCGGATTGGCCGCCTGCTTACCGACGTAATTTCCTGATGAGTTTTTATACGAAGGTTGGTTGCCAATCACCATAAATGATTGCTCGCCAATTGACGCCACCGATGCAATAATTCCTGGGTAACGCTTCGTACCCTCAAACTGCACTGCGTTGTAAATCGGCGTGGCCGAGTCAAAGCTATGTTGCATAATGAATTCGCTGTCAATGCGCCCTGACGAAGCGGCAATTTCACGGTAGCGCGCCATCAGCTGCTCGCGTTCGGTCATAGTAGGTGTATCACGGCGATCGCGCGGAATGAGCACAGTGCGCGAGTGTTGTTGGCGGGCCCACTGCGAGGCATAAAAGCCATTCTCGCCAAACGACAAGGGGCGATGGGCGACCTGTGTATCAACCGCCAGCTGCCGATGCCAGGCAGGAATAGGTTTTGCGCTGTGCGATTCACGGACTCGCCGTAGCGATGAGCCCAAAAAGTCGAGCAGCTCTGGCACGTCTTTCACAACGACATCGATATTTCGGTCAAGCAAGTTCGCCTCGGCGCTTTGAGCGCCTTTAGCGACAGGTTTACCTTCAAATGTTTCAATCACACGACTACCAGCAAATCCATAATTGGTACCTTCAAGCGCAACAACCATATCTGCCACCGGTACCGCACTCGCCGACATACCACCCCACACTTGACCGGCAAGTACAGAAATGTAGGGGTGGTTTGCATTGTGCTGATACTTACTCGCCGCTACTGCCATGCGCTGCATTTGCACCAGCCCAAGAACATTTTCGTGCTGGCGCACACCAGACGACGCACCAAAACTAACGAAAGGCACCTTTTCACGCTCCGCTAGCTCAGCAGCCCGCACAAATTTTTCGCCAGCAACTTCGCCAAGCGAACCGGCAAAGTAATCCCAGTCAAGCAAGTACACAACGGCACGCTCACCAAGAATACGCGCCATGCCAAAGCGAGCCGATTCGTGCTTACCGCTTCGTTCTGCTCTGGTCAATTTATCGCGATAGCTTTCGACGCGTCCATCGACTACCCGACGAAGTCCAACGAGATCACTCACGATTTTTAACCGACTGTGCCGTTCATCAAACGCAATTTCATTAGTAAACTCATGCATGGAAACCATGGGGTCAAGCGCAGGTCGCTCAGCAAAAAGATCGGTAATCACTGGTAGTGGAGGTGTTGGCCGCAGGTCAATTACTTCAGGCGTTATAGACGCCTCACCATAATAGATTTCTTCTTCGTCATCGGGGGTAAATTCACGATTTTTTGTCATAGTCTTCAAAATATAGCATGTGCATTCATCGCTGCATAGCGCACTACCTACGGCTGGCAATTTGCACTACTCCAGCGAATTATTATCTTGCTTGGGTATTTTTGACAACGATTTTGCTCGTACCTCTCAGTACCTTGTGGAAAATTTTTGGGGTTGACTTTTGGGTCCCTGAGCGGTATATAATGAAGGTAATACTACGAAAAACAGACAAAGATTGCGAGAATAACCATGTCTGAATTACCAGAAAAACAAGTCAAGCGACTGAAATCGCTGATTCAGGAGGCGGAGACTAACCTCGCTGCGGCTAAAGAGCTGCTTATTAGTATCATCGGTGACGATGGAAGTGTAGTGACACCAACAAATAGCCGAGAAGAAGTGAGCGGTAAAGTTATCGAGGGCGTTTTTGACGGTCAAGTTATGATAGGCCCCGACGGCAAAAGCTATCCGGTGCCCGCCAATTATGCTAGCAAAAGCAAATTGGTAGAAGGTGACATTTTAAAACTCACCATTGCCGATGACGGCGGTTTTATTTACAAGCAAATTGGCCCCATCGCACGTAAGCAGGTGATTGGTACTCTTGTACAGCATGACGGCGCCTATTATGTTGAAGCGAGCGGCCGCGAGTACCGCATACTACTTGCTAGTGTGACTTACTTCCGCATCAACATCGGCGACCAAGTCACTATCATCGTCCCAGAAGACAACCCAGATGCAACCTGGGCTGCCGTTGAAGCTGCGTTATAGAGCATCGCAAAACAAATAAAAGGTTGCGTACCGCCCTTATCTCAATGGGCGGTACTATGTATTGTAAAAACAACTTTGGTCCTATCCCTTCGTAAGCAGTATACTGTTAATAATAAACGAGCACGGGAGCAATAATGGCAAAACTTAACTTCTACTATGGTGCAATGAACTGTGGCAAAAGCGATACTATGATTAGCACTGCCTATAATTACACCGAAAACGGCTTGACCGTTGTTACCATGATGCCGGAACTTTCTATGCGAAAAGCGGGCTATACCACCAGCCGTGCCGGCAAGGAATGGCCTATCGATATTGCAACGCGTCTTGCCAACGAAGACTCGCCTGAAACGGACATTTACGCAGCTTACCACCAATTTATTGGCAACCATGCCGTACACTGCGTGCTCGTCGATGAGGCTAACTTTATGAGTGCTGGCCAAATTGAAGCGCTCGAGCAAATTGCTAAGGTCGATAACACATCGGTAATTGCCTACGGTATTCGTACCAATATTCAACGCCAACTGTTCGAGGGCACAAAACGGCTATTTGAGCTAGCTGACCGCGTGGAAAAAATGGTTACCATGTGCACGTGCGGCGACCAAGCGGAATTTAACGGACGATTTGTTGACGGCACATTTCACGTTGGCGAGCCCATTGTATGGATAGATAATGACCCGACGCGCGTTCGTTACCAAAGCCTATGTGGCAACTGCTACCGCGAGCAAAGCCAACAACCAGGTGCAATTAACGCGTAATGGCTGAAACCACAACACTATGCCAGGCGCAAATGCCGTACAATAGAAGCAATGGGGAAGGCGTTATACCGCAAGTATCGTAGCAAGTCGCTCGACGAAATCGTCGGGCAGTCTCACATTACAACCATTTTAGGGCGGGCTATTGCCGCTGGCAAGATTGCCCACGCCTACCTACTAACAGGTCCACGCGGTGTCGGTAAAACCAGCATTGCTCGCATATTAGCCCACGAAATTAATGGCTTACCCTACAGTGAAGAATCTCCTCATCTTGACATCATCGAGATTGACGCTGCGAGTAACAATGGTGTTGAGGACATTCGAGACCTGCGCGACAAAGTACAAATTGCACCAGTGTCTGCCAACAAAAAAATCTACATCATCGATGAAGTGCACATGCTGAGTAAACCGGCTTTTAACGCGTTACTAAAAACACTCGAGGAGCCACCCGAACACGTTGTATTCATTCTAGCAACCACCGATGTAGAAAAGTTACCCGCTACCATCATTAGTCGTGTGCAGCGATTTAATTTCCGCAGCATTAGCGAAGCCGATGCCGCCGAGCACCTTCGCACCATCGCTGACGCTGAAAGCATTGCCATTAATGACGACGCGCTGACGCTGATTGCTCGACAGGGTAGTGGTAGTTTTCGCGACAGCATAGGGCTGCTCGATCAGCTATCGAGCCTAAATGATGGACCAATTACGCGCGATATGATTGAGGGCGTGCTAGGACTAGCGGACGCTGATACTGTTGCACGGCTTGTCGACGCCTACGAAGCGCAAGATTTGCCCAAAATAGTGCAGCTCGTCAATGACAGTGAGGCGCGCGGTACTCCTGCTGTCGTACTTGCCGAGCAATTAATTCGTACGATTCGTGAACAAATTGTCGATAAACCGCATTTGCTGCCACTGCTCGATAAATTGCTTGATATTGCACGCAGCACCTGGCCGCACGTCAAATTGCTCACAGCACTCAGTGCCGATTTTAGCGTCACTCCACCCGTAACCAGAGCCAAAGCCAACCAAGTTGCGCCAGCAGCCGCGCCAGCGCCTCAGCCGCAACAAGTACCCACGAAGAAACACGCTCAGGCTATCAAAAAAACAAATAAACCAACGACTGAATTCCCATGGCACGACTTTTTAACCACTATTAAAGAACACTCTATTGGTACCTACACCTTGCTGTCAAAATGCAGCTACGACTACTCTGGTGATATGCTGACCGTATATGCTGGCAAAGTGTTTACCAAAAACCGCCTTCAAAAGGCACAGCCAGAAATTCAGGAAGCACTCCAGACAGTAGGAGTAGCTAGTGCTGAGTTACAGATTCTGGCTGAGTCTAAACCTGCTAGTGATAGTCAAACCGCAGCTGTTCTTGATATCATGGGTGGAGGAGAAGAGGTAGTTCTGTAATGGCCGAAAAGAAGCAAGTTCCCGCTGGAAAAGTCCCCCCGCAGTCGCTCGATGCCGAGATGAGTCTTTTGGGCGCTGTGCTGATTGACGAAGAAGTGCTTGCCGATGCAAGCGAACTGGTGAATGCCAAGGATTTTTACGATAAGCGGCACCAGCTGATATTTGCCGCCATGATGCGACTATATGAACGGCATAAACCCGTTGACTTGTTAACCCTTACGGAAGAGTTGAAGAAAAAAGACGATTTAGAAACTGTTGGGGGAAGCGCGTACTTAACCGAGCTTACTAACTATGTGCCAACTGCGGCTCATGCCAGGGCCTACGCCGAGCTTGTGCAGCAAAAAGCAGTACGCCGCCGCTTAATTAAAGCGAGTGCCGAAATCAGCGAAATGGGTTTTGACGAGGAAACTACCACACAGGAGCTGCTGGAAAAGGCAGAGGCCGAATTATTTAGCGTGTCTGACCAATCACTCAAACAAGATCTCATCAGCATTGAGAGTATTTTAACCGAAAGCTTTGATCGTATTGAGGAGCTACATCGCAATAAGGGCGCGCTCCGGGGCATTCGCACGGGTTACCGTGACCTTGATAATATGACTGCTGGGCTGCAGCGCAGCGACCTGATTATCCTTGCTGCTCGACCCGCGATGGGTAAAACGACTCTTGTCACGAACCTCGCCTACAATGTTGCGACCATTGCCAAGCTACCCGTCCTGTTCTTCAGTCTCGAAATGAGCAAAGAGCAACTAATTGACCGCATGCTCGCCGATGCCAGCGGAGTGGACAGTTGGAATATCCGTACTGGTAATTTGAGCGACGAAGACTTTAGCAAAATTAGCGAAGCGATGGGCGAAATGGCAGAGGCGCCAATTTTCATCGACGATACCCCTGGCCTCAGTGTGCTTGAAATGCGAACCAAAGCTCGCCGCGCCGCGCATGACCAGCCCCTAGGGCTTATCATTGTAGACTACCTGCAGCTTATGCAGGCCAGTGGCAACCACAATGGCAACCGTGTGCAAGAAGTGTCTGAGATTAGCCGTGGACTCAAGTTAATTGCCCGCGAGCTCAACGTACCGCTCATTGCTTTGAGCCAGCTGAGCCGGTCGGTTGAAAGCCGCACGCCGCCCATTCCGCAGCTCTCTGACCTCCGGGAATCAGGAAGTATCGAGCAAGATGCCGACATTGTTAGCTTCATTTATCGACCTGGCTACTATGAACCAGATAACCCAGACGTGCAAAATATTACCGACCTCATCATCGCTAAGCACCGTAATGGACCAGTTGGCAAAGTGCAACTGTACTTCCACCCAGAGCGCCTACGCTTCATGAGCCTCGACAAGCGGCACGAATAGCATATGCTATAATACTGCTAGACTATGCCTAAGCATATAACAGATTATGTAATTTACCGATGGCGGTATATACTCGGCTATTTATTTGTGGGTATACTTGTTGCATTGGTTGTCACCACCGCAAGCATCTACGTTCCCGGTGCACTGCGTGAAGGCGAAATAACCGCCAGCCTTAAAAGTGGAGCACTCTCTGTTGAATCCATTGAGCCGCAGATGGTCATTGATTTGCCCTACCATATACTGCAGCGGTTTAGCTTTATGCTATTTGGTATTTCTACGTTGAGTATTAAGCTACCGTCAATCATTCTTGGACTTCTCACCGTACTCGGGGTATTCCTATTAGTACGTACTTGGTTTAGGCGTAACGTAGCCGTACTCACGACAATTGTTGCCGTTACATCAACACAGTTTCTATTCCTTCTTCAGGACGGCACCCCAAACATTATGTTTAGTTTCCTCACGGTATGGCTGTTATTTGCCGCAACCTACGTTACCCGCAAAAAAACCTTTGGTACTCTTTGGAAAGCACTCACTGGGGTGTTTATGGCAACAGCGCTGTATACGCCACTCGGTGTATACCTCGTCATCGCAGTGCTCACCACTACTTTTTTTCATCCGCATATCCGTCATGTTATTCGCCGTTTTTCGCGACCAAGGCTATGGATTGGCGTAGCATTGGGTATTGTTTCAGTTATCCCACTTATTTATGCATCAATCGTTGACTATACCGTTCCCCTCGCGCTGCTCGGCATCCCTACTGGCAACCTTGACATTAAGCATAACCTTGCCACACTATTCTTTGATTTATTTGGCTTCGCTTCTCTCTCGACAAATTATTTACTGCGTCCGGTTTATTCTCTTGGTCTGGTACTTTTGATTGCAGTTGGTCTTTATAAATTACTAACTTATAAATATACGGCGCGGAGCTATATTACCCTTTCCTTGGGGCTCATTCTTATTCCACTTATCATCCTCAACCCTGAGCACGTGACGCATTTGTTCCCGCTCGCATGCTTAATGATTGCGCTGGGTCTCGCAACACTGATTACAAATTGGTACAAGCTCTTTCCGCGCAACCCGTATGCTCGTGTTGCGGGACTCATTCCACTTTCAATCTTAGTACTTGGGGTCATTGTTTCTGGTGTACTGCGTTATATCAACAGCTATATTTACTCACCCGAGGTGCTGGCACACTATTCGAACGATCTTCGCCTGGTCCAGCGTAACATTGGTTTATATACCAAAGCAAAACAACCTGTCGTCCTCGTGACATCATCGCAGCAACTGCCTTTTTATGCCATGGTAGCGCACCATGACAAGCGCTTTAGCGCTACCTCTCAACTACCGGCAACAGTCGCGCCCAACACAACGCTGATAGTAACTAACGCCGTATTTCATAAAACCAAATTCAACCATACACCCACGCTTATTATTACAAATCGTTTTGCAGCAAATGCCGACCGGTTATACATCTACAAATAACACCGTATATGCGGTATAATGGTCACTAGTAAGAACACGGAGGATGATAGAATATGGCACTCGACCAAATGAAGATGCTGAATGAGTTACGTAAGGCGCAAAAAGCGCTCGCAAATGAAATTGTTGAAGTAGAAGCAGGCGATGGTGCAGTTGTCGTGCAAATAACTGGTGAGCTAAAAGTAAAAAGTATCAAGATTGATCCCGAGTACGTAGATCTTGAAGACATTCATGAACTCGAGCACTGGCTTGAAATCGCCATCCGCGACGGCATGGCGAAAGCTCAGGAGATTGCAGCAGAGAAGATGAAGCCTCTCATGGGCGGCTTAGGGAATCTTGGCTTCTAATAAGCCAATTATGCGATAGGGGATATGAGCCAATTATTGCCCAAGGCACTCACACGTGTCATTGACGAGCTCGGCAGGCTTCCGGGCGTCGGAGCGCGCACAGCCGAGCGTTATGCGTACTATTTACTGCGAACTGAAGAACGTACCGCAAGCGAGCTTGCTCAAGCAATTGCCGCCTTACATAGTGGGGTAAAAACCTGCCCAATAACATTCGCGCTCATTGACCCAGATGAAGACGTATCGCCACTCTACTCGGCGAAAGATCGTAACCAAAAACTCATCGCGGTTGTTGAGGAGCCGCTTGACATCGTCGCACTTGAGCGAACAGGGCAATACAAAGGAACGTACCATGTACTAGGTGGCGCGATTAGCCCGATTGATGGCATCGGTCCCGAACAGCTCCATATCCCGCAACTGCTTCAGCGCTTACGTGACGACGAAGTAGAGGAAGTAATCATTGCAACTAACGCGAGTGTCGAAGGCGAGTCGACAGCACTTTTTATACAACGACAAATCAAAGAAGCACATATTGATACAAAACTGAGCAGGCTCGCTCGCGGCATTCCAGTTGGTGTTGATTTAGAATACGCCGATCAAATCACACTAACCCACGCCCTTGAAGGCAGGCGAGCGCTGTAGCCAGCTGATTCACTCCCTGTGCTATACTGTAAATAATGTTAGACGACGCCATACGCCTCATTTCAGCTGCTACATCAATTGTAGTTATTCAAGCTGAAAACCCTGATGGCGATAGCATTGGCAGCTCGGTCGCGCTTGAAGAGCTACTGAGTGACCTAGGCAAGCACGTCACAATGTATTGTCCAGTCGACACGCCAAAATACCTACGGTATATTGCTGGCTGGGACAGAGTGGCTTCTGCTTTTCCTACAACTGCCGACCTTGCGATTATTGTTGATACAAGCGCCGATGTACTCCTTGGCAAAGCCCTCGAAACACCTGGTGTGCGACACTTTTTTGAAACGCATCCCGTGTTAGTGCTCGATCACCACATTACCAAAAGTACCTTGTCATTTGACCACACCCTTGTTAGTCAAGATGTTGTCGCAACAGGTGAGTTGATTTTTAACTTGGCCGAAAAAGCTGGCTGGGCAGTCAACCCTCAGGCCGCCGAGAATATGCTTGTTGCAATCATGAGTGACAGCCTAGGCCTCACCACTCAAAACACGACTGCCGACACCTTCGAAGTTGCCGCTAAACTAACGCGACTTGGCGCAAGCAACTCTGCTATCGAGCAGCGTCGTCGTGAGTTCATGAAAAAGTCGCCAGAAATTCTCGCTTACAAAGGCGAACTAATTAGTCGTATCGAATATCTCCTTGAGGGCAAGCTGGGTCTCGTGCATATTCCTTGGGAAGACATACAACAATATAGCGACCAGTACAATCCAAGTATGCTCGTACTCGATGAGATGCGTCTCGTTGAGGGGGTGGAGGTAACGTGCGCCCTTAAAACCTACCCTGATGGCAAGATTACCGGTAAATTCCGCTGCAATACTCCTGTTGCCGATACCATTGCCGGCTACTTTGGGGGTGGTGGTCATGCGTATGCTGCCGGTTTTCGCGCTTATGAGTCCTACGACACAATTGTTAAAGAATTGGTGGATGCCACCGACAAAGCACTGAGGGAATATGACACTCAAACTACACAACACTCTGACCAAGAAGCTCGATGAACTGCGACCACTCGATGAGAGCAAAGTAACGCTCTACACATGCGGTCCAACCGTCTATGATTATCCGCATGTTGGCAACTGGACGTCTTTCGTTTATTGGGATACGCTTGTACGTACTTTGCTCGCCAATGGCTACACGGTTGAGCGGGTGATGAATATTACCGATGTCGGCCACCTGGTGAGTGATGCAGACGAGGGTGAAGATAAACTCGAGAAGGGGGCTAAGCGCGAAGGTAAAACTGCTTGGGAAATTGCCGAATTCTACGCGGAGGATTTTGTAAATGGCATGGAAAAACTCGGGTTAATTCCACCTGAGCATCTGGTGAGAGCCACTGATTTTATCGACCAACAGCTCGAGCTTGTAAGAATACTCAAAGAAAAAGGCTATACCTACCAGACCAATGATGGCATTTATTTTGACACCAGCAAGTTTGAGGCATATGCTGACTTCGCCCGACTCGACCTAGAAGCACAAAAGGCTGGCGCGCGCGTAGAAGAGAACAATGAAAAGCGCCAACCATGGGACTTCGCGCTATGGAAGTTTACCCCACAAGGCCAAAAACGCGACATGGAATGGAAAACACCTGATGACCTGCTTGATCTACCTACAGAAGAAGCAAATCCAATCATGGGATTTCCGGGTTGGCACCTGGAGTGCAGCGCAATAGCAATGAGTATCCTTGGTAAAACAATTGATATTCACACGGGCGGCATTGACCATATTCCCGTACACCACACCAATGAAATTGCGCAAAGTGAAGCGGCAAGTGGAGCGCAATTTGCAACTATATGGCTCCACAATAACCATCTAAAGATTGAGGGTGGTAAAATTAGCAAAAGCCTTGGCAATGGATACACGTTGCAAGATATTGCAGAGCGAGGCTTCTCGCCGATGGATTTGCGCATGTTTATATTGCAAAGCCAGTTTACCAACGAAGGAAACTTTACTTTTGAAAACTTAGCAGCTGCAAAAAATCGCTTAGCTAATTGGAAAAACTATGCCGCACTGCGCCATCAGACCCACGATAGGTTAGGCGATGACGATAAGAAGATTGAGGCAGATAAACATGTCTCATTACTTGCTGGCGGCGACGCGCTACGCGAAGCACTGAGTAACAACCTCAATACCCCCGAAGCACTTCGTATCGTCGATGAATCCTTTAGCCGCTTAGATGGTGTCCCACTTGATGCAATTCATCAACATGGCCTCATCCAATTCATTAATGACATCGACGAGCTGCTCGGCCTTCAACTAGCCGAACAAACGCCAGACATTGGCGATGATGCCAAGCGGTTACTCCTTGAGCGCCAACGTGCTCGCGACAATAAAGATTGGCATTTATCTGACAACTTACGGGACGCATTAGCGAAGCAAGGTATCGTTGTACGCGACACCGCGAGCGGCAGCATATGGTCCTATGCAACCAATATATTCTATTAAGCTTCTTCGCCAGACAGCTTTTTGACAAGCTTGGTCAATGGTTTTTCTTTTTCAGTCCGTACTTTGCGACTCGTCTCTAGGTACTCCTCAATAAGTACCTTTAGAGAACCAGCAACAGGGATGCTAATAATACCTCCAGCTATACCAAACATGTAGAGCCCTATCGTCACCGCAACCAAAACAGCGAGCGGAGACAGCTCAATACGTTTTGCTTGAATCGTTGGCGAAATAAAGTTGTTTTCGATCTGCTGGTAAATCATGAAGTAAACAGCAAAAATGATGCCCGCAGGGACACTGTTGAACATGAGCAGCAACGAGACAATGATACCAGCAATTGTAGCGCCAAACATCGGAATAAGCGAAAGAGTAAAGGCAATAGCAATCGTTGGTAATGCAAGGTTAGCAGGGACCTCTGGGAAGAAGAGACTAAGCAAAAATACTGTTGCGCCCGCACAGACGCTGCCAATTCCTGATACCGTTAACTGGCCCGTAACATACCCAGATACAACACTATGAATGCGTCGGACAATTTTCTTGTGAGTTTCCATCTTTTCAGTATCTTTATAGAGCCCCCATACCCGCTCGAGCCAGCGCGGACCCTCTATGAGCATAAGGAACGTCAATACCAGCACAAGGAGCGTCGCAGCAAATAACGACATTGCTGAGCCAATACCTGAAATAAAGTTACGCCCAAAACTAGTTGCCCACTTGCCGGCATCGGCTTGGATAGCGGCAACGGCCTGATCAACTTGGGGCTGAATGTGGTACTTGTCAATTAAATTACCGAGACCCTGCCATTGTTCAGAAATAGTTCGCACGAGTGTTGGAGCAGACTCGATGAACTTGGCGGTTTGCTGCACAATCGGTGGAACAACCAGAAATATGACTGCTCCGAGCAAGGCTACCACAACAGTAAAAGCAATTGCGGTACTGAGTGTACGACTCCTGTCTGGCAAGCGACGAGCAAGCTTGCTGACTGGGCCGTTGAGGGCAAGCGCCAAAAAAAGCGCTATACCAATAATAGTAAGTGCTGTGCGAGCACTATACAGGGCAAGAATTGCGAAGGCAAAGCCAATTACAACAAGCCAAAATCGCACAAAGGTCTTGGTATCAATTTCGATGCGTACTTTCATAATACCTATTATTATACCTCACCGATCACGATGAGGTATATAAAATACATAAGAGTGTTTATTACTGAGAACCAAGCACGGCGATAAGTGCGAGAAGCACCAAGAGAGTACCAGCAAGCGCGGACACGGCCACGGTCATACGATTAGGGTAGTAATCAACTTTTTGCGACACCGCTTTAGACGGTTTTGCCACCTTTTTAACAGCCGTCTTTTTGGCTACTTTTTTTGTCGCTGTCTTTTTTGCCTTAGATGATGTTCCTGCCATACACTTAGTGTAGCGCGTAGAGAAAAAGTTTGCAACCAGCTTATGGTTATCCTTTAGGGTTTGGTATAATGCTACTAATGGCTTTTTACACAAAAACGATTCGCGAAACACTTGCTGAACTTGATGCTGTTGAGAGCGGTCTTTCCGATAGCGAAGCAGGCGAGCGCTTACGACACTATGGGCCCAATACAATTATCGTTCGCGGCGAGCCCCTTTGGAAAAAAATCATCGAACCATTCAGATCGGTATTTATGGGCGTACTTTTCGTTGCAGCTGGCATTAGCCTCTTTCATCACGCAGTGTTCGATGCCGTCATCATTCTCATCATCATTGGTGTCAGCGCTGCAATTTATTATGTTCAGCGATTTTCCACAGAACGTATATTACGGTCGCTGCAAAAACACACAAAGCTGATTGTTAATGTGTACCGAAAAAACATCGGCACTCAGGTCGATGCCGCCCATCTGGTGCCAGGTGACGTCATTGTTCTTGAAGAAGGCGACAAGGTACCGGCTGATGCCCGTTTACTTGAAGTCCGTTCATTTAGGGTTGATGAGTCGCAGCTAACGGGAGAGTCACTCCCTATAGAAAAAGACATTGACGTATTACGAGGGGAAAAAGAAGTCTACGAACAAACAAATATGATATTTCAAGGATCATTTGTTGTCGGCGGCACAGCGAAAGCTGTTGTGGTTGCGACTGGCAACAATACTGAATTTGGGCGCCTTGCAGAACTGTCGTCTGAAGTAGAGGCGAGTAGCCCGGTACAACAAAAAATTGACCGTTTAATTACAAGAATTATTGCTGTGGTATCTGCTATAGCGCTTGTTGCATTCCTGCTCTCGCTTTACCGTGGGATGGAAGTTGCTGATGCACTGCGTTTTGTGATTGCCCTGAGCGTAAGCGCAGTACCAGAAAGCTTACCGATCGCTATTTCCGTTGTGCTCGTCCTTGGCATGCGGCGCATGGCGGCCCGCCGAGCGCTCGTGCGTGCAATGCGTGCAATCGAGTCAATTGGTGCACTGACCACTATTGCCACCGACAAAACTGGTACGCTTACAAAAAATAAACTCAGCGTACAAGAGTTGTGGCACCCTGAAAACCGCATTGCAAGCGCCACAGAAACACTCGTTGGTTCACTCTTGCCTCGAGGCAACGTCAGTAAGGTATACGACCCACTTGACATTGCTTTTGAGGAATACGCAGCGTCACATAAACACGCTCACCTTACCAGTACAGTGCGCTCCTACCAGTTTGAGAATAGTGTTGCTATGAGTGGAACTCTTCATCACCATGGTACGGCTTACAAACTTTACCTCAAAGGCGCCCCTGAGCATGTTATCGAACGAAGTGATCTTACCGAAAACGAGCGCGAAAAAGCAAACATTCAACTCCATCATATGACAGGGATGGGGTATCGGGTCATCGCCCTTGCACACACTACCCTTGGCAAAGAGCTCCTTTCACTTGAAGCACTTCCGCGCAAGCACACACTAACATTCGATGGCTTTGTGGCTGTAGCTGATGTGCTTCGGCCCGAAGCACACGCGGCAATTGCTACCGCGCAGCGAGCTGGCATCAGTGTCCGTATGATTACTGGTGATCATTTCGAAACTGCCTACCATATAGGTAAGCAGCTCGGGCTAGTTGAGCACCGTGGTGAAGTATTTGACAGTCGTAGAATATCGCAGATGACCGATGATGAGCTCGAGCGTGAACTTGATACGATTCGGGTATTCTCCCGTGTCATACCCGAACATAAACATCGAATTCTTACTGTTCTAAAGCGCAACAATATTACCGCTATGACAGGCGATGGCGTTAACGATGTTCCTGCTCTTACCAATGCTCATATTGGCGTCGCAATGGGTTCCGGCGCGCAGATAGCCAAAGATGCTGGCGACATCATACTGCTCGACGATAACTTCCGTTCTATCGTCACCGCCATTCATGAGGGAAGAACGATCTACGCAAATATCAAGCGTATGGTTGTCTATTTGTTATCGACAAGTCTCGGTGAGGTACTCGTGTCTATTGGTTCACTTGTTATTGGTCTTCCGTTACCACTTGCTCCTGTTCAGATACTATGGGTCAACCTCGTAACCGACACCTCTATGGTAATTCCTCTTGGCTTAGAGACGGGCGAGAAACGCAATATGAACAAACCGCCGCAAGCTGCCGATGCTCCACTTCTCAGTAAATTTATGGTGTCTCGAATCTTCCTCATTGCCTCACTTATGGCAGGACTGACCCTTTACCTCTATATCACCTACGATCAAGCTTACGGCCACGAGTACGCACGAACCATCGCATTTTGCGCACTCGTCACCATGCAGTGGGCGAGCGCATTTGTAGCCCGTAGCGACTATGAGCCACTGTGGCGTCGTTTGCGTCGTGTGAATGGAGCGTTCTATGTTGGTCTATTTGTTGCAATTTGCCTGCAAACCTTCGCCGTCTTCGGGCCACTTGGCCAAATGCTCCACGTAACAACTATTTCTCTTGGCGATCTTGCTTACGTATCATTGTTGTCATTTGCCATTCCTATCGTTGTTGTCGAAATTCATAAGTGGATTGGTCGAACCTACTTTAACAAAGGCAGCCAGAACGTCACCCAGCGCTAGCATTTTGTTTATGCATGCGCCTATAGTTATCGAGAAGGGCAATATCAGAAGTATCCTTCTTGCGACCTAGGTGACGTTTTGCTTCAACAAGGTCATCAATACCCATAAAGGTCACTCCTTTGATTTCAAAAGCGTTCTTTTGCAACCGCTTAAACGATTTGCCCATCCAGGTATGCATAAGATTATAGCCATTATGGGTGAGTACCTTTTTGCCGTTGTCTTGTACAAATTCTTTCCAGTGCTTGTGATCACGATAATAAGCATACGTTTCATCGCTCACAACCATATCAATATCATTAGTACTCCGCAGATTCAAGGCTTCCAGTACGGCTCCACCAATGACGACATAGTGGCCGTGTTTAATGCCCAACTTTTCTACCATCTCAAATGCAGAGCGTTTATTCCCCGGATGTTTTTTAACTGCTGCATTTAGCGTCGAAAAAATATTATTGCTTCCGACTAGATCAATCACGCCATAATCTTCGAATTGTTTATAGAGACTCGGCGATACATGCGCAAATCCAAGTACTATATCGTCGGCACTTAGTTGCCTGTAGAGCTGCTTCAATGTTTCAACAGCCGTGTAATCAATGCTATCGATTGCCCCTGCATCGACTACCACATAATGAACCGGTTCCTTTGCTTTATCGATCGCACGTTTAATGCGCGTAGTAAAGTAGGTAATGTTCTCAAAGAACAGTGAACCATCAAAGCTATACACTAATAGACCTGCTGGTCGAGAACTATGGCGATGGTGTTGATCAATACGCTCTTTTGCCCATTCGCTTAGTTCTCCATCTCGAAGCAAAATCTCATCGTGCGGCCGATATTGCCGGCTAAGGCGCTCCATTAATGACACGACAACCGCAATTAGCACACCTTGCCGAACACCAAAGAGTGCCGTACCAACGAGTGCCACCATGGCCACAAAAAATTCCGTACGGTGAGTAGACCATATATAACGAAGTTCTTGCAGGCGAATCAGGTGCATGCCGATCATAAATACAATCGCTGCGAGCGCTGCACTCGGAATATATTGAAACAAATCAGCGCCAAACAGCAAAACAATGCCAATTATTACACCCATGATAATGTTGACCATTTGGCTACGACTACCCGCTAAGTCAGCTGCCAGGCTGCGCGGAGGGCTACCATTTACGGCAAAGCCACGCGTCAGTGCCGACGCTGCATTGGCAAGCCCTAGGGCAAATAAATCCTGATTTAATTTTACCTTGTCGTCATGCTCGCCAGCTAAACTCCGAATGACTGCCGAACTTTGCGCGAGAATAACGACGGCTATCGATAACGCGGCAGGGAAAAGCGTAATAATGTCACCGAAGGTAAGTGACGGGTGTACAAGCATGGGCAGTCCACTTGGTAACTCACCAACCATCTTCACGCCGTACTGGCTAACCTGGAATACCACAGCGAATACCGACGCTAACACCAAACCAACCAGCTCACCCGGGAAAGAAGACTTGCGCGTAAAAAGAATAATTCCCACTACCAAAACAGAAATGGTAAATGCCATACCATTTACTGCATCAATATTGTGGATAATAGCAAGAAAGTGCTGCCACAAGCTACCCTGAGCAACGATGCCAAGCATTTCGGGTAGTTTATTAATCATGAGCTGAATACCGACGCCAGCCAAAAAACCCACAAGTACTGGTCGTGATATCAAGTCAGACAAAAAACCTAACCGAAAGAACGCCATTAGTAACAGTACTGCCGCAGTCAAAAGTCCGAGCACCGCAACTGCATTGGTATAGCCTACTGTTCCTGCCTGTGCAACCAATACCGCACCCGAAGCAATTAATGCCGCCGTTGCTGAATCAGCGCCAATGACAAGTCGTCGGGTGGACGCGAGCAACCCAAACACAATTGGCGCAAACAGTGCGCTATAAAGGCCAGTCACGGGAGGAAGCCCAACGATAACGGCAAAACCAAGCGACTCGGGTATAGCAATCGCCGTCACTACCAAAGCGGCGATAATATCTGATTTTAAGTATTTCTTTTTATAGCGAAATACGCTGGGCGTATAGCTTTTTACCATATCTTGTATACTAGTAATATTTATCACACATGTCAATCAACTAGCTGCCTATACTGAGGGGTAATATGAGTAGCTTTATCATTGTGTCAAACCGCTTGCCGGTAAGCGTGACTCGCGTGGAGGGAAAACTAGAATTTACCGTTAGCTCAGGTGGCCTTGCTACCGCCATGTCATCCCTCGCAATTAAGGATCAGTTATGGATTGGTTGGCCTGGAATCGCTGAAGATAACTTAACTGCTGCAGAAAAAGCCTTAATAACAAAGGAGCTTCGTAAATACAATTGCCATCCAGTCCATCTTACTTCGCAGCAGGTTGCCGAGTTTTATGAAGGATACTCTAACGACACATTGTGGCCAATCTTCCACTACTTTCAAGCGTATGCCAAATTCAGCCATCACTATTGGGCTGCCTATCGTGCAGTCAATCGCCGATTCCTTAACGCTGTAAAGAAAATGGCGGCACCAGATGCGACGATTTGGATTCAAGACTATCAACTTATGCTACTACCGGGTTCTGTGCGCAACATTTTGCCAGAAAGCAAAATCGGGTTCTTTTTACATATTCCGTTTCCGTCATATGAGGTATTCCGCCTCCTCCCTGAACGAAAAGAAATTATTGAAGGACTCATGGGCGCTGACCTTCTCGGGTTTCATATTTATGACTACGCTCGTCACTTTTTGAGCAGTGCCAACCATATCCTCGGCACTACCAGCGAGAGGGGAGTTATTGAATATCAAGGTCGCCGCGTTCAAGTTGACACGTTTCCCATTGGTATTGATTACGAAAAGTTTCGCAAAACGCTCAACGAAAAAAAGACGAAAGCCGAAATTGACCGCTTGTCTGATCGCTATAAAAATCAGCAACTCCTACTGTCGGTGGACCGCCTAGACTATTCAAAAGGTATTATGCGGCGGCTTGAAGCATTCGAGCTGTTCCTAAACGAGCACCCTGAGTACATGAAAAAAGTGACGATGCTCATTATTGCAGTACCGTCTCGTACAGAAGTTGAAACATACAAAAATCTCCGCGATGAAATCGAGCAAACAGTCAGTCGCATTAACGGTATGTATAGTACAGTGGATTGGTCGCCAATTTCTTATCAATTCCAGGGCCTTCCTTTTAACGATATTGTAGCCCTATACGCCAAAGCCGACGTAGCGCTAGTGACACCGCTCCGCGATGGCATGAATTTGGTTGCAAAAGAATATGTTGCGAGCAAGCGTGGCCGAAAAGGCGTTTTGATTCTCAGCGAAATGGCTGGGGCAGCTGACGAATTGCATGAATCGCTATTCGTTAACCCTAACGACATACGCCAACTCGCCACCACCATTCACCAAGCGCTAACAATGAGCAAAAAAGAGCAAATCCGTCGGCTGCGCACCATGCAAACTCGATTGAGCGACTATACTGTGCAACGCTGGGGGCAAGACTTCCTGGATGAGCTCGCGAATGCGCATCGTTCACATCGTGGCGCACTATCTAAGCGGCTTTCCGCAACCGCCATCGATACGATGCTAGAAAGCTACTCTCAGGCAAAATCTCGACTGCTCCTCCTCGATTACGACGGCACACTTCACGGCTTTAGTAACAGTATTTCAGCAAGCTCAGTTCGGCCCTCTCAGCGGCTTAAGCAGCAGCTTAAGCGTATTAGTCAACAGCCAAACACAAAGGTGTGTATTGTGAGTGGTCGCCCACGAAAAACACTGGATGAATGGTTTAACGATGTACCGAAACTACTCCTTGTCGCTGAGCATGGCGCCTGGATGCGCAAAGGCGATACATGGCAACAAAATACTGATCATATCGACATGTCTGAAGTAGAAAAACTCATGCGAAGCTACGCCTCGCGTACACCCGGATCAATTGTAGAAGCAAAAGATTTTGCCACCGTTTGGCACTATCGACGAGTGAATCCCGAGCTCGCTTTTATTCGCAACGCAAACCTTAAACGCCAACTGACACAACTTGTGGAAGGAACCGATCTTGGGGTGTATAGCGGTAATAAAATCATTGAAGTAAAGCCCCAAATGATTCATAAAGGTGAGATAGCGAAGTATCTTGAAGTTGAGTATCCGAGCGAATTTGTATTTTGTGCGGGCGACGACTATACCGATGAGCACATGTTTGAAGCATTGCCAAAAAATGCTCATACAGTAAAAGTTGGGTTTGGCAGTACCCATGCTGCTCACCAAGTAGGGAGGCTCGAGCGTGTGCTGGGCATCATTGAAAAAATGAGCACAGCACCAATTGCCGCCAACCGAAAACGTTAGTCAATATATTTCATGACGGTTTCAGCGGTAATAGGTCGGCCGTATTGCGCAACAATATCACGAATGTCGTCAGGAGCAGTAGCGCCGAGGGTAACTAAGCTCACGTCTCTTTCTCCAGTTTGCGAATTGATTTGTCCTTTACCGCTAGAGGCAAACAGTACTCGGCACAAGCAGCGTGCACCCATTACTTTTGCTACCGCCTTGGGCCCACGGAATTTGGGCAATGCTTTTTCAACAGTATCGGCAGCGCACCGATATTCAACAACACCATCGGCATTTTCGAATGGGGTATGCAGCACCGAAAGCGGACATTCACGGCTCATGAGACCTTCTGTTTTTGGATCAACCGCGGTGAGCGGAATGTTGGCAGTTCTAAATGGATAGCCCGTTGGAGAAACTTCGGTGTCGTCAGTAATTTCAAGCCTATCTTGAAGCGCAAGACTTATTGCTTTGCCGCGCTCAGCCGGTGCCATGCCTGACTCACGGCTTACAGCAAATAAACTACCTACCTGGATGCCAGCAGCCCCTAATTCAACAGCTCGCTTGAGGCCCATACGTGCAACACCACCAGCCAAGATAATCGGTGCATCAAGCGCAATGAATGCCTCAATAGGATCTTCCTTGATGCGCTCCGGCATGTTGTGGCCACCAGCTACGCGATCCTCGCGAACAATCACATCAGCTCCGCCATCTAAATACGCCTGCGCACCGCCAATCGTGCCAGCAATCGCCCAAAATTCTGGCCTACTCTTAGGCTGACCCCCATATGGGGCGGGATCAAAATGTACGGCTGCATTTTTGTGCGGAGAGCCTGGCTGGGCGTAGTCAACTTTCACCTCATAATCAACTGGGTTACCATTATAAAGCGCCTCGATTACATCAGGCACATCGGTGCGCACACCAGCTCCTCGCACCGTATACTCGGCACCGGCAAGCATTGCACCATACAAAGCGGCCGACATAGGCATAGGGATTTTTCCTAGTCCATTAACACCAAGAATGCCATTGCCCTGGCTGATGCGTCGGGCGGTGACAACCTGCTCAAATACATCAAGCACAGTGAGCATTTCTACTTCTGCAACGCCAAGCCCTGTAACAAGTTTGTTTTCAAGAAAATACTTAGGTACGGGGCGGTATTTAAACGCGCGGCGCGTTGGCCGCTTACCATCGGGTAAATAGTATTTTTCATACACATAATCAACCATATTCTGGTTGGGGAATTGTGCCAGTGACTCATGAATGTGACCATCGGGGTCACCATCTTGGAGCATTCGCGCAAGGCGAATTGCGCCACCAGTTTCACTCAGTGTACCTGCACCTCCAAGCCCAGCGACGGTGCCGGCTAAATACTTACTCGATATATCCACACCCATACCACCAAGGACCTTCACACCATCGGGAAATTGCTGTCGTATGATACTCTCGTGTTTTCGCGCCAAAATAAACTACCTTTACACAATTAATAACTTATTGCCCTCTATTGTAATACTACTAGCCGCAATCAACAAAAAAGCCCCTTTGCATTAGGGGACTTTTTTGTGAATGCTTTTTTAATCGTCGTCATCAACATCAAAATCAAGCAAGACAAAGCCATAGGCAACCATTGCAGCAACAGCCATATAGTAGGCAACCCTATCGCTAATATAGCCATTCATTACTAAGAACGCTGACACCACAACAAGCAGCAAGCCCGCCCAAATAAGTACGGTGCGTACAATATTACCTGATTTCTGCACGGGTGGTCTTTGTAACCGTTTCTTTACCATATCGCCTCCATATTAGCGTTATATATGTAGTGTAGGTCAGTAGATGAGGGATAGCAATACTCTACCCCTTGTGCTATACTTACTTTTGCATATTTTGCGCAACAATGGGGTGTGGCCAAGTGGTAAGGCACCAGGTTTTGGTCCTGGCATTCGGGGGTTCGAGTCCCTCCACCCCAGCCAAATTAGTTTTAACTATTTTAACCAAACCACGACCCCTGTCGTGGTTTGGTTTTTATGTTACCCCTGGTTTGGTTGTGTTCTATACGGCCTCGAATATGAAAGAGTATTTATATCATGGACTATTCTTTAACTACGAAACTTGAATCAACAAAATGCATAGTATCTAGTTCGGTCTTTGTTTCTGGCAATATGTAAACAATGACACTATTGCCGAAGAAGTCTTTGATCGTATCTCCATCATTGGCAAACAACTTGTTTTCTTTCATCATCTTTGCTTCAGCGTATCCGACATAGACAGGGTAGTACGTTGTGTCACCGACTGTTGCAGGTGCCGTTGAGCTTATCTCGTCATTAAGCTTATCGGGGGCCAAGCTTTCTATGAAGTAGAACAGCTTGGTACTTCCGTTAGCTTCATCGACAACTTGTAAGCGAGCGGCATTTTCAATATCCTTGAATGAATCTGGTGACAAGAAATGGTATGAATCAGCTAGGGTACCAGTTGGCTTCAATATACCTTGTATTGTCACGTCTTTTGCACCGAAGAAATCGGGGAGTGTATCTCCAACGTTCTTGAACAGGCCTTCTTCTTTCATCATTTTGGCTTCACTGCTTCCTATGATGACACTTTGGCCATTAAGCTCACTAGTTCCGCTTTCGATCTGCAGTGAGCCGAGCAGTGATGACAACGATGCAAAGAGCTTAGGCGTTCCATCTTCACTAAAGGCAACGATATTTTCGCTGTCGGCAATAGTGGCATTTATAGACTTCTGACTTGCGATAGAAACAGTTGCACTATTCGCTGACATTGCCCCCTGCGCATCCATTTGTGAACTAAGCTTCGCAAATGTTATAAACAAGCCAGTGAACAGTATGGCCATTACTATTGGAGCAACGGCGGAAATCCAGTTTCGTTTACCCGGGCGATAGGTGCGCAACGTCAATGAGTTTGTTACGACCGAGATTGAGCTTAGCGCCATTGCAATTCCGGCGAGCTCGGGCCTTAATACTAGCCCTGCAAACGCAAATACTCGGGCAGCGATTGGGATACCAGCTACGTTGTAGAACAATGCAAAAAACAAATTTTGACGGATTTTACTGACGGTAGCCTTGGAGATCTGAATCGCTTCTACGACATCACGCAGGTCATTTTTGATGATGACAATGCCGCCGGCTTCCATGGCGACATCGGTGCCATTCCCCATAGCGATACCTAAGTCAGCTTGAGCAAGCGCGGGTGCATCGTTTATGCCATCGCCTACCATCGCAACAATTTTACCTGTTTGCTGAATACGTACTATGTTTGCGGCCTTGTCTTCGGGCAATACTTCAGCAAGGACATTAGTGATGCCTACCTGGGCAGCAATAGCCTGAGCAGTTCGTTCATTATCACCCGTGATCATCCAAGTCTCTATGCCTCGAGCATGTAGAGCATCAATAGCTGCTTTAGAAGTTGCTTTAACTGTATCTGCAACAGCAATGACGCCCACAATTTCTGTTTCTATGGCGAGTATCATAGCAGTCTTACCGCCTGTTTCAAGCCGTTCGATTTTCTTTTCTAAACGCTCCAGCGTAAGCCCGAGCTTGTCAGTCACCAGTCGACGATTACCGAAATAGTACCATTTATCATTGAGCTGTGCCTTTACACCATGCCCAGGAATAGCTTCGAATCCAGTGGTTTCGATGAGCGTAACGCCCTCTTCCTCTGCGTGACGATAGATTGCTTCTGCGAGTGGATGCTCGCTGGCTTTCTCTATGCTTGCGGCAATCTGGAGTACATCGTCGTCGTCAAATGCGCCGAGCGCAATGATATCGGTTACTTCAGGTTTGCCATTTGTTAGCGTGCCTGTTTTGTCGAAAACTATCGCATTTACTTTACACGCGATTTCTAATGGTTCGCCACCTTTGATAAGGATGCCGTTCTCGGCAGCCTTACCTGTTCCTACCATTAGGGCAGTTGGTGTTGCTAGCCCCAGTGCACATGGACAGGCGATGACGATCACTGCTGTAAACGCCATGACTGCATAAGCAAATGTCGCTCCAAGTAGAAAGTACCACACTACGAAGGTTAGGATTGCAATGCCGATGACTGCTGGAACAAACCATGACGAAATCCGGTCAGCAAATGCCTGTATAGGAGCCTTAGACCCCTGCGCATCTTCGATTAGGCGAATAATCCGAGACAGGGTCGTTTCACTACCTACGCGGGTTGCTGTGAATTCGAAGCTTCCTGTTTTATTAATCGTCGCCCCGACTACAGTATTTCCGAGCGTTTTTTCAACTGGCAAACTTTCACCAGTAATCATCGATTCGTCAACAGCAGATGAGCCTTTAGATATTACGCCATCAACAGGAATTTTTTCACCAGGGCGAACAAGGATCGTATCGCCATTTAATACTCGGTCGATAGGGATATCAGTGGTCACGCCGTCACGTATAACGCGCGCAGTTTTGGCCTGCATACCCATCAACTTTTTGATGGCATCTGATGTTTTATTTTTAGCCCGGGCTTCAAGCCACTTGCCCAAGATAACGAAAGTTATCAGAAATGCAGCGGTCTCAAAGTACTGCTCGGGAATTTTTTCACCATTTAGTCCAATCAGTGACTGGTTCGTCACCGCATAGATCATGAAGTAGATTAAGCTATAGAAAAATGCTGTCGAAGTACCGATGGCAATAAGACTATCCATGTTAAACGTTTTCATCTTAAAACCAGACCACATACCTTTATAGAATCCGGCGCCGATTATGAACTGGATTGGAAGCGTCAAGATAAGTGATACGATAGCGAAGTATGGTGGCAGTGTTTGGCCACCAGGCAGGGACGGAAAGAAATCAAGCAACATGAAGTAGAGCATTGGTAAACTCAGAACCATGCTGACGAGAAACTTATTGCGAAGGCTGGTTATTGCATGCGCTCGGTTCATTTTCTCTTTTTCTTCGGCCTCTTCGCTATCAAGCATCTCGGCGCGATACCCAGCCTTTTTAACAGCATCGAGGAGTGCAGCGGATTGTACCGAACCATCGCTGTTTACGAGCGCTTTTTCTGCAGCAAAATTGACATTTGCCTTGGATACACCGGGAACTTTAGACAACTGCTTCTCTATAATTCCTGCACACGACGAACAATGCATGCCGTAAATTGCCAATCTTGATGTTGCAGATTCTTGGGTGACTGGCTGTGGCAATTGTGCAGGAGCGGAAGAATGTGGGACGATATCAGCTTTATTCTTTGGCATAAAGATCGATGATAGAGCCTGCACGATACTCGTGGCAGCCACCGCTTGCTTAGACTGTGCACTTTCATCCACTACCTGTTCCTTTCCATCGATCGTAATAGACTTCGTATCACTCATTTTTCCGGTAAAAACTGGTTTACCGTTAGCATCAAGAGAAACGGTGCCATCAGCAACGGTTTGTAGCTCAACTTTCACATGCTGTGGATGCTTAGGTGCAGGGACTGTCGTCTCTGTGGGCGCTAAAGCCGACGTGTTTGTCGAAAGGGATTGATCGCTGACGACAGAGGCATCATATCCCGCTGTTTTTACGGCAGAGAGGATATCCTCCTCACTCACGACTTCATCGTCAAACATCACTTCGCCGCCCTTATCGGCGGTAGTTATGGTGGAGTGGTGAATACCCGGTAAGTCTTCTAGCTCCGAAGCTATGAGCTTTTCGCACGATTCACAGTGCATCTTAGGAACTGATAGTTGTATTGTTTTCATAATTATTTATCCTTAGCTCGATAATTACTATCGCCAAAAGCAGTGTTAATTTCTTGGGCGGTGATAAGCCGTTCGGCTTCAACATGTGCCGTTTTGGATTCTAGATTTACCTGCGCATCAAGCACGCCGTCAATATTCTTTATTCGTTTTGTCGTCAATTTTGTGCATGCTTCGCAGGTCATACCGTTGATTGTGAATGTTTGAGTCATCATGTTACGTCCTTTACTCCGTCACCGTTATTGTTCCGCGTGGTATGCCCATCGCACAGGCAATCGTGTACGTACCTGCTTTGCTAGCGGTAAATGTTAGTTCTATTTTCTTACCCTTCTTTAGATACTGTGGGCCATCGTCAAGACCTATGATCATGATCGTACTCATACAGCCTTGGCCATCTTCATTCACATCAACCACAAGGGTTGTTTTTTGGCCTACTTTGGCTGTAAATGTGCTCGGTACAATATCTTCTTTCAGTTTAAATGTCGTATTTAAGATTACTGAACCTTCTGAAGATTGTTGATGTACCGCAGTATTCACCATCGGCTTCGAGCTATCGAGGAATCTATTGAGCCCAGCAAGGGTAAAACCGTTCGTAAAATTAATCAGTGCCATCGCAACAACTATGACACCGACAATGCGGAAAAACCGTTGAGCAAAGGCCCCCTTAACTACCGACGTAAGACCTCCGAGCGTTAGTAGTCCCGGAGTCGTACCAATCGCGAATGCCCCCATAATTACCGCTGCCTGTAGAGGATTTCCAGTGCTAACAGCGAGTAATTGCATGGCTTGTGTGAACCCACATGGCAGGAAGAACGTTGCTGCGCCCATGACGAACGCGTTCTTATGGCTATACTCTCGTTCTTTGCGAGAATTGATACCGATTCTTTTGGCTAGTCCACTCGGCAGTGTCAGCCCACGAGTAATTCGCGGGAATATTTCGGTAAGTTGTAATCCTAGTACTAACATGACGGCACCGACCGCAATTGTTAACAGGCCGAGCAAGGAACCCTTGAGGGCAAACGCCGAGCCAATTGCACCCATAATTGCACCAAATGCTATGAAAGAGACTATCCGACCAGCATTAAAAAATAGATGAGGTCGAAATTTCTGCAACGCCGTCTCGGTTGGGTGGTTTTCGGCATATTTCGAGGCGACACTTATAACAAGGCCTCCAATCAGTGCCATACACGTCGAAAAGCCTGCGGTTAGTCCTACTAAAAGCGCCATCGTCCCCGTGCTACTACTATTTGACATAGAAGATGTTAACTTATCTATACCGAAAACTTGAAATAGTATATATAAGCCCAGCACGACTATGACACCGATTGCAAAGTCTTTCCAGACCCGCTCATTCCGCGTAACGAATGGCTTTTGACCATCATCGATTCCAACTTCATATCCTGCCGCTCGTACAGCACCTTCGATGGCTGTGTCGTCAATAGGCTCTGTACTGGTAATTGTCGCTGAGTTAGTTTTTAGGCTAGCGCTAGCAGTAGACACTCCTTGGATAGACTCCAGCTCCTCAGCTATTAATAGCTCGCATGACGCACAGTGCATTCCCTTGATAGGTATTGTTCTTTTGAGCAGGTGCGGTGAGTGGTCATTTTGTTGATTCATGTGTCTATTCCTTCGTGAAGATTTATGTTCTGTCATTGCTTACACCTTATCCCCGACATATCGTTCAGGGAAGTTATCAAAGTGTTTCTGGCAGCTATTCGAACAAAAATAATAGGTTGCTCCGAGATACATACTCTGATGCTTAGTTTTTTCTTCAATCACATCCATGCCACATACGACATCTATATTAAGATGCTTACCGTTGTGGTCTAGCTGATGATCTGTTTCTAAAAATTCCATATAAACTCCTTCTTTGTTGACTAATAGATCGAATCAAAGAAGGCGGGCCTAAATACGAAGGTTGGCTGTCAGAATCACAATGTCCGGCGGACGAAATGAAGACGAGCGTATAAGATCCGATTTCTGTTTAGCCGGTTGATCGTATCGCAATTCTGATGGGTTGAAGTAACTAATTTCGGGCGGAACTGGATTATCATCTTCGTTATCAACTTGATCGAGTTCTTTTATAGGAGTAGCCGTTGGAACTTGATGTTGAGTCATACAGCTAACGATATCTACTGTAGAGTGACCCATATCTTCCATTGAAGACAAGGCGAACGTTGGGGAACCAGCAAAGCTAGGTATGAGTATAGAGATAGCAACAGCGATCGGTAAAAGAATTCGGTTAAGGTGTAGTTTATTGAGCATAGTTTTATATCCTACTCACAAATATACTCCAAACAAATGACATATTCAATAGTGCGCATATATGTATATTATGCTACACTTAGTGATATGAACAGTGATATTTTATCTATCCAAGAAGAAATCTTTAAACTTATTGGTAACCAAAAACGGCTTGAGATACTTCTTTTGCTAGAGAACCGTGAGCTAAACGTTGGTGAGATGACTGACATGCTAGGTCTACGACAGGCAAATCTATCACAGCACCTCACCCTCCTCCGCGCACAACATCTCGTTGAAGTACGCAAGAAAGGGCGTGAATCTTTTTATACGCTTTCCGATGATAGTATCGCGGTCGCGATTCGAACAATTCATGATTTTCTTCGCAAAACCCACCGTATTGATGCACCCTTTGATAGCAATTCTTTATTTCCAATTGTCACTGATCCAGTTTGCGGCATGCGATTCAGCGCTTCAAAGGCATTTTCACACATTGATAAAAACGGCAAATTGTATCATTTCTGTGCGAGTGGCTGTGAATCTGCCTTTAAGGCTAGTGTAAAACTAACTAACGAAGAGCACTTTGCTCAAACCGTTCACGCGTAGGAGGATAACATGAAAAAAGCTCAATTCGTAGCATTTGGTTTGATAATTATATTGTTGATATTTGTGATTTTTCTGCTAAATGATAAATCACAAAATAAGGTGAACTCTTCTACTGAAACGAGTCAAAGTTCTCAATCAGAAAATCAGACAAGCAATATGTATGCCAACATGACGGGCGATCAGTTCGACAAAGCATACCTGACGGATATGATTGCTCACCACCAGGGTGCGCTGAATATGGCAAGCCAAGCCCGGGAGCTCGCAACAAAAGCAGAAATACGGACCTTAGCTGATGCTATTCTCACTTCTCAAGCTACCGAGGTCCAACAAATGATGGATTGGCAACAGGAATGGAACTATTCTGCAACTGACAGCAGCAACCCGCATGCAGGGCATATGATGGAATCTAGCGGTAGTATGGGTGATGATATGGCCGATATGGAGGCAAAGCTAAGCGGTTTGAGCGGCGAAGCGTATGATAAAGAGTTTTTGAAACAGATGATTCTGCATCATCAGCAAGCTGTTGATATGTCGAAGTATGCAGATACAAACGCGAAACATCAAGAGGTCAAAGACCTCGCAGCAGCAATCATCACTGCTCAAGAAAAAGAAATTGCTGACATGAAGAGTTGGCAACAAAAGTGGGGCTACTAAAAGCAAATGCACAAGGTGCTGGTGGGCGGTGCTCTACTCGTCATAATTACTGGAGCTGCTTTTCTTACCCCTACTATTCAGGATCTCATCAGCAACAACCAAACACCTGCCAAAGTTGCAGCCAGCAAGACAGAGACGAAAGTAGCTGAGCCTAGAGACCCTAAAACCCATGATTTTAGCGACGTTGATTATGCCCAAAAAAAATTAATCCACCATCAGCTAGGTGCCATGATTGCCGACAAGGCAAAAACTGATGCAACCAAGCCAGAAATACGACAAATAGCCGAGCAAGTAAGTTCTCAGGAAACAGAAAGAGCAAACGTTTACGCAACCCTACTCACATCATGGAATGAAAGCTACTTGAACATTACCGATTTTCCCGAAACAGGTGGTTGCAATGGTTACCCGACGTTTTCCGGCATGTTACCGCATCTTGATGTTGGGAAATATCGATTATCGAGCGGCGAAAGTGTAGACACAACATTCCTCACCCTGCTCATAGAGCATCATAAAAAAGCTACTGATCTAGTGAAACTTGAAGGTGCAAAAATAGGTTTTGGTGAGTTGGTTAAGCTGCGCGAGATTTCACAGAAAGAGTACAAAGCAGAGATAAGTACCTTCGAAACGTTACAGAAATCAGTTCTATAACCATACCATCTATGCATCTAGCTAATCTGTACATTTAATATACTGTTTCATTTGGCGTACAAGTGAGCTCGAGACCGATCTGCGCATTAATTCGCAACTGTCACTTTGAGATAATATATTCAAGCTGCCTTCCCATATAATCTCATCGTCGATGATAGCAATCTTTCGATGGTGCTTAACGGTATACAGCACTATTATTCCGATACTTTGCATATCCTGCACGGCTTTGTATGCCTGATCGATATATTTGCCCTCATGTTCACTTGGAGGTCGCGTGTTCACTGTAATCTGAAGACCTCTTTGGCATGCTCGCCTCAATATGGGCAAAAGCATATCCATTCGCTTTGTTGTCATGAACGGACTCTCAATATAAATGCCGTGGCTCGCACGCCCAAGATCTTTTATGAATGCTTTGTAGAATGTTTCGTTATCAAATAGTCGTGAACTGCAAAGCGCGGTTGTATCAATGCTATTGGAGAATAGTCGCTTAAACATCGCTATTCTCCACATCCTCGTCTCCGTCTTCTATTTCGACAATGCCTAGGTTATCTAGTCCGATCAAAGTTCTATAATCGTCCCTTATGTCCAGCCATAGAAAATACCCGCCGTCGTAGCGGGTATTTTCTATGGGTGCGAATAGTATAAGTAGTGGTAGATATAAATGTGCCCCTCATATCGCTGAGGGGCGGGCGCCGTCCGTGGTGACGGGGGTGTTGGTCAGAGGTCATTCGGAGGGTTGGGGAAGCGCCGGCGATGCGGCAACGTGGTGATGTCATCACCTCGCAGCATGCTCTTGGCGCCACCGGCCAGGTTGGCCAGCGCCAGCCAGAACAGCAGCGCGCCGCCCACGATGAGGACCACGATGCCGCTGCCGACACCCCATGCCCAGGCGTACTGCTCAGCCGCGTGGGCCGTCCACTGCCACCAGCCCACCAGGCAGGCGACGATGAACAGCAGCGGGTAAGCCGCCATCACACCCAGGTGTCGTGTGAACGTCTTGTCGAACGAAGCCATGGCTTCGAGCCTCTCTGTGCGGGAGCACTTCTGAATAGTGCTCACATAATTTAAATTATAGCACTTTTATTTATTATTGTCAATATAAGGCCCTTCGTTTGCGATACACTGTTCGCCATAGCTAAAGCAGTGTATACTACAACCATGAAAAAAAGCACAAGCGGATTTACCATTATTGAACTTTTGGTCGTTATTGTGATTGTCGCGCTGCTTGCAATCGTGTCGTTTGTAAGCTTCAATGGCGCTACCGACAGGGCACGTAATGCCCAAACTATTAATGCTGCTGCTCAATGGGCGAAGGCGCTCAAAACCTATCAAGCTCGCAATGGCGGCTACCCATCTATTGCCAGTTGCTTGGGCGATAACTACAAGTGGGGCATAAATAGCAGCGCTACACAGGGAACGGAGGTCGGCCAGTGTCGCCAAGATAATGCCAGCGTAGGCGTACGTGTTGAGGCAACGTTTTACACTGCGATGGCACCCTACATTACGAGTAACCCCACTCCTGCAATGACATTGGCAAGCAATTCATCAACATTGTGGTATAGGGGACTCTACTATTACATCGGTGCTGGCAACGTGGCTCGCCTTGACTTAACTCTCACCAAAGGCGCTGGCACATGCCCAAGTGATATCGGTGGATACGCACGGATAGCAACGAATACTATGACTAATGGGAACCTAATGTGTGCCTATACCATAGGTAGTACGGTGGGTTATGACTAGCGCTTCTTGAATAGCCCACCAATCAGATCATCGACTATCGAACCATCTTTGTTTTTATCAAGCATCTCAGTCGCAAGCTGCGTCAGCGGACTGCCGTCGTTCGTTTTATGCTTTTTTAATAAATCAGACAAACCGCCCGCATCAAGGCCACCGTCGGCTTTCTTTTTGCCCAAATAGGCCATAACGAGTGGTGCAAGAAAGGTCAATATTTTGACAACTGTCGCGGTGTCTACTCCCGTTTTGGTTGCCACTTGTTCAGCAACCGCTGAGGTTTTGTTGCCAAATACGTGGTCGAGGATTTTACTGCCATCACTACTGCTATCGCCACCCGTAAACAAACTGGTTAAGCTTTCTAGCAGTGAGCCCCCTGTGTGGTCTTTCTCTACCGCTGCATCAAGGCTTGCAGCGCCGTCTGCGCTAGCTGTGTTGTTGCCCATTTGCCCCAAAATGATTGGCAACCCAGCCACAACAACTTTCTCGACTGTTGATTGATCAGTCCCCGTAGCGTTACCGATTTTTGTCGCTACATTACCCTTAATAATGTCGTTTATTGCAGCTTGTACGTCCATATTCCTCCTAGTGGTGAATTACTTTTGGCAGCTTCTTTGCCTGTACGATAAATGTTTCGAGCTCATTGACGCTCGGAACACGGCGCACAAGGCGATTGGCATTATTATACTCAACAAGCTCAGCGTAAAGACTTTCCGCACTTCTGTAGGCAAGTTTTGGCACGGTACACACGCCAGCGCTGCACAAAAGTTCCGCATATTCACCGCCAATCCCATCTATACGAAAAAGATCGGCCATATGGACCCATCGTTTTATCATTTCATCAGTTAAGTGCGTTTCATCCGCCAACCGCATTCGGGCAGTTGATGTTGAACCCGCCTCAATCAGTTGCTCTGTCGTGCGCACACCTGCGGCGCGCAGCGTATCAGCATAGGCCTCGCTGATACCTTCAATGTCTTTGATGCTTGCCATGGTTTTTTGTAACCTCCTTGCTTGCCTCAAATATATATGCTGCCTCTATTATACGCTTTATTATCACAAAAATTGTACAGAATATTAGTAGGTATCTAGTAAAGTATTTTATGCACAAGCGTTATCCTGTATACTAAACCTTAGTATGAATAATAATGAAAAACACTCTATGGGCCAGTACCTGCGTGCTGTCAATTATTTGACTGCCGCACAAATCTTTTTAGCAGATAACCACCTGATGAAGCGACCGGTGACGTTTGATGACGTAAAAAGCCGCTTACTTGGCCACTGGGGAAGTGGCCCAGGCATCAACTTCGCCTACGCGCACTTGAGCCGCTTTGCTAAAAAGTATGACCAAGACATGATGTTTGTACTTGGCCCTGGCCATGGTTTCCCGGCCTTGCAAGCCAACTTGTTCCTGGAGGGTACGTTGTCTCACGTTGATCCAAGCCTGCAAGTTAATTTGGATGGTATTCGCCGACTCTGTCGCGAATTTAGTTGGCCCTACGGCTACCCGAGCCACTCTAACCCTGAAACACCCGGAGTAATTCTGGAAGGAGGGGAACTTGGCTACGCGCTCAGCACCAGCTATGGAGCAGTCCTCGACAATCCTGACCTTATGGTAGCGTGCTTAGTTGGTGACGGCGAAGCCGAAACTGGCCCAACCGCTGGTGCATGGCACCTCAATAAGCTTGTCAACCCGCGCAAAGATGGAGTGGTACTGCCAATCCTCCACCTCAACGGGTACAAGATTAGCCAGCCAACGATTTTTGGACGCATGAGCAATTACGAGCTTATGACCCTCTTCAGCGGCTACGGCTACGAGCCGCGAATTGTTGATACAACGAAAGGTGGTGACAATCCGCATGATTTAATGGCCGATGCACTTGATTGGGCACATAGCCTGATTCAAGAAATTCGTGAGAGCACCGATACGGTTAGCCCACGCATGCCAATGATTATTATGCGCACACTCAAGGGTTGGACGGGCGTCAAAGAGTTGCCAAACGGTGACAAAATTGAGGGCAACTGCCTTGCTCACCAGGTAGTGCTTAATGAAGCTAAAACAGATGAGGCACAACTGAAGCTACTCAACGAGTGGCTAGGTAGTTATAAGTTCGACGAACTTTATTCAGAAGCCAATGGGTTTGGCAGTTTTGTACAAGATATTATTCCGGAAAATCCTGAAAAGCGATTGGGCCGCAGCAAGCATGCTCATGGTGGAAGCGCCGTATACAAACCGCTCAACCTACCAAGTGTTGAGCAGTTCGCTGAAGATGCCGTTGTACCTGGTACGATTGGATCAAGCTCGATGCGTCGCACTGGGCTGTACTTAGAAGAAGTCTTCCGTCGCAATGCGGATACCAAGAACTTCCGTTTCATGAGCCCAGACGAAACCTACAGCAACAAGCTTGACGACGTGTTCAAGGCAACCAGCCGTAGTTGGCAATGGCCAATTATGAGCTGGGATAAAGACCTCAGCCAAGATGGACGAGTGATGGAAATGCTTTCGGAGCACAACATGCAAGGCCTGATGCAAGGCTATGTACTTACTGGGCGCCACGCCATGTTCGCCAGCTATGAGGCCTTTTTGCAAGTGGTGAGTAGTATGGTTGACCAATATGCCAAATTCCTTACGCAAAGTCGTGGTGTCGCCTGGCGCGGAACCATTCCAAGTATCAACTACATCCTCACGAGTAGTGGATGGCGCCAGGACCACAACGGCTTCAGCCACCAAAACCCAGGCTTTATCGACGATTTACTCCGTCGACAAAGCAACTTCAGCGATGTGTTCTTCCCGAGCGACGGCAATACAACGCTCGTGTGCCTTGAAAAAATGCTCACCAGTGTACGACAAATTAATGCTATTGTGGCTGGTAAAACCGTTGAACCTCGGTGGTTGAGTGCAGACCTGGCCCGCAAACAAGTAGAGGATGGTTTAATGATTTGGGATTTCGCAAGCCAAGAAAACCCAGACCTCATTATGGCTGCTTGTGGTGATTACCCAACCAAAGAGACAATGGCTGCCATTGACATTATTAAAACCGAGCGCCCAGAAGTGAAGCTGCGCTGCGTCAATGTATCGTCGCTCACCACTATGGGCTTTGGTACACTCAACAATACTGCCGATCAAAAGTTTTTCGATTACATCTTTACTGCAAATAAACCTGTCATATTTAACTTCCATGGTTACCCGCAAACAGTTAATAGCGTTCTTTTCAACTACGCAGTCGATAGTACGCGTTTTGATGTGCGCGGCTACAAAGAAATCGGAAGCACAACCACACCGTTTGATATGCACGTGCGCAATGAAACCAGTCGTTATGACCTTGCAATCGCCGCATTTAAGCAGCTTGGTCACGATGGTGTGATACCGTTTGAAGAAGCAGAGCACCTTGCCGCAAAGTACCGTGCGAAAATCGATGCAAACACCGAATATATCAAGAAAAATGGCATCGATTTGCCAGAGCTTGATGCCTGGGTATGGCCAGCTGCACGCAATATGGAGCGCGTTAAAGAAGAGGAATGGCACGGTCAAACCAACTAGGTAACTATGGCGGGCATGATTCTTGTTGCAAACCCCGGAAGCTCTAGCCGCAAATATGCGCTATATGACGCTGATCTAGCACTAAAAGCTCAGCTGCACTTTGAAATTGTAGATGATGCACTAGTTTGCACACTGCACAGCCCAGACGAATCACACCAGATTCAACTTGATTTTGAAAAACTCTCTGAATCTGCGTCGCACGTCGAACGACTATTTAAAAGCGCCGGCGTGCTTGGCGAGTCTGAAACAATCAGTAGCGTTGGCCTGCGTATTGTGGCGCCCAGTAGCTATTTTATGCAAGATCATATCATCACCGATGAGGTAGTAGACAAACTACAAGCACTCTACGACTTTGCGCCCATTCATATTGATGCGACACTTACCGAGCTGCGCCACTTAAAAGAACAGTTCTCGCAAATGACTATAGTGGGGGTGAGTGACAGCGCTTTTCATGCGACAAAACCAAATTACGCTTGGAACTACGGTATTGATATCCATGATAGCGATCGTTTAGATATTAAGCGCTTTGGTTATCATGGGCTCTCAGTCTCCGCTAGCGTCGATATGCTTTGGGGCGCAGGCAAACTGCCGCCAAAGGTCATCATATGCCACCTTGGCAGTGGCTCGTCAGTCACTGGCGTCTACCACGGCAGGAGCATCGACACAACAATGGGCTATACGCCGCTCGAAGGTGTAGTGATGGCAACACGTAGCGGCTCGATCGATGCCGGTGCCATCCGCGCCCTTAAACGCGAACTTTCGATGGATGACGAGCAGCTTGAAGATTATTTGCATACCAAAGGCGGCCTGATGGGTCTTGCTGGCAGCAATGATATCCGAGAGCTCCTAGATAGAGAGACTGATGGCGACCACATGGCACACCTTGCGTTAACAACCCTTGTTCACTCCTACCACAAAGCGATTGGCAGCATGATGGCAGCCTTAAATGGCTGCGACTTACTCGTGTTCACCGGTACAGTAGGGGAGCGAAGTGCTGTCTTGCGCAAACGAATTGTTGCCCACCTCGAATTTCACGATTTTATCCTTGATGGCAACCTGAATGAGCAATGCACTACGCCTCAAAAGCTAACGGCTATCAACCAAGCTGCTAAGTCACGTCCAATTTTTGTTATACCAACCAATGAATCACTCGAAATTGCAAAACATGTACGCAATGTCATGAAGCAGGTACAATAAATACCAACTATCATAAACGGAACACGCTATGGCCAACTTATACTCCTGGATCCATGACCTCGTAGGCAACCACAAATCAGATAAGCTTGCGCAGCAGCATGAAGCCAACTTAGCAAAAGCAAGCAAGCGCTACGGCAAGTTTGGTCGGTCCATACGAGTGCTCGGACCCGGGGTTGTAACTGGAGCAGCCGACGATGACCCGAGCGGAATCGCAACCTATTCACAAGCAGGTGCCGTGTACGGCTATGGGTTGCTGTGGCTTTTTCCCATTATGTTTCCACTCCTATTGGCAGTTCAAGAAAGCTGCGCTCGTATTGGTGCGGTTACCGGTGATGGCCTGGCAACAGTCCTTAAAAAGCACTATAGCAAAAAGGTTCTCTACTCAGCGGTTATCCTTGTTGTTGTCGCCAATACCGTAAACATCGGTAGCGACTTGGCCGCTATGGCAGCCACGACACAGTTGTTGTTCCCTGAAGCATCATACATTGGACTGGCTATCTTTTTTGCGCTTCTGTGTGTGCTCCTACAAATATTTGTACCATACCGTACCTACGTAAAAATTCTCAAGTGGCTCGCCATTGTATTGTTTGCGTATCCTGTGACGGCATTTATTGTTGGCCAACCTTGGACAGAAGTGCTCACACGCACCTTTGTCCCAAACGTCACAATAAACAAAGAAACGATTTACATTATTGTCGGTATTCTTGGTACGACCATTAGCCCTTACTTGTTCTTCTGGAACACAAGCGAAGTGGTAGAAGACGAGGTGGAAGAGCACCGCATCAAAACATCATCGGGCACCGGTATCCCACGTATTTCAAAAGCGTTTATTCGCAAAATTCGCCTGGACAATATCGCTGGTATGAGCCTAGCAAGTATATCTGCATGGTTTATTGTCATCGCCTGTGCCTCAACATTGCACGCCCATGGCATTACGCAAATCGAAAACGCCAACGATGCCGCCGCAGCACTAGAGCCACTTGTGCAAGGGTTTCCGCATGCAGGACTAATTGCTAAACTCTTATTCTCGGTTGGCATCATTGGCATTGGGCTATTAGCTGTACCAGTACTCGCTGGTTCATCAAGCTATGCAATTAGTGAAGCGCTCGGCATCAAAGAGGGACTATACCGCAAGTTCAAGAAGGCCCATGGCTTTTATGGTATTATCGCGCTGGCAACCCTTGCAGGGCTCACTATCAACTTTCTGCATATCGACCCCATTCAAGCACTTATTTTTACCGCGGTCTTTAACGCCGTTGCAAGCGTACCGCTGCTGTGGATGATTTACCGCGTCGGTAATAATCCAGATGTCATGGGACACTACAAGAACACTCGGTGGAGCAATGTTGGCGTTATCGCAGCGTTCTTGTTGATGCTTGGAGCATCCCTCGTCTTGTTCTACTCTCTCATTCCGCGTTAAAATAGATGAATGGTAAAAAAGTCCTATCCTATTCTTCGCGTAACACTCGATACCATTGTTGGGGGTGGGCAAGCCCTTGGTACGCTTGAAACCGGCCAAAAAGCATTCGTATGGAATGCACTGCCAGGTGAAACTGTCGATTTTCAGGTGACCAAAAAGAAGGCTCACTTTGTAGAGGGTATAGCAGCAACTATTCTAGAAGCGAGTAAAGAGCGGGCTTCACCCGTTGATCCTAACTCGTACCTTAGTACAAGCCCATGGCAAATGATGACACTAGCCGCCGAGCAGCACTACAAAGCCGCGCTCATCGAGGAAGCCTTCGAGCTTCACAATATCGTTTTGCCTAATGCCATTGACGTCTATACCGACGGTAATACTGTCGGCTACCGCAACAAAGTCGAGTTCAGCTGGTTTGGAGAAACTGACCATACAACGGGCAATACTACCCTTAATCTTGCATTCTTTCGCCGTGGGAGTAAGGGCAAGATAACCGTAGACCAGTGTAGCCTACTACCCGAACCAATGATGCGCCTTGCGCGTTCGCTACGCGACCTACTCCAGCGTAAAGGGGTTGAAGCACGTGAGCTTAAAACACTACTTATCCGCTGCAATCAGGCAGGGGAGTGTGTGTGGCAACTCTATACAAAGACCGAGCAATCGTTCCTTGCTGCTGACGAGGCCTTAGCATTGCCGGCACTGGGCGGAGAAGTTATTTACAGCGACCCCAAAAGCCCTGCAAGCCGTATCACTAAGCGACTGGCAAGCTTTGGCACAACAATCCTCACCGACACAGTACTCGGCACTCCATTTCGCTATGCCACTGAAGGGTTTTTCCAGGTAAACCTGCCTGTGTATGAGCATGCGCTGTTAGACATGCGAGAATGGGTAGAAGACAAACCTGTCGTCGACCTATACAGCGGCGTGGGAAGTATTGGGCTCACAATTGGAGGTAGCAATGTGACTCTTGTAGAGATCAATGAAGACGCCGTACGCGAAATGCGCGCGAACATACACAACCTTGAGCGTGAACATAAAGCAACTGCAGTGTTGGCTGCAAGCGAAAAAGCGCTGGACTACATTTCGGGTGAGGCGTGCATCATTGTGGACCCGCCTCGTGCTGGCTTGCACACCAATGTCGTTAAAAAACTACTCGAGGCATTACCAGAACGAATCATTTACCTCAGCTGCAACCCAGTTACGCAGGCTCGCGACGTCGCAATGCTTGCCGAAAAATATGGCATACGACACCACCGCGGGTATAATTTTTTTCCGCGAACCCCGCATATTGAGCATTTGATTATTCTCGACAAAAAAGCATAACCACTATGCTATAATTACCACATGAAATGCTGGTACCAAAAAGGCTTTACCATTGTAGAGATATCAATCGTTTTGGCTGTTGTATCAGTTCTCGCATTAATTACGGTAGTTGCTAATAATCAGGTACAGCTGCAGGCTCGTGATAAGTCTCGCCAGGCAGATATGCTTGTACTAACTAGTGGCTTCGAAAAATACTATCAGAATAACGGTATGTATCCCACTGGATGTTCATGGGGTACTGCAATTACTAGTTGTCGAATTAATGCAGCTATCGAACCGCCCGGAGATATAGCTTTTTATTCAAATACAAACAAGACCTCAATCCAGTCAGCATTACAGCTTGAACAGAGTACGTTAAACAATACCAAATCAACACCGCTATCGTCTTACATAAGCTCACCTTCAACAAATGCTTACTTTTTTTGGGGTCAGCAAGAAAACAGCGGGGGCACACCATTACAAGGTATAAACCTAGCTGTAGGTACAACCTCACCTTTACTTAACTGCGATCCATCTATAACTATTTTCCGCTATTCATACTTACCTCCCACAGGCAATAGTTTCGTGCTAGGTTACTATGGGGAGGTGGATAAAAAGTGGCATATATACCAAGGGGATTCTGGCAAGCGACTAGTCATATATAGTACTGGAGAAGAAATACGTTCCAGGACAATAGGCCAGTGCATCTTCGAGAACTAATTTATCCGTATTTAAACAAGCCAACCGTATAACAGGATAGAAGCTATATTGGCCATAATAGTAACTATGTGAATTAGCTGGTCTTTATCCGCCTGTAAGCAAATTTGACATGTGGGCGCCAGCCGCTGCGCGAATCACTGTCCGCTTGGCAAAGTGTGCCGTCCCTTACCTCGCTTACGGCAATGAGCGCGGGTGTGTATGGCGCTAGGGTACGATAGAATACAATGTCGCTCTCATGGACATCTTTGCGGCCAGGAAACACCGTGCGAAACTTTTCGCGACCGATTTCATCAAAATAGTGCGGCCTACCCTTGGGCGGGAAGTACATTTCGGCTTTTATGCCCACTCGTCCAGCGATTTTCATTACATCACCCAACACAAGTTTAGTGGGCCCATCAATGTAGCAGTAAAGCTGCTTCTTCTTCGTCAAGAACACTGTTGCACGGGCAGATTTGCCTACAGGCGCGCTGCGCATAATTACTTTGTCGATATCAGTAGCAACACCAAAATGCTCCTTGCATGATTGCTCAAGCGCAAAGTCATCATATATGTCACCAGTACTCATAGGGTAAATTATACCACATTTTCGATGCTTACACTGGGGTACAATAGATGAGTGACTAGTTTTGAACAACGCTACAAAAAATTGAATAAAACGCAGCAGCAAGCAGTAGACACTATTGATGGGCCGCTTTTGGTGATTGCAGGGCCAGGCACCGGCAAAACTGAGTTGCTAAGTATGCGCGCAGCGAACATATTGCGCACCACCGATACACTTCCTGAAAGTATTCTTTGCCTCACGTTCACCGATAGCGGCGCCAGCGCCATGCGCTCGCGGCTAGCAGAAATCATCGGGCCAGATGCCTACAAAGTTGCTATCCATACCTTCCATAGCTTTGGTACCGAGATCATCAACCAGAACAACCAGTATTTTTACCACGGAGCTACCTACAAGCCTGCCGATGAGCTCACGAGCTACGAGATACTATCGGGCATTTTTGACGAACTTGACTATACCAACCCCCTCGCGAGCAAGAATAATGGTGAGTATACACACCTAGCGGATGCCGTAAAAACCATTAGCGAGCTCAAGCAAGCCGGCCTGACGAGCGATGAGCTACTCGCTATCATTGCCGAGAATGAGCGTACGCTTGATGAAATTGAAGGGGAGCTTTCTGCTATTTTTGCAAACAAAATCTCATCGAGCATGCTGTCACTGCTCGCCCCCCTGGCGCAGCGCGTGGCGAATACACCCCGGCGAACACTTCCTTTGGCTATTACTCCGCTCGCAAATGTGCTGTCGCTCAGTATGGCACGCATGTTTGATGCAGCTGTTGCGAGCAACAAAACTACGCCAATCACAGCCTGGCGCAACGAATGGCTCGAAAAAAACGAAGATGGCGTGTTCGTTTTTAAAGACCGCAAGCGGCACCAGAAGCTTCGCGCTATGTGCCACATTTACTTTGCCTACTTGTCGCGCATGGAGCAGGCAGGGCTGTATGACTATGATGACATGATTCTCAACGTTGTCCATGGCATGGAAACTCAACCTGATTTACGCTACAACCTGCAAGAAAAATACCAGTATATTATGGTTGACGAGTTCCAGGACACCAACTTAGCGCAGCTTCGCATTCTTTTTTCACTGACGAACAACCCTGCAAACGAGGGCAAACCAAACGTTATGGCGGTCGGTGATGATGATCAGGCAATCTATAGTTTTCAAGGTGCTGACGTCAACAACATTCATCGGTTCCTCGATCAGTACGGTCGTCCTGAGCCCCTCGTACTTACCGACAACTACCGCTCAACCCAGGCAATCATTGATACTGCACGAAGCGTTATTACGCAAAGCAATAACCGGCTCGAAGCAACGCTGTCAAACCTGTCTAAAGCGCTAAAAACTCATGTAGCCACCGCTAGCGCACCTGAGCTTCATGAGTTTGGCACAAGTACGGATGAGCGTGCCTGGCTTGCAAATGATATTGCTCAAAAGATTAGTAACGGCACGGCTCCAAGTTCTATTGCCGTTATTGCCCGGCAGCATAGCGAGCTTATTGAGCTCTTACCGTACCTTTACCAGCACAATATTAGTGTCAACTATGAGCGTCGCGACAATGTTCTCGATAGCGAAGTAATCCGTTCAATTGATCTTACCGCCTCTATCGTCCTTGCTATCCACGATGGGCGCCTCGATGAAGCCGATGCATTGCTGCCACAGCTGCTTGCACACCCTGCCTTTGGGTTTACACCTGAATCTGTTTGGCGAGCAAGCCTTGCAAGCTACCGCAACCACCTCACATGGCTTGAGGTCATGGCAACTACTCCAGATTTCGTGCCGCTTCATAGCTGGCTGCTTGCATTAGCACAAAAGTCTGCCCACCTGCCACTTGAGCAGTGTATCGACGAAATTACCGGTTCACCAGCCGCAGTTGGCGAGGAAGTACAGGCGTACCAATCACCGTTTTATGAGCATTACTTTGGAGCTAATGTCCTTGCACGTACACCCGATACGTATTTAGTGACCCTCGATGCACTTCGCACCATTCGCATGAAGCTGCGTGAATACAAGCCGACTTCAACGCTGCTACTTGCAGACTACCTAGCATTCGTCGAAACACACCGTGCGATTGGAAGTACCATGACGAGTATACGTCGGCAGAGTGACCAGCTAGAGGGCGCGATTACCGTTATGACCGCCCATAAGTCTAAAGGCTTAGAATATCCTACGGTTTACATTGTCGGAGCAGTCGATAGTAAGTGGGGCGAGCGCGTACGTAGCCGAAGCCGGCTTATCACCTACCCAGAAAACCTTCAAATTAGTCCTATTGGCAACACCTATGCCGAACGTCTACGGCTTTTCTACGTTGCGATGACCCGAGCTAAAAAAGAACTTATTATTAGCTATGCAACCGCAGACGATAGTGGCAAAGACACACTACCGGCAAGTTTTCTCACTGGCACCGAACTCACTGCCATAAGCGAAAAAGTCCACACCCAGCTTAGTGATCTTACTGAGCAAGCGCAGCTAGCGTGGCACCAAGCCCTCACGCATATTCCAAGCACCACCATGAAGCAACTTCTTGAGCCGCAGCTTGAAACCTACAAGCTTTCTATTACTCACCTCAATAACTTTATCGACGTTACTCGAGGCGGACCAACCGCCTTCCTTATGAACAATTTACTTCACTTTCCACAGGCTAAGAGCGCCAACGCCAGCTATGGTACAGCTGTACATACCACGCTTCAACGGGCACATAATCATATTCGTGCCACCGGCGAAAAACGCCCGATTGAGGACATAGTTGGTGACTTTAACCGTGAACTTGCCAACCAGCACCTACGTGAAGAAGATTTTAACACGTATAGCAAGAAGGGTGCTGATAGCCTCAACGCATTCTTAAATGCCCGTTACGCCACCTTCTCAGCTACACAACAGACCGAGCGCAGCTTCGCAAACCAAGGTGTAATCATTGGCAAAGCACGGCTCACCGGTTCGCTTGATCTGATTGACACGAATGAAAATGTTATCACGGTCACCGACTACAAGACAGGTAAGCCAAGCAGTAGCTGGCAGGGTAAAACGGACTACGAAAAGCTTAAACTGCACAAATATAAGCAGCAGCTTATGTTTTATCAACTCCTTATTCAAAACGCCCGCGATTACCGCCGCTATAGCTACAATAGGGGCGTGTTACAGTTTGTCGAACCAGACATTCGTGGCGCCATTCATGCGCTTGAGCTCACAAGTACTCCCGACGATTTGCATCGCTTTACCTTGCTCATTGAAGCCATTTGGCAGCGAATTATTACGCTCGACTTCCCAGATACATCAGCGTATGATTCATCGTACAAAGGTGTGCTAGCCTTCGAACAATGGTTGATTGACAATACCAACTAATAGTGCTATAAAATATATGTAACACTTCCGTTACACCGTACCTCGAAAGGTGGTGATGGCCGTGGCGGCCGACACCAAGAGCTCCTCGCAGGGGCAGTACACCACGAAGGCAACTTGCAGCAAGTGCGGCGCAACCAACTGGATCAACCTGTACTGGGCCAAGCGCATGGGTGGCTGGAACTGCCACGCCTGCGGCAAGAAGCACTGACCATGCTCATGCTTGCGCTACTCGCGCGGGCATGGTAGGGTAGTACCTGCGGTCCCTCCTTGTGAGAGCAAGGGAGGACCGTCCAGCGGCGGTAGCTCAGCCATGGAAGAGCATCTGGTGTACCCACCAGAAGGCCAGGAGTTCGAATCTCCTCCGCTGCACGAGTACCTCACTGAGGTGCCCCCACCTGTGGGGGTGGATGAAGGAAGTCGCTCGCTTGCAAAGCGAGAGAGCCTGGTTCAATACCGGTCCCCACTCCAACTACCCGCGCGACAATCGTCGTGCACCCACCCGGGCTCTATGCCCGGGTTATTACTATCTGTGAGATAATATACTGTGATGAAAACATTTTGGCACAACCTTCCGCAACCATTCTTCGTCCTCGCCCCTATGGAGGCGGTTACTGACGTTGTGTTTCGCCATGTCGTATCCCAAGCCGCACGACCAGACGTATACTTTACGGAGTTCACCAATGCAACCGGCTGGTACCGGGCCGGTAACAAAGCGATTGGCGGGCGACTGGTCAAAACTGATGATGAAAGCCCAATTGTTGCGCAGCTATGGGGAAGTGATCCACAGGCTATGGCCGCACTCAGCAAGCATTGCCGTGACCTGGGATACGATGGAATCGACCTCAATATGGGTTGCCCCGATCAGTCTGCCATAAAGGGCGGTGGTGGTGCGGCGATGATTCGTACTCCTGAGCTTGCGAGTGCGATGATAGCCGCTGCTAAAGAAAGCAGCCTACCGGTGAGCGTTAAAACGCGATTGGGCTATAGCTTTATCGACGAATGGAAAGGCTGGCTTAGTACACTCTTACAGCAAGATATCGCGGTACTCACCATCCACCTACGCACTAAAAAAGAAATGAGTAAAGTACCCGCACATACCGAACTTATTCCTGACATCATCGCACTTCGTAATCAATTAGCGCCCAATACGCTCATTGTCATTAATGGTGATGTGCGCGACCGCGAACATGGCATGGAGTTTTTTAAGCAACATAGGGTTGATGGTGTCATGATTGGCCGCGGTATTTTTAGCAATCCTTACGCATTTAGCAACGGCAAAAAACCATCTAGGCACGAGCTTATACAACTGCTCCACACACAACTTGACTATTATGACCAGTATGCAGCGGTTACCGGTAGACCATTCGAAACACTAAAACGATTTTTCAAAATATATATTCGCGATTTTGATGGTGCAAGTGATCTGCGCGATAAACTCATGCATTGCAAAACTACCGACGAAGTTCGCAACCTACTCTAGCCCGACGTGTGATTTATCGCTGTAAAGCCGGCCAAAAACTGGCAAATCACCACGAGTCAGGGTAGCGGCAACCGCCAAAGTGCTGCGAATCAAAAAATCAGCATAGGCTTTTTTGCGAACAACATCGGCGTCTGCATGGGGGAGTTTTTCGGCTGCGAGTTTGACCATTGCATCGGCATACATACGCCCACGCCATGTATCCACAGCAAATACCTGCACTTCCGGTGCGTCCTCGCCGAGCTTTTCTTGCATAAGTGCGTCGAATGCGCGCTGATCAAACGTTGTACCATCAATATCATTTGCAACAATCAAATCTTCTTCATGAGCATCGACGAGCATTTTTATGACTGCACCATGGTCTTGAATAATATCCATCGTTTGCCTACCGCCTGCATCACGAAAATACGACGGTGCTACTGGCTTCAGCGCTTCATAAAAGTCAAATACTTCATTGATTGCGACTTCGTTTTCGTCAAAAGAATCACCGTAGAGCACGCGCAGTGTTTGGGTGATTTCTTCGCGATACTTTGCTGCGTTTGCCGTAACTTTAGGATAATTATCAATCGCACCACAACCACAGGCATCGCCCTGCGCATGATTGTCATTGTGTGCGCCAAAAGCAATGCCAAGGCTCGTCAGATCATCTGCCATTGCAATCCTATCCTGAAGTACACTTTCTGTGGCCGAGGGAAGACCTTGAATAACACGCCACATACTCGATGCCACTGGTAGCCCTCCGCCGAATATCTTTGCCCGCCGACGAGATTTTTTGTATTCCTCAACAATCGTTTCGCCGTGGCGCTTCAAGTAACGAAACACTTTTGCCGCTGGCCGACCGTCACCACACCCATCATCATTGGCATCTGCATCGACATCACAAAATACCTCAGGTCGTTCTTGCACGATTTCTATAGCCACAGCAAGCGCCTGTTCGGTGAGTTCACCTGTTTTCAACTGATCTGTGGTACTAATTGCACCCTCGCCATAGCCCATTCCATTCTTTGCGACAACAACAACCTCGCTACTGCGCATAGCATCCTTTTCCCAAGACATACGTAAGCCCTTCTCGTCCATACGATAATAATTCACTCCTTTGGTTTACATTCGTCGTTTGCGACGGTGCAGATCCGCGACCTTTAGACGAACCGCATGACGATCGACGAGCTGGTGTGCTTTTTCTAGTTCTACTTGATTCGTTGCCTGATCGCGTAGTTTCATTGCGCGCTCAAGTGCGGCTCTACTTTCTGATTCAACAATTTCTTCGCCACTCTCGGCGTCATCAACCAACACGCGAACCTTATTGTTCGCAATTTCGATTACTCCACCACTAATAGCATAGTACTCTAGCTGCTCGTCGCTATGGTGCTTATCACGACGGACACTAATTACTCCTGGCTTTGCTACACTCACCAGTGCCTCGTGATCTGGAAAAATAGCGATCTCACCATCAATCGTAGGGACAATAACTTCATATACCGATTCGTTGACCTTGCTGCCTGCAAGGCTAATAAGCTCGAATTTCATATGCTCTTACTATAGCAAAAAACTCGCCATTAGGCGAGGGGTATATGAGGTGAGCGTGGAGGGTAGCACGGAGCTACCCTCCACTATATGTCGACGAGTGTTCGGGAGGTCACAAGGTTTGCCAGGCGAGGTGGACGTACAGGCCAACACCCAGCAACACTAGAACCGTGGCAACCGCCACGACGATGTTGGCCACCTTTCCAGGCTTCATCTGTTCGAAGAGCAGAAAAGTGACATACACCGAGATGAGCAGGATCAGCCCAACACCTCGCCACCCGCCCAGCAGGATCCACGCGTCCAGGCACGCCAGTGCCAGAACGGTGGGGAGCTCCCACCAGTCGTCCCGCCAGACCTTCTTGTCAATGGCGTTATCCGCTTCCAGCCCCACCTTGCGGTAGAGCGGATCGTTATCGAAGATGCTCGGCATTGCCAGCCTCCTTTCCCTAGTCGTCGATGAACAAGAAACGCCGCGATTTCTCGCGACGCCTCCATGATTATATTATAGCACTTTTTGTAATAAAAAGCAACTAATCTTTTTTCTCACTTAGCGGCCCTGGCGCCATATAGAACCAGTTTTCCGGCTTATCATCGTACTTGCCAGCCAAGATACCTTTGACATCTTTCACCGTATCGGCCACCTTGATGTAGGCACCCTCGTTGCCGGTAAACTGTGTTGCGACGAAGAATGGCTGTGCCAAGAACCGCTGCAGACGGCGTGCTCGTGCCACTGTCTGCTTCTGATCATCACTCAACTCTTCCATACCCAAGATTGCGATGATATCTTGCAGCTCTTTGTACTGCTGCAAGACGCGCTGCGCTTCGCGCGCAACCTGATAATGCTCTTCGCCAACCACTTCTGGGTCAAGAATTGTCGAACTACTGTCAAGTGGGTCGACAGCTGGGTAGATACCGATTTCTGTAAGTCCACGATTGAGCACAATCGTTGAATCCAGGTGGGCAAACGTCGTTGCCGGTGCTGGGTCGGTCAGGTCGTCGGCTGGCACATATACAGCTTGTACAGAGGTGATCGAACCCTTCTTGGTGCTGGTAATTCGTTCCTGTAGTGCGCCCATTTCTTGCTGCAAGTTCGGCTGGTAGCCAACGGCAGAAGGGAGGCGGCCAAGAAGCGCGGAAACTTCAGCACCTGCCTGGGTGAAGCGGAAGATGTTGTCGATAAAGAGCAACACATCCTTGCCGTCGTCGCGGAAGGCTTCTGCCATCGCAAGCCCACTCAGCGCTACACGCAGGCGAGCTCCAGGCGGCTCATTCATCTGGCCGAACACGAGGCTCGTTTTGTCGAGCACGCCAGCTTCTTTCATTTCATAATACAAGTCGTTGCCTTCGCGCGTGCGCTCACCAACACCAGCAAATACCGAGTTACCACTGTGGAACTTGGCAATGTTGTTAATTAGCTCTTGAATAAGCACAGTTTTGCCAACACCAGCGCCACCAAACAACCCAACCTTACCGCCCTTGGCAATAGGAGCAATAAGGTCAATGACCTTGATACCTGTTTCAAGGATTTCGGTCTTATTGGTCTGCTCACTCAGCGCAGGCGGTTCACGGTGAATACTCGCTGTTTTGCCCTTGGGCGCCGGTTTACCGTCGATTGGCTCGCCAACAACGTTGAACATACGCCCCTGCGTTTCCACGCCAACAGGAACGGTAATCGGTGCTCCCGTTGCCTCAACCACCTGGCCACGTTGTAATCCATCAGTGCTCTGCAGGGCAACCGATCGGACTGTGTGCTCATCGAGGTGCTGTGCTACTTCAAGTGTAATTGTTTTATCATTGTGTGCTACCGTAAGGGCGTCGTAAATTGCCGGCAAACTTCCTTGTGAAAATTCGACGTCAACAACCACACCGACGATTTGGATAATTGTTCCTTGTTGTTTAGCCATTGTTTTCTCCTTGTTCTTTCTCGTTGTTCAGTTCACCTTCACTGGTATGGTCTATTCGTTCTTCTTCGCTGGCTCTTTTTGCCGCGAGCGCCGCCAGTCCTGCTGCAATATCTTTTAGTTTGGCGTGCCACTGCATTTGTTCAAATACATAGGGCGGAACGATGCCTCGCGGGTAGGCTGAGTCACTCGGTCTTTCGGACATTATTTCATCGCCTCCACGCCAGCAGTAATTTCACTTAGCTCCTGGGTAATTGCCCCTTGTCGGGCTTTATTCATTACAAGCGTTAGATCATCTGCCAAGTCGGTGGCGTTATCAGTTGCGTTTTTCATAGCGAGCATGCGCATACTGTGTTCGCTCGCGCGCGCGTCAAGTAGTGCTTGGTAGAGGCGCGCTCCCACCAAACGATATGCCACAGCGTCTAGCACTACCGCAGGTGATGGCTCATACCTCGAATCTGTCACAAGATTGCCCACATCATCATGCATACTCGCTACGGGAGTACCGGCGGGCAAGAGACGCATAATTCCTGCTGCCTGCGTCATACTGCTGACAAATTTGGTGTATACGACTGATACTGCATCGACTTCCTTGTTACGAAACATATCACACGCAGTACTCAAAATTGCCTGGAACGTAGCACCTTGTGGGTGATCAGCAATATCGTTATAGGAGCCAATCACCGTTACATCCTTAAGACGTGAAGCAAATTGTGACATTTTTCGGCCCACAGCAATAGTTACTGTCTCTACCTTGCGCTGCTCATCGCGTTGCAACAGCCCTACGTAGGCCTTGAGTACATTCGAGTTATAGGCACCAGCCAGCCCCTTATCGGCGGCAACGGCTATAATTAAACGACGACGAATCGGGCGTTTTTCAAACAGTGGGTAGTCATCAGTAACACCCTGATTTGATAAATATGCCAAAATTTCGTCGGCAGCAGCTGCATAGGGAGCAGAGCCTTTCGTGGCATCCTGCGCCCGCCGCATTTTACTTGCGGCAACCATTTGCATCGCTTTGGTAATCTGCTTGGTGCTTTTGACCGAGCGAATGCGACTTTTTAGTTGCTGCGTTGAAGCCATTAGCCCTCAAACCCCTTGGCGGCTACAACACCAACCTTAGCAATGAGCTTACCTGCATCACTCTCGGCTTCTAGTTTTTCAGCACCTTTGTTGAGCACCTGCATGTCTTTTTTGTGATCAGTCCACAATCGAGTAAGCATAGCTTGTTGTGCTTGCTTGATGCTCGCCGCAGGAACCTTATCGAAAAGTCCCTCACTCACCGCAAAAATACTCGCTGCCTGTTCCCAAATGCTCATCGGCTGGTACTGTGGTTGCTTTAGGAGCTCGGTCAAACGTTGCCCGCGCTCAATTTGCGATTTCGTGGCTTCATCAAGATCGCTGCCAAACTGCGCAAAACTCGCAAGCTCGCGGAACTGGCTCAATCCAAGTTTCAGGTGTCCCGAAACGCTTTTGACAGTTTTTGTCTGCGCGTCACCACCCACACGACTTACCGATAGACCAGCACTAATTGCTGGGCGAATGCCTTGGTAGAACAAGTCGGTTTCCATAAATATCTGGCCATCAGTAATAGAAATCACATTCGTTGGGATATAGGCAGAAATATCACCGGCCTGTGTTTCAATAATCGGCAGCGCAGTCAAGCTACCCGCACCAAGATCATCACTTAACTTGCTGCTACGCTCGAGTAGGCGTGAGTGCAAGTAAAACACGTCACCCGGGAAAGCCTCGCGACCCGGTGGGCGACGAAGCAACAAGCTCATTTGGCGATACGCAACTGCGTGCTTAGTCAGGTCGTCGTAAATCATGAGCGCATGCTCGCTATTGTCGCGGAAATATTCACCCATAGCTGTACCAGCATAGGGTGCCAAGTACAGTAGTGAGGCAGGATCACTCGGTCCAGTTGCAACAATAATGGTTTGATCCATCACGCCTTCTTCTTTGAGTCGCTCAACAAGTCGAGCAACCTTAGAAAGTTTTTGGCCAATCGCAACATATACATTTACCACACCAGTTTTTTGGCGCGCTTGGTTAATCATGGTGTCGATGGCAATAGCAGTTTTACCAGTCTGACGATCCCCAATGATCAACTCTCGCTGGCCACGGCCAATAGGGAACATGGCGTCGATCGCCATAATACCTGTCATGAGTGGTTCATGCACATGCTTGCGTCCAAGTACACCAACCGCTTCGCGTTCAACCGCACCGCGAGCCTTCGTTGTAATTGCCGGGCCGCCATCCAGCGGTTCACCCAGTGGGTTAACGACGCGGCCAAGCAATTCAGGCCCTACCGGTACGCTAAGCACCTCACCCTTAAGCTTTACTGTGTCGCCAGCGGCAACCCCTTGGTCGCTGCCCAGGAGTACCGCGCCAATTTCGTCTTCCATCAGGTTAAGTGCAAAGGCTTCAATAATACCATGTTTCGTTTCAATCTGAAGCACCTCGCTGTACCCTGCGCTCGACAAGCCATGTACCCACGCAACACCGTCCCCAACACGAGTGACGATGCCAACCGATTCCATTTTGCCGTCGAGTTCCAGCTTAGCAATCGCATCGCGCAGGCCTTTTGATAGTTCTGTTACTGCTATGTCAGCCATCAATAGTCCTTTCTATTGTTTTGCCCGGCTAAGAGCCAGGATTTTACATTGTATAGTTGCGTCGAATTTTTTGCCCGGGGTTTCAACGAGCACCCCGCCCAAAACTGCTGGGTTTACTACTTCACGCAAATAAACCGACTTCGCCGCAATAAGGGCTTCTATGCTTTCACGCAGTGTCGTATCAAGTGGGCGCGCAGTCGTGACGGTCCCCACGACAGTACTGCGCTCTACCAAGGTATCTTCGATCGCGCGGATTACCAATTCAGCTTCCCGTGTTCGGCGCGTCTCTAATAAATAGGCTGCAACCTGCTCCAGTACCTCGCTTACGTCACCCCCGTTAGCAATTACCGTTGCTACATGGTCGGCTATCTTACGGCGTGAAAGTTTTGCCTGCATTATTTTGCGTCCTTTAAGGCACTGGCAATGACTTTATTATCAATGCTCCCGTTCAGGGCGTTACCAACAACTTTTTCAGTTGCTTGGGCCACGAGCTCAATCGTTTCGTTGTGTAATTCTTTTTTGGCCGCCAGCACTTCTTTGGCAATTGATTCTTGGGCATTAGCCAATATGCGCTCGGCTTGCTGCTTACTCTTTGTTTCGGCCTCTACAATCATACCTGCCGATTCATCTTTGGCTGTAGCAACAATTTCTCGGGCGTCACTGCGCGCCTTGCTCAGTAGTTTGTCAATCTCTTGCTGCGTTTTTGCCGCATTTTTTTCAGCATCTACTGCAGCACGGGTACTTTCTTCAATCATCGCCTGGCGCTTATCAATAGTACTTATGAAAACTGGAAAAACCCATTTATTTAACGCAAACACCAGCAACCCAAACGCAATGAGCTGAAACAGCAATAATGTACCGTCAATTCCAAGCGCAGCAATCGGGCCGGTACTGGCCGCTTCAGTGCTAGCAAATTGTGCTATTACCTGCATGAACCACTAACCCTTTGCAATAAAAGCAACAATGATACCAATAATCGCAAGTGAGTCGGCAAACACGATAGCGGTGATCATGAGTGTGCGCAAGTCACCAATCTTTTCTGGGTTACGACCTGCTGCGTTTAAGGCAGCCATACCAATCAATCCCACGCCCAATGCCGCACCAAGTGCAGGAATAGCGTATGTCAGGCCAAATGCTAGTTCTTTTAGTTCCATAATTTCTCCTTTATTATGAATAATTTATTACTTTCTTGGTTCATCATTCCACTTCTACGGGTTTAGCGCGAGCGGGGGAATGGTCGGAAGAATGGGCGCCACCATGCGACTGTGTCGCCAATGAGGCAAAAATAAGGGTAAGCATGAAGAACACATATGCCTGGATGAATCCGATGAATAACTCAAACGCCATGAAAAATGGCAGGCTCAAACTTGCGAAGTAACCACTCAGTAAACCAATGATAAGCAACAGTACTTCGCCCGCAAACGCGTTGCCAAACAAACGTAGACTCAGGGCAATCAATCGCGAAAATTCACCAATTAATTCCAAAAAACCTTCAAAAGCTCCAATAGGGTTTTTGAGTGGATTAATAAGGTATCTCCTAGCATTGCCAAAAAATCCATGATACTTAATAGCATAGAACTGCACTGCTACCATGGTGATAATGGCAAGCGCGAACGTGAAGTTAAGGTCGGTTGGCAGGCCTCGAAGTAATTCCTTACCACCCAGCGTTACGCTTCCAACCCCCGGAATAATGCTAATCCAATACGTGCTGAGTACCGTGAAGAAAATAGTAAGCGCAAGTGGAGCAATACTACGAGCCATTTTTTTGTCGGGAATAATTTCGTGAACAACACCATACATACCCTCGAATACCCATTGAATAAAGCCGGTAAATCGATTTGATTTCCCGGCCTTTAATTGCTGTGCTGCAGTTACCAAAATAATAATCATAGCGAGTACACCAATACCACCAAGGACCATTGTATTGGTAATAGGAAGGGGACCAATATGAAACAGCTGTGCTGCAGGCAGATGGATTTCAAGATGCTCCATAGATGGCTAGACCTTCCTTTCTAATTGCTGTTTAATAAGCAAACCACTGATAACAATACCGACGATCGTTCCAATTGCCATCCATAGATGCCCGGTGCGCCAAGCACTATCTGCAGCGCGTCCGAGGAGTAAGAGTCCGATGATTGGCACAAACATGCGCCACGTCGTATCGGCAATCGACAATATCAAAACAGTCGCAGGGGAGGGACCAGGGTCATCTCCCTCGGTTGATTTGCTACTCATGTACCCATATACTATACCAGCAGAAAGGCAAATATACTAGATGCCACGACGAAATCATACGCAAAAAGTGACGCGAAAAATACCACAGTTACGACCAGAAGCGCAAAAAACCCGCTATGCGAGCAGACAGTCTGCTCAAAAAGCAGCCGAGCAGCAAATGCTTTATTACCCTGAGCTCCAGTTGAGTATTTATCAATCACCCTACGACGGAGGTTGGTACCTCACAAGTAAGCCAACGCCTAGTACTGAATAGGAATAAACTTGTTCACATACTGGTTAAGAATAATGGACGTGCTATAACTACCGGTAAACAGGGGGTCGCCAAGCTGACCATTTGCGTTGTTGCCGACTGCATATACTCGATTACCGTTAGCAAATATTACGGTTGTACCACGTCCGCTTTGAACAGATTTGGCCTGTATCGTCACACCATCAATCCCATTCACAGCAACAGGGTTTGGATTGGCGCTCAGTCCAGATGTTGTTCCGTTGCCCAGCTGACCAGTTAGATTACCGCCAGCTCCATACACTTTTCCATTGTCGCCAACTACCATCAGGTTTTGATACCCAATGTAGCCATTGATATATACATTAGTTGCGTATATATCCACCGCCTTTACCCCAACTGGCAAATTAAATTTAACAGGGGTGTACTGAACCCATCCCGTGGTGCCGTTTCCAAATTGCCCCGAAGTATTAAGCCCAGCACTCCACACCTCACCGGTTGAGGTCATCACACTCACACTTTCTTGATCAGATGATATCTTCGTGATTAGACCTGTCATTCCAGGTGCGGTAAAGGGCATGAGCTTAGTATTCGTCATTTCCCAGTTTTCAGTGGGGTAGGTAGCATTATCACAGGTGGGATATACTTCAAATGTCACTCCATCAGCATTGGCGTTATTAAAGCAGGCACCCGTTTGAACATTTTTGTAATAGAGTGGGTTTACATAATTAAATTTTTGGTAGTTTGATGTGCTACAAACATTTTGTCTAACGGTTCGTGCATCTGCTTGAACTTCCAGACATCTATTTGTCGTCGCATTGTAAAATGTTAAATCGCTCCGATGTTGAAACAATTGATACACTCCAGCATTGCACCCTGCAAGAGTAACGTTTATTAAGTTGGTAGATGCTGTAACACACACTCCACGATGATTGTTATATATCTCGCTGGAATTGTTTCCTGCCTGGCCATTGCGATTACTGCCTGCTGATTTAAGCGTGCCGGTGTCATCAAGAATAAATATCGTTCCACCATCTGTAAATATTTTTGTTGCTTTGGGCTGGCCCGTTTGACCGTACGTGCCAATAGTCACTGGCGATAACACGCTATATGGCTTTGCGCCAGTGCCACTTGCGGTTTGTCCAATCCAGCCTGCACCCCATACATACACTCTTCCACCCGCCATACGAATATACGATGTCCAACCATCAGATACGAGATCGGTTGTTGGCATTGTGTTTGGATCAGCCGGGTTCGGCGTTGGGAGACCAACCCTTACAGGAGTTCTCGCATCAGTACACCCAGAGCCTACCCCTGTGCCCAGCTGGCCAATGTTGCAATCACCGGCTACATACACATTACCATCTGCCAAAACATAAAAAGTGGTAGCCCCTCCAATTGTAACGCCGGTCACTCTTGCTCCCGCAGGTAATATTACTTTCATGGGCGTTGTAACATTAGTAGAAGTTGACCCTACGCCCAGTTGGCCGTGATCGTTAAGGCCAGCTGCATAGGCGTTCCCGGCAGAATCAACCGCGACAATACTATTGCCGGCTGAAAGGAAATTTGAGTAGGCAGCAACGATAGGCAAGGTGGTTGGTGCATCAAACTTTACGGGTGAAGTAGCGTTGTTCAGGGTGCCATCGCCCAGCTGACCATTTTGGTTTAAGCCAACCGAGCGCAATATACCGTCTGCGCCAACAATAGAAAAGAATGCACCTGCCGACCCGCCAGAGGTATAGCCAAATACCACTGATTTCGTATTTACTTGACCGCCCGTTTGAATACGTGAGGTACTGCTATATGTTTTCCAGGCTGCCCCTGTCGATGCACGGGTGAGTGAAACGGTTGCCGTAATAGTAAATGTCTGTACACCAGACCCCGCATCAGTTACAGAGCCAACTGAGTAAGATGAGTTGTAGTTAGGGGTCTTGACCACAAAGCATTTAGCAACATCGGTACACGCAGCACCACCGTTGCAGTTTGTGTTAGGCCGCAGCGGGGAAGCGTTGGTCCATGTTGCTAAGTAGTTGTTGTTCGCAAGACATTCATTTGCCTGAGCAGAACCCGATTCGGCGGCGTCTTTGGCCAGTTGCTGAAAAAACTGCGTGTCAAGAGAGGCGCGGATGCTCGAGGCGCTGCCGACAGCAGCCACCAGCACCATAAATAATACGAGCGAGGCAATTACGATCGTCGGTAAAGCAAAGCCCTGTTCGCGCATGCGGTGCATCTTCATGCAATCATTTTACCACTACTGGTATAGATTGACTATAAGCATAATGATAATTGATATCTAGCGTCATTTTTTATATACTAGACACTAAATAGAACAGCAAAGGGGATGGTTATGGCAGAAGCAGCAAAGGTAATTGTATACAGCACGCCGTGGTGCGCATTTTGTAAAACAGAAAAACAATACCTTGATCACCTAGGTGTGGCATTTGTCGATAAAGACATTGAAAATGATACCGCTGCGTTCGATGAGCTGGCGCAAAAGACCGACGGCCGCACCAGTGGTGTCCCCGTAACCGACATCGACGGCGAGCTGGTGTTCGGATTTGATCGCAAGAAGATTGATGAACTATTGAAGGCAAAGGGCCTCGTGAACTAACCTTATATTGCTCCGATTTGCACAACCGCGCCACCAATAGCTTCACGAAAATACTGATCGTGGCTCACGTAGAGAATAGCGCCACTATATTTTTCTAGCGCTATTTCAAGTTCTTCAATACTTGGCAGATCAAGGTGATTGGTTGGCTCATCAAGAATCAAAAGCTGCGGGTTGTTCGCAAGCATACTAATCAGCTGAAAACGTGCCTTTTGGCCGCCACTAAGCTTTGCGATTGGTATGCGGCCATCACTTTCTGTAAACAAATAGTCTGCCAACAGCTGGCGAGTTTTGGTCCCCGATATTGTTAGGCCGCGGTCAAGATACATACGCTCAATTGCGTCGACCAAAGGAAGCTGGAAGTACACATCGCTCACTTCCTGTTCGTAAATACCTACTGTTACGTTCGCATCGAGTGCCAACTCACCATCAAAGCGCATTACAGTTTTATCACCGAGAAGCGTTTTAATGAGGGTTGTTTTACCCGCACCATTTCGTCCGCGCAGCTCAAGCGCTTCACCTTCACGCAAATCAATTGTTACACCTTCAAACAGAATCGTATCGCCATAACCAAGCGCCAAATTGCGCGCTTCAACAAGCTTACGTTGGCTGCGCATACTCCCATCCTTAAGGTTTAAGCGAATATTACGCGCCTTGAACTTTTCGTATTGGCCAGCAACTTTATAGTTAAGCCCTTCAACCGAGTCCTTATCTATCCAAAAACTTGGTTTTTCCTTTTGCTCAAGCTCAGCTAGTTCAGCCCGCGCCTGGTTTTCGAGCCGTTTAAATTTTTGAATTGTTGCCGGGTTGCGAGACTTTTCCTTGAGTCGCTGGTAATCTGCCACTTTAATTTTCAGGTTCGCCATGCGTTTCTCAATCAGTTCGAACTCGTTCATAGCGGTACCGGTGTGTACAGCGTTCTGTTTTAAATAGGCATCGTAGTTGCCCTTGAAGCTTTGGCAGCCGCCATCTTTGATCTCAATAATCCTATCGACTTGCTTTAATACATCACGGTCATGTGTCACAATCAGCATTGCTTCGCGCGCAGCTTCGAGCCAATCAATGAATTGCTTTTTAGCAACATAGTCCATGTGATTTGTCGGTTCATCAAGGAGTGCCAAATGCGCATCGGCATGCATCACTTTTACCACTTCTACCAGCCGTTTTTGGCCGCCACTCAGCGTGCGAAGGGGACGGTGAGCTACATGAGCAAGCTGAAACTTTTCAAGCTCCTGCTCAATGACACTCTCTATCTGGTAAAACCCTTTTTGTTCAAACCGCTCCAACGCCTCGGTATACTCATTGATTTTTCGCATGTTAGTACCCATGGTTTCGGGGTAGGTTTCCATAATATGACTCAAGTGGCTGTATTCGGGCAAACCGGCAAGCACATACTGCAGCACGGTTGTATCCTCATCACCGTGGTGCTCCTGAGCCGTAGACACGACCGTCACGCCGCGCCGATAAATAACCTCGCCAGTGTAATCTTGGTCATTGCCGGCAAGAATACCAAAAAGTGTACTTTTGCCTACGCCGTTGCGCCCAACAATACCAATCTTTTCGCCATTATCCACACTAAATTTAACATCGGTCATCAGTACCTTGGGACCAAATGATTTTTCGGTAATCGTGACGTCGGCAATCATGCGTCTTATTCTATCATACCTCTGTTACATTGACTATTTATAGCTAATGTTGTATAGTTTTAGCACTTGGTCCTACACCTGGGACTTGCACCTTCAGGAGGTTTACGTGGCAGCAACACCGCAATACCCGGCGTACCAGACCCTGACTCGCGATGAGCTCATCGACCAACGCAACCTGTTGCTCGACGCGGCCGAGCAGGCTCTGGCAGATGTCGGTAGGGATGGCGGCTTCGCCAGCGAAGTCATGCTCGGTCAGGGCAACCTGGCTGCGTCCATCGCCCTGGTGTACACCGGCATCATCGCGGAGCTCGATCGCAGGAGCCTGATGCGCATCCAGCGCGACAGCGCCAGCGGCTGACCCGAACCCCCATACGCCACTCATGTCTGCCGTCACGGCAGCATGAGTGGCGATTTTATTGACAAATTCTGTATTTTTTGCTATAATATAATTTGTAGGCCACCATCGACATCCTAGGAGGATACCATGGCCAGCACCGACACGTTCGAGACCACCGACCAGCACGTCGGCGAGGAGCACGTCGAGCCCGTCACCCTCACCATCGAGATCGAGGGCGCGACGCTCACCTGGACCCTGGGCGAGCACGCCAGCAGGCACTACGCCGAGCTCAGCGCCGACGAGCAGACCAGATACCAGCAGGCCGCCGGCCAGGCGCTCGAGCGGATGCTCGACGAGGGCAGCGCCATGCTGTGCGCGATCGCCAACCCGGAGATCGGCGACCTGATCGCGGTCCTCGGCAGCTTGGTCGGCGGTGCCGACCTCAGCGTCGACATCGTCAGGATCTTCGGCGAGGACGGCTACGACGGCGAGGACCCCGGGTACGACCCGTTCGAGCGCTGACCTACCCCCCGCTTCGGCGGCCAAGCTGCATGCTCATGCGCTGCACCTTGGCCGCCAAGCGGCACACCATACGCCTTATCTGGGGCGTTTTTTGTTATACTAATGTCATGGCAAAGCCAAAAAAGTCACCAAGCAAAGCCCCGTCACGTGCGCCGATTGTTAATCGCCGCGCTCGCTTCGACTATGAACTTGGCGACGAATTAGTAGCGGGACTTGTTTTAAGCGGCCCCGAAACTCGTGCGGCCCGCGATGGGCATATTCAGCTTAAAGGCTCGTTCGTATCTATACGAGGCAACGAACTATGGCTCAACAATGCCAGCTTCAGCCTTAAGATCAATGAACGCGGCAAGCCGGGTGCTCGTACAATCGATACCGAACCACGTAAGCTGCTGGCACGTCGTAAGCAAATTACTTTGCTCGCTGCTCGCAAAAAAGATGGCATGACCATTGTCCCGACGAAACTCCTTAACCAAGGTAAATACATCAAACTCGTCATTGCACTTGGTAAGGGTAAAAAGCGATACGACAAGCGAGAAACTATCAAAAAACGCGATCTTGACCGCGAGCATAGTCGGATGATGAAAGGCTAATTCGTGCAACATTCACTTATACTTGCTCATGGCCTACGCGTTCGCTACTGGCAATACCACCCACAGGCTACAACGACCATGGTGCTTATTCATGGCTTTACCGGCAATCACAAAGGCTTCCAGTACATTATTCCGCTCCTGCCAAACATCCGCTTTATTGTGCCGGACTTACCAGGTTTTGGGGAAACCGATTTACCACAGCGTTCAGACTGGACTATCGATGCCATCGCGCGACTGACCAATGAATTTGTACAAGCACTCCAGCTACCCACGCCACCGCACATCCTTGGCCATAGCATGGGTGGCCTTGTGGTAAGCAGTATGGTTCGCCAAGCGCCTGACCTCTACGATTCTAAAATGATTCTACTCAGCCCTGTTCCTACGGCGATTACCAAAAACGATAAGCGCCGAGCGGGCGCAATACTGGGAGCATTGCAGTACGGACTCGGCTACAAACTACCAAAAGTAGGGGAGCGGCTCGTAAAAAACCGCACTATTACTCGTGCAATTACCCACACCATCATGACAACGAGCGACCGCCAACTGCGTAAAGCAATCCATGAACACCACTTTGATAACCTTAACTATATCAGTAGTATCGAATTTTATAGCAAGCTCCACCACGACATCAATCGTCAGGGGGCTATCGACAATGCCGACGCCCTAAGAAAAAAACGGCTACTTCTCATCACAGGCAATGCCGACAACGTGACGCCACTGGCCCAAATGCAAAAACTCGTTTCTGCTGCCACGCCAACACAGTTCATCATTCTCAATGGCGTTGGCCACCTAGCACACTATGAGCGCCCGCACGAAGTTAGCCAAGCTATTTCTTCGTTTCTCGATCTTCGCTAGACCAAAACTCCATATATTCCGCTAGCTCACTCTCTTTAATTCGATCAACAAACCCTACGGGACGACGGGCAATTTCTTCTTGCTTGTTTGTGATAGTGCGCTTATAGAGCTTCACAAATGCCGCAATGGTGTGGTCAAGATTATGAGTTTTAGCAATCTTTAGCGATGCTTTGCTAAATGCTTCACGCAGTGCTTTATCGCCAATAATTTTAGCGATCCCTTCAGCCATCCCTTCATCGTCATCGAGTGCAAACAAAAAGCCGTTCTCGCCATCATGGCATAGTTCGGCCAGAGCGCCAGCGTCAACCGCAACAACTGGTTGCCCACATGCCATTGCTTCAAGTGTGGCAATACTTTGCAGTTCAGCGGGGCTTGAAATTGCATAAAGCGTCCCCACACGCTCGAGAGCAACCTTATCTTCATCGCTCACTCGTCCAGTAAAGGTAATATGCTCGGCGATACCCAGCTCATGTGCGAGCTTAATCATATGTTCACGATCAACACCATCGCCAATAATGAGCGCGTGTACCTTGTGGGTTTTAAGCAACCGTCGCATTGCCTTAATGAGCACCCACAAGTGCTTTTCGGCATCCATACGCCCAATGTACATCACAATAGGGCGATCCGTTGGTAACCCGTATTTTTTGTAAAGGGTTTTATCGGCAGGACCCGGAGTATATTCGCGCAAATCAATTCCATTGCTAATAATTTCAATGGGTTTTGTAACTTTATCGACGTGCTTGCCAAATGACTTGAGCCCCGATGCGGTTGGCGAAGTGATAACGTCGGCACGGCTATGGAATCGTCGTCCATAGTCACTCAGCAAATAGTTGATAGGGCGACTAAACATCGCCGCTTTTTTGAGATTATCCATCAGGTTTTCGGGCATTGCGTGGCTGGTACTCACAATTGGTATGTCATAGCGTCGGCCAAACATTAATGCCGCTTGGCCTATACCCAGCACCATTTGAATGTGAATGATATCTGGCGCAAACTCTTGAATAATTTTGCGAACTTCTAGCTGGGGCGTGACACTAATGCGAAAGTTCTGGTAAAAAGGGAACACCGTTGAGCGAGTTCGATAAATCGTGTAATTACCGTCAACTTCGACACTCTTTTTACCATTTTGGCTAGGGGCAATCACAACGACTTCGTGGCCCTGCTCGGCCAGTCCGCGTGCTAGGTTTCGACTAAACGTGGCAACGCCATTGAGAACGGGCCAGTGAAGGTCTGCTGCAATAAGAATCTTCATATTGATTCATTATACCACTCACAGAATGTTGCATATTTTAGTTAAATATTGTAAAATATTATTAACTCATTTGCTCAAACCCCTAGGAGGTGTTCCATGAGCCAGCTGGATGCACTCATGCGTCAAGCAGAGCGCGAGCAGGCCGAACGTGACCGTCAGATCGCCGAGCAACAGCAACGCGACCAAGATGCACGCGACCGAGACTGCGCCAACCGCGGCCACAAGCACGGCTGAGCCGCCAAGCCTGGGAACCCGCACACTCGTGCATTCCCAGGCACTTTTTATTGCAGTGGTTTATACTATAAAGTATGAAAATCTTGTTTGACGCCCGGTGGATACTGGTTGAGAATCGTTTTGATGGCGTCAGCCGCTATAGCCACGAACTCGCACATGCTATGGCAGCTCGCAAAGACCTCGACATCACCTGGCTTATTCACGACAAGCGCCAGCTCGAAAAACTGCCGAAAGGTAATTATTTACTTGCCAACAACCCCAACAATATCGTTGCCGAAGCACTAACGTTAGCTCGCCGCATTACGGCAGCAGGGCACACTGTAGTATATTCGCCTTTTTTTATGATGGGCACACTGGGTAAGCGCTACAAACTCGTCCTTACTATTCATGATATGATTTACTTCACTCATCGTACACCCCCCCAATGGTTGCCGTGGTACATCCGTTTTGGCTGGTGGCTTTTTCATACTTCCTATTGGCCGATGCGCTGGCAACTCAACCGTGCCGACCACATCGCCACAGTCAGCAGCACCGCGCGGCAAGAACTCCTCGATGCTCACGCTACCAAGCGACCCATCACTACGGTCAGTAATGCCGTAAATGAAAGCTTCGCTGATCCAACCAACAGGCAACACTACAGCAAAAACAACGTTGTATACATGGGCGCCTTCACTCCATACAAAAATGTCGAATGCTTAATTGACGCGTTACCACTCGCCCCCGAAGTAACCCTGCATTTATGCGGCAAAATGCCGCTCGTGCGCCGCACACAGCTCGTAGAACGTATGCGCCAGCTTGGCGTCACAAAACGCGTCGTCATATACGATGGAGCAACGGATGAGCAATACAAAAAAGCGCTTTCCGAAGCACGCTGTAGCATGAGCGCAAGTCGGCTTGAAGGCTTTGGACTGCCAGTTCTTGAGGCTCAGCAACGCGGCGTACCGTTTGGCTGTGCCGACACGCCCATTTTTCATGAAATCGGCAAAGATAGTGTGCTCTATTTTGACCCTAACAATCCTAATGAAGCTGCCGAAGTAATGCGTCGATTTGCTGACAAAACGACGAGCGAGCGCTACATCGCCGCCGGCCATCAAAATGTCCGCCGCTATAGTTGGGCAAACAGCGCGAGGGTAGCGACGCAGATCTGCAAAAGACTACCGTGACATATGCTTACGCCCCGGTACAATGACCGGGGCGAAGCGTCTTACGGAGGGTTGGTGTTAGACGAACACCTGCTCACTCAGGAATTGACGCCAGGATGGTGCCATCTGAGAGAAGTCGGTGTGATTCGTCGGGTTCTCGAGGAAGCGAGCCGAGGGCAGGTGTTTCTTGTAGAAGTCCTGCGTCAATGGGTTTTGCACGACCTCGTTGTCGCCAGTGCAGGCGATGTGGGTGACGGTGAACTGGCCATTGGCCTCGGTGGTAGCCCTTGCGAGCGTGCCATCGTTGCCGACTCGGCACATCCAGGCCAGTTCGCCAAAGGAGAGTGTCGGGCTGAAGCCCTGTTGACCTTCGTAGCACTCACGCTGGACCTGCTTGCGGTAGGCGAGCTTGTCTCGAGTTCCTGCAGGAACCTCGATTGGAGCATCGTCCTTGATGCCGCTGCAGAAGGCCTTTTGGAAGAACTTGTTGACCGGCCCTTTGTTGAACCGCAGGGGAAGATGGCCCAGTTTTGCTGCCAGGGGTCCCAGGGGTGTTGGAACACCCTTGAGAGAGTCAGCTCCGCTCGGCGGGTCGATGAGCACGGCCGACACAAGGTCGGTGCGGTGGGAGCGCGTGAGCTCTTCGAGCACGTACAAGCTCACCATGGCACCGAGCGATGATCCGAGAAGGATGACCTGTTCGTCACGGGCCGCCTTTTTGGCGATACCGCTCGCGACTGCGCGAATGATGCGCTCTGAGTTGAAGTACGGACCCGTGTAGTCAATTCCTGTTACGGAACCGACCCCCCTGAGAACCGACATCACTGGCGCGTACTGACGATTAGCCCACCCTAGCCATCCCGGCAACAGCACGATATGCGCGCCAGTTGAGCTGGCGTGCAGCTTTGTGCTGCGGAATGCACTGTGGAGCTTGCTCACAATAACACCTCTTTTCAATGATCGTGCCCAATCGAAAGGGCAGGGTAGCAAGACGCTATATATTTATTATATCATATATACACTATTTTTACAATATTTGCGGATACCATCCCTGCATTTATAGTAAAAGTATGTCCTCCTTAGCAGACAAAACCGTGGTGACATTTCTGGATTTTGTAAGCAGTACGCACAGAGTTGCTGCGGTGTACGTTGTTAACTTTTTCTTTTGTACCTTTGTTTATATGACAGCAGAGCATGTTTCGCCACTCGATGCACTATGGTGGGCTACCCAGACTTGGTTTACCGTCGGCTATGGTGACCACCTGCCGCAATCTGTACTGGGAAAATTATTTACGATGTATACCATTATTAGTTCTCACATTCTCATCATTCTCATCACGGCAAACTTCGTCATTAAACTCAGCCGCTATCGCAACAAGCGCCACGCGCATCGGCATAATTTTTGCAAAAAACACCGACGTATTTTGGCTCAAACAGTGGAATGCGAAGATTGTAACTCGCCGCTCACATTCTTTTAAAAATGAAGAACCCCCGGGTCCCCAGATACTAGGTATCCAGGGACCGCGGGGGTCATGGGTTCACGGGGTCGCCGAAGCAACCTTTCCGCGCGAGCTGGTTCCCATCACACGACCGTCAGAGTCGCCGTTGAGCTCGTAGTACGTGGTGCTCAGTCGCCTGAGCGCCTCGTTCGAGGATCCGCCAACGATGACCGTGTGCAGCGTGACGTCGTCGCCAATGGCTTCGTACACCGAGTCGGAAGTGACCCAGTCATCGCCGCCATCGGTGATGAGCAGCAGCTCGCAGGCTTGGCCTTTGAGCGCACGCTCTCGTACGTCATCTGCGCCCATGGCGATAGCCGGAATGATGTTAGTACTGCCGCCCAGATCGTTCTTCTGAGTCAGCAGGTCCTTCATCAACGTGCGGCGCTCGGCTGGCGTCTTGGCATCGGTCAGCTTACCCACCATGGTGGCGAACTGGCGGTACAGGTACCGCGAGTCGTCCTCAAGGTGCGCGCCGATGATGACACACGCCAGCGCGATGGCTAGGTTGATGCACATCCCGTCCATGCTGCCGGAAACGTCGACGATGACTTCGAGAAGCTGCGCTTGCTGCTCCTCGGCCACCTCGACATTCTCGGTCCACTCGGTCACCTTGGGCTCTTCGAACTCCTGCAACACGTTGCGCTTCTGCACGGTTTGCTCGCCAGGAATCTCTTCCTGGTAAGCGCGCCGTGTCAGCTTGCGCCCTACCAGTCGGTGGTTGAACACCTCGGTAGGGAGTGCATACGCACGCGGGTTGACGTTGGCGATGTCCTTCACACCACGAACGTACGTGGGCTCGGGGTCATCGGTGGGGTAGGGAACGAAGATTCGCCTGCTCGGCCGACGAGGGCCGGGCAGTTCGACTTCCACCGGCTTCTTGACGGTGACGATTTCCACCTTGCGGCGAACAATCGGCACCGTCTTCATCGGGGTATTGCGACCCCGACCGCGAAGGTTGGTGATGTCGTAAGCGGGAACAGGCAACTTGTTGAGGGCACGCATCAGCTCAGCCACGAGCTCGGGATCGACGCTCAGGTTGTTGCTGTCAAACAGGTGACTGGCGCTGTGACCGCCAATCATACCTGCAAGCGCGTCGAGCTGCTCGTCGGTCAGGGGAGGCTTCTCAACCTTCGGCGTCACATCAGTCTGCGTTTGCATGTCGATGATTTTGCCTTCTTGGTTAGTCTGCTCCCGCCAAACCGTTTCAGCCTTGCTGCGATCGTCGTACGAGCCAACCGGCTTGCCAGTCTTGTCGAGCACGACGTATCGACCGTTGTCGTCGGGAGTCGGAGTAACATCCTGTCCCGTCTTGCGATCGATGATGCGGCCTTGCTGCTGAGTGAGTTGCTTCCACTGTTCGTGGGCCTTGGTCAGTGTGGCGCTCTCGGCCACCTGCTGACCGGCAGAATCCTGCACCTCATACCGCTCCGTCCCCTTGTTCTGGGGCTTCGGCGGTGGTGGGGGTGTGGGGTTCTTGGGGGGCTGGCCGTCGTTCGACGGTTTCCTCCGCGGCCACTTGAACAGCTTGAGAAGCTGCGGAAGCTTCGCGAGAAGCTCTTGCAGCTTGTACCAGGACTGCTCAGTCACCGACAGCGGCACCCGGGCACGAGGCCTGGGTGCCGCTGCCTTCGGAGAATTGTTCGTCACGACCATCCCTTCAACAGGTCAAAGCCGGTGTGCGGCAGGGTGAGCTTCTTGATGTCGTCGCCGATGGCGTCGACCGCCATGTTGAGCGTCATGTGCTTGCCCCCGAGCATCTGCTTGAGCTGCTGGGTGCTGAGCGTGCTCGCGGCATACAGCTGGCCGCTGACGCGGAGCTGGATGCCAGTCGTCTCGCTGCGCTCGGCCTGAAGCTGGCCCACTTGGGCCGCCAGAGCGCCGAGCTGCTCGAGATTGCGCACCTGCCGCTCGTTCATGCCGAGCATGTCGCGGCAGACACTGGCCCAGATGACGTCGTCACCTGACTCGTCACCGATGGTGATGAGCCCGTACTGGATGGCTCGCATGTCGGTCTGAGTGACCGCGTTGCGTCCCTCCAGCACCGCGCTGGCGCGGGTGAAGTCGTGCAGCTTGACGAGCGTGCGCGGACTGATGTCCGGCACACCCAGCTCCACCGGGGTCGGCATGCCGTCCGTGATGAGTTGCTGGGTACCGGACGCCGCCTGCTCCTTCTGCCACGCGTCCTGCGCCGCCTTGGTACGGCGACGCTGGAACTCCGTGACGAGCAGCACGTGCAGCAAGCGCATGCCGTCGCTGATCTTGACGCCACCATCCTTCTCGGACTTGCCGGCTCGGTCCGCGAGCTCCGCCAGGCCCTCGTAGGGCAGGTGGGGCAGCGCCAGACGCTTGCCGGAGTAGTCCAGGTAGGTGTTGCCTGCACGCATCGAATCGGCGACGCCGTCGATGCCCCGCAGATAGGCCTTGCACATGAAGCGGTCGATGACCGCCTGCGTGGCCTCCCGCTGGCGCAGGTAGTTGCTGGTGGCGATGGCGGTGTGGAGCGGCGATTTGATCTCGCCGCCCATGTCCTTGGCGAAGAACAGGCGCTCGTTCAGAACGCTGTTCGTGGACCGCATGACCATGTCGGCCAGGTCCATGAACTCGTCCAGGAACGCGAACACACTGGTGACGAGACCGCCCTCGAGGTTGTACACCTCGTGGCCGTTCTCCATGAGCATCTTCGGGATGATGTTGCCGAAGATGGACTCCGGTGGCGTGTCCTTGGTGCACTGGATGGTGAACGTGGGCGCCCCGGTGAACATCCCGAAGATGCTCCCCGACAGCTGGCTCTTGGCGCGTCCCGGAAGGGAGTACCAGAGCACGTGCTCACGCGCCACCAGGGCGAAGAGGGCCTGCTCGAGCACCGGACCGGTGCTCGGGAAGTTCTGCGACAGGATGTAGAAGTTGCGACGAAGGTCGTCGACAAAAGCCATGATCAGTCCTCTCAGATTGTGTGATGGTGAATTGGAAAGCTACACGGAAGTCATCCCGCTAGCGCGGAACAGACGTCCCATAACATCACATTATAGCATAAATACAATAAATTTGCAAGTATAGCAACCCTATACTGAAATTAGTGTGCCTATCTGTTCGCCTGCAGCAGCGCGCGCAATATTGCCATCAGTGAGTAAATCGCAAATAATAACTGGTTTGTCGTCTTCCATCGCAAGGCCAATTGCCGCCTTATCCATGACAGCAATATTTGGGTTACTCAAAGCTTCTTGGTAGGTTAGTTTGTCGTACTTACGTGCGGTGGGGTCTTGGGTGGGGTCAGCATTATATACTCCATCAACCTTGGTGGTTTTAATCACTACATCGCAGTTCATTTCAAGCGCTAGGTTCACCGCAGCCGTATCGGTCGTCAAAAATGGCCGTCCAATACCACCACCCACAATCACCACTCGGCCCTTGCCAATATGGTGCTCAGCCCGACGGTACGTGTATTGATCAACAAACTGATTCACTTCGACGCTACTCAATGCAACGGTAGGTACATGTTCAGCGTTAAATATATCGCTCACAACCATTGCGTTCATCAGCGTAGCAAGCATACCGGCATTGTGGGCAGTCACGGGGCCAATGCCATTACCCGCCAGCTGCGCACCCCGTGCGTAGTTGCCGCCACCCACCATAATCACAATCTGGGTGCCACTCGTTAGCACACTGCGCACTTGGTTCGCTATCCACTTCACCCGCTCGGCATCTATGCCGCCTTCATGATTACCTTGTAGTTGTTCCCCTGAAAGTTTGAGTAGAATCCGCTTATACATAGGTTTAGTATAGCAAATATCCTGTATGCACAAGCAGGGTATTGACAAATTATTATGTTTATGCTATCATACATAACGTTTGCGAGTTTAGAATCCTGCAAGCAACTTAACAAGCTAGGAATCTTCTTCGATCAACCCTTTGCAATTAAACTCATTACTTACTTGCGCAGAGTTGATCGAGGAAGCACAGTACTCGATTCAGGAGGAACATCCATGAAGGACTTCGGAAAGCTCGTCGGTGGCATCATCGTCGCCGCGCTGCTCTTCGCCACCCTCGTGTTCGCTGGCTGGCAGGCCGGCTGGTGGTTCCAGGCCGAGAACACCCAGCGTCAGCGCGACATCAACAAGTCCAGCCAGTCCTACCAGGACTCGCTGGTGCGTCAGGAGCGCGACCTGGTCAACGGCATCACCACCGCCGCCGACAAGGGTCAGAAGGAGCTGCTCACCAAGCAGTTCTGTTCGGTCTACACCGAGATCGTCAACCCGCCCGCCGACCTCGCCGCCGCCCACAGCAGCCTCTGCTGATTCGGCGCCCGGTCAACTCAACCAACCGCACGTCCAACCAAGAATCGAGGAAGCACATGAAGCTCACCCGTACCTCCGGCATCGTCGTCGGTATCGCTGCCACCATGCTCGCGCTCAGCGCCTGCAGCAGCAGCGGCACCACCAACGACTCGCGCGACACCAACCGTCAGCTCGAGCAGTACCAGAAGGTTCAGCCGATCCCGTTCCACGAGTGGAGCCAGTACCGGCAGACGCTCATCAGCATCGATGACGCCCAGGCCCACGGCACGGCGACCACCTCGTTCTTCTTCAGCGAGGGTGTCGACAACCCCGTCAAGGTCTGCCCGTCGATCGGCTACCCCGTGCCCAGCACGGCCCAGCTGACGAGCCCCGACCAGTACCTCGGCAACGGGGCTGTCGGGAGCCAGATGGAGCCCAACGGTGTCTACACCGGTGAGAGCAGCGGCACCTACGTCGTCTGTGTCATCAACGGCAAGGCCGTGCCCGCCTACTGGGAGGGCCACGTCGAGACCGAGGGTGGCCCGGCCCACTGGGACAAGACCCAAGGGCTGATCGTCAACGACGGTGCGCCAACGGTCACCGTCAAGACCGGCAAGTGAGTCACAGGTACGAGCGGGCGGCAATCCGTCGCCCGCTCGTACCACACTATTCCTAGCTTGTTATTCATTCCACTCCATAAGGAGTGTTTTTTATATTGACTTTTTTACTATTTTTTGCTATAATATACTTTGACATTGGCGCAACTCGGCGCCACGTTCATCCCAGTGAAAGGGGAGAATCCTCATGGATGCTCTTGCCACCATCCTGTTCATCCTGGCGTTCCTCGGCGGCATCGGCGGGCTGATGTTCCTCATGTTCTCGATCCTCGAGGGCGAGCCCGAGCTGCTGTTCATCACCCTGATCGGGGCGGTCGTGGCGGTCGGCTGTGGCTTCGGCGCCAGCGCCGCGCAGAACAGCTACGACTCGAACTGGCATGCGGGCGACGCCATCGTGCGCACCATCTTCGTCGAGGACGGGCACACCATGGTGCTCGACAAGGACGGCGACGTGTACCGCTGCGTCACCGCCAGCGAGTGCAGCAAGCTCACCAAGGGCGACCACGTCACCTTCGAGCAGCTGCCCAAGGGCAGCGCCGTCAAGGACACTGCCGACGTGCGCAGCCAGCGTCACCAAGGGCTAGCCCCCAACACCCGGCCTCGTCGCCGCGAGCACACGCTCGTAGCGACGAGGCCTTCGTCATATATTGACGTTTTTTATAAAAGAGTGTATAGTAATATTATTATGGCAGTATTTGGTATAGACAAAGCGCTCTACGCAAAGAGCGAAAGCGAGCGCCAGGCCGCCGAGCAAGAGGCCGCACGACTGCGCGGTGATTTAACCACGACCGCAACACGGCTCGCTGAAATTGAACAGCAGCTCGCTGCTAGTCAAACAGAAAACAGATCACTAGGAACCACAGTTGCTGAGCGCGACGCGTCGATTATCGCACTCGACCAAAGCCTTGCACAAGCACGGGCTCGTGCAGCACATTTAGCCGAAGCAGCGCCCTATAGCGATGCAATTGTGGCTGAGCTGCCCAGCGATGATAGCGATGACATTGACGAAGCAGCGCTGCAAGTGGCAGCAGATGTGGTGAAAGCGCGGATTGCCGATCAAGTAACCGCCACTCGCACCAATACCATTCTTAACCAAGACGAGCAAGAACTGCGCGTGACGTATGGCCCTGAAGCGATTGCACAGGTTGATGCCAATTTGCGTACTATTTTTGAAAACGACGGAACATTCGAGCAACACCGTCGTGACATCCGCGACAGCATTTATACCGAACGCCGCGCTGTGCTACTTGAAGCAGACAAGGCCGCTGTGCTTACAGAACTTCGCACGCCTGAAGCAAAAGAAGCGACAGATATTGCCATTCGCCAAGATCCAGATTACTTAGCAGATATTGCAACCTACCGCCAGTTGCAGCTAGAAATGCTACGTGCCGATTGGGAGCGCGAGGCCGAAGAAGCTGGCGAAGCCGCCGCACTTGAAGAAATCATGGCCGAAAAAGCTGCCTTTGTTGCCGAAAAAGCTGCCGAGTGGGCAGCCAGTGACGCAGCCGAAAAATTCAAAGCTCGCAATCGCAAAAAGCTAGAAGCCGATTGGGAGAAAGAAGCTGCCGACAAAGTAGCCGCCGAAGTGGGCGACGAGCAATTACAGCAACTCCTGCGCGAAAAGGCTGCCGCACTCACTACCGCTGAGCAAAAAGCAAAACTCTACCGAGAAGTCCTTGACCACATGGACCGCGAAGGAATCGACACGAGGCTTATTCACGCTGGTTCACTGACGAATGTATACCTAGGCTCAATTGATGAATACGAAACCAACAAGACCAAAAAGCCACGCATTGTGGCAAGTCGCATCATCCGTACTGTCGCCAATGGTGATGGCAGCTTTACTGTCAACGAAGACACCCTTCATGAGTCCCCCAATGGCTATGCCCGGCGTTTTGCCATTGAACCAGGCACCATTGTTCAGTTTGGGCGCGAAGTAACAATAGGGGACAAAAAAGACGTTGAACCACTTGTACGTCGCAATGTCCCGCTTGTGACTAAATTTGGCGACGGCCAGCAAGATATCTCAATTGACCCAGTTGTCAATGTGCTCGTTGATGAGTGCTCTGCCGACACAACCATTGCCACCATTCAGCTCCCATACAATACCAAGAGCACGTTCTGGTTCCCCAAGCAATCTTAAACCTTGCACGCATCATACGAAATATCGGTTATCTTTTGTTGACTTTTGTGCAAATTTGGTGTATAATAATACTATTATGGCAGTATTCGGTATAGATCGCGCCACGCACGACCAAGTTGTGAGCGAGCGCCAAGAAGCACTCAACAAAAACGCCTCACTCCAGGCTGAGCTTGGAACAAAGGGCCTTGCTTTGGCGCAGGCAGAAGTATCACTTGGTAATGCACACGCCACTATTCAGCGCCTAGAAGACGAGTTAGCGGCCGCTAAAGCGCGGCAAGCTGAATTAACCAACGCTGTCGAAGCTGCGCAAGGCGAGACTGCGCGAGTTGCAGCCCTCGCTCCCTACAGCGAGCAGTTGCTGCGTACCGCCGCACAAACAGATAGCGACCAAGCGACGCAAGATGAAGCTATGGAAGTGGCCGTAGGCGTTGTGCGCCAGCGAATCCACGATGCAACCGTTGCATCGGTTGCCAATGATATTCTCGACCGAGACGCCGACGCAATCCGAGCAGAACATGGCGCCGATGTGATTGCCGAGCTCGATAAAAACCTTCGAGCACTCTTCGAGCACGATGGCACATTCGAGGACAATCGCCGAACCGTAGAAACTGAGATTCGCAGTAAACGTGTCGCCGCACTCATTGCCGCTGAAAAACAGCGAATTCTTGATGAACTCAACACCCCAGAAGCAATAACAGCCATGAAAGCATCACTGCTCACCGATCCAGATGTCGCGGCCGAACTGGCAACCTTCCGCCAAACCGAGACCGAACAACGCCAAGCGGCTTGGGAACAGGAAGCGATTAGTGAAGGCGAGGCAGCAATTGCCGCCGAAATTGCCAAAGGCGAGGCAGCCTACAAGCAACAAGCGCGCCAAACGTGGCGTGACAGCATTGCTGGGGCAGAGTTTGCCGAAAAAGCCCGTGCCGATGCAGAAGCCACCTGGAAAACCGCCAGCGACGAAGAAGTCGCCAAAGAAACTGGTGATGCAATACTGGTGCAATACTTACAAGAGCGTGCCGATGCACTCAAAAAGAGTATCGAAACATCTGTCCTACAAAAAAAGTTTGAGGGCGAGGGCATTGATTTAGCTACATTTGCTGAAGGAACGCCACTCGTGTTTTATTTTGGTGAACGGACTACCTACCATACCGTTAACGATGCATTTTTGTACGTGCGCCGAGTAGCCGGTATCGCAAATGGTGACGGCAGCGTGACAATCACCACCGATTCACTCTCTCATGCAAAAAACCCCTATGCAAAGCAAGCAGCTTACGAAGCTGGACGCGTCGTCTATATGGGCCAACCTATCACAAAAGAAGGTGTCACCACCACAATCGAAACGATCCGTAGTGGCTCTCCTGTTGTGTTTTCCGACAAGCAAGGCGAAAAGGGAATGACGAGCATTCAAAATCTCGTCAATATCCTTGTCGATGGCAAAACCTCGGGATTATCTGGTATTACCTATATACAGACTGAGCGCGGGTATCACGAAAACTTTCCTGCAACAAACTAGACCTACTAGCAACAACACTGCACTACCATCCAAAAGGGTGGTATTGCTTTTTTATTATGTTTATGCTATAATATAATTGTATTGTTCGTTCCCAATCAAAGGAGTTACCGTGTACGGAGACGACCGCCTGTGGCTGCGCCTCAAGTACCTTGGCCCAACCGCCCTGTGCATCGTGGTGATCATCGCCATGTTCAGCAACATGGAGCGGTTCATCGGCACCGATGGCCGGCTGAACGTCGGCTACTACCTGGTGCTGATGATCTGTGCGGTCGTCGTGGGCGTCCTGTTGGGCATCTACCTGCGCCTGCGTGATGACCACCACCGGTTCATCGGCACCGTGATGCGCACCTGGACCGAAGTTCACCCGCGCTACCCGCGCCTACCCGACGGCCCCACCGAAGAAGTCTTCCTGTTCACGCTGGCCGAGACTGGCGAGGACCGCTACTGGGGTGTTGCCCCTGGCAAGTTCGAGGACGAGGAGACGCCCATCGTGCCGGGCCTGCGCGCCATCTTCCTGCGCAGCCGCGTGAATGGCCCCAACTACAAGTACACGGCACTCCCCATGGCCAAGCGCTATGTGCCCACGGGGCGCGAGCAGCGCATCCTGGACGAGCAAGGGCCAGTCGCCGCCACCACGGCCACCTGACCACCCGTACGTANNCCCCCCGCCAGTACCATCATCCCAATAGGGGTGTTTTTTATTTTCAGGTATACTGGGCTATATGAAGCTTTACTCGTGGAACGTTAACGGCATTCGCGCCGTGCTCAACAAAGGCAGTTTTATGGCGTTCATTGCCGAACACGACCCGGATATTTTGTGCTTGCAAGAAACGAAGGCCGAGCGAGGCCAGGTGGAACTCGATTTGCCACAGTACCATGAGCACTTCTTTAGCGCCGTCAAAAAAGGTTATAGCGGCACCGCCATCTTCAGCAAGCAGCCAGCGCTGCGCTACATTGATGGTTTTCCGCAGGATATCATTGCTACCTACGGCGTGACGGGCGATACCTACGGGGACCCAAACGCCGAAGGGCGAATCATTGCCGCCGAATTTGACGATTATTGGGTAGTAACCTGCTACACACCCAATTCCAAGGGTGATCTTAGCCGGCTTTCGCTTCGTTATGATCAGTGGGATAGGGCATGCCTGGCCTACTTACAGCTGCTCGAAACAACCAAACCAGTACTCTACTGCGGTGATATGAACGTTGCACACCAAGAAATTGACCTAGCCAACCCCAAACCCAACATTGGTAAGCATGGGTTCACCAATGAAGAGAGGGAGCGATTTGGTGATTATTTGGCCGCTGGTTTTGTAGACACCTACCGGGCCGCTAACCCAGACAAAACTGACGCCTACACGTGGTGGACCCACTGGGCCAATGCTCGAGCACGCAATGTTGGGTGGCGGATTGACTATTGGCTAGCAAGCCGTGCTATTGCGCCAAAAGTGAAAAACCCCCAGATCCATGCTGATGTTATGGGCAGCGACCATTGCCCTGTAAGTATTGAGATTCATTAAGCGATACCAGCTGTACTCTTTAACAAAACGAGCCTTTTTATTGACAAATAGCAGTTAAAAACGTATACTTACTCTTCCATGGCTCACAAACAGAAATTTGCAGCATTCGACATTGACGGAACGCTCTTCCGAAGCGGGCTTTACCGTGAGGTAGCCTATGAACTGATGAAAATGGGCGCTGTACCGCCCCAAATCCTTGAGCAAACTACTGTCAAAAACCGTGAATGGCGCCACCGTACTCACGGCAATGCGTTTGAAGAATTTGAGATGCTGATTGTCGACGAGTTTGACCGTATTTTACCGAACCTTCGTATTGATGATTACGAAGAAGCCGCCCAAATGGTGCTCGAAAAGCGTGCAGACAACGTATATGTATATACCCGGAAACTTATCCGTCACCTCAAAGAGCAAGGTTACTTTTTAATTGCCATCAGCGGCTCGCAGGTTGAATTAGTAGAGCCCTTTGCGAACAAATATGGCTTTGATGCGTGGGTAGGGCAGCAGTGGGAGCGTGGCGATGAGTACTTTACGGGTAATATCATCAAAACGCATACTGGCAAAGATAAAATTTTGGCCGACTTAGTAGAACGCTACAACTTAACCTACAAAGATAGCTACGCAGTAGGGGATAGTAATGGTGACGTTGGCATGCTGAGCGTGGTTGATCATCCCATTGCTTTTAACCCTACATTTGAACTGTACGAACATGCCGTTGCCAATGGTTGGCAAATGACTATTGAACGGAAAAATGTTATATATACGTTACAGAATGGTAAACACGGATCATACCTACTGGCATCAGCAGAGCGCCAATAACCCATTGTTCCCAGATATTGAGTGGAACAAGCCCGAGCAACGCAGCAAACGGGGTAAGCTTGGTATTGTTGGGGGCAACAAGCTTGGCTTCACTGCACCGGCCGAAAGTTACGATACCGCCCTTGCCGCCGGAGCTGGCGAGGTACGCGTACTGCTGCCCGACGTTCTGCGCAAAAGCATTCCCACGTCGATGACCGATGTCGTTTTTGGTGCCAGCAACCCAAGTGGCAGCCTGGGGCGTGATGCGCTCGACGAGCTACGTGCACTTGGCGGTTGGGCAACGGGCCTCCTTTGGTGTGGCGACGCTGGGCGCAACAGTGAGACTGCCATTGTATACAGTGACATGCTGCGTGATTATCCTGGCACACTCGTACTTACTCGCGATGCCATTGACCTTGTCAAAAACGATACCGAAGCGCTCGTTAATCGACCCAACACGGTATTGGTACTCAGTTTTGCGCAGCTGCAAAAAATCTTTCAGAGTGTGTATTACCCCAAAATATTGACCTTTAGCATGCAGTTGATGCAGCTTGTTGAAGCAGTTCACAAATTCACGCTTACATACCCCGTTACTATTGCCGTGTTGCACCGTGACACGTTTGTTATCGCACACAATGGCGAAGTTGTAACCATGCCATGGGATAACCCTATGGCTATTTGGCGCGGGCAAACTGCCGCACGAGCCGCCGCATATTTGCTATGGACGCCCGACCATCCGCTCGAGGCCATTGCGGCTAGTCTTGTGCCACCCAAGCAAAAAGAATAGCCCTTCTCCTAAAAGAAAGGCTGTATTTGTGACTCTATGGTACCGCGGACCGGACTTGAACCGGTACGAGCTATTGCTCACAAGATTTTGAGTCTGGCGTGTCTACCAATTCCACCACCGCGGCATAACCGTATGCGCTTTTGTATGTTTTGCTCACCGATTATTGTATACTAAAAAACAGATAGAATCTAGTATATGCGCCCAGAAGACAACCGACCAACAACGCCTATAGTGGTACCGCAGCGTCAGTCGACGTCGCTTTCGAGTATTCGCACCACGGGTTCAGACCAAGCTGCCGAACTTGTGCGCGGGCAGATAGATGCCATTTACCAAAATGACCCTACCCATTCAGCGCCCGTTGAGCAGCCGAAAAACGGCCCTATTGAATACAAACCCAAAGTGTCTGAATCTCCAGAAAACCTTCAATATTCCAACCAGTCTGCTCAGCCAACCAGCCCTTACGACCGTACACATAACGAAGAACAGCATGAAATCCAAACAAGCGCTTGGCAGCGCTACCACACCGCCTGGCAAAGCTACTACCAGCAGTACTATGAACGCTACTACGTAGGTCAAGTGCACGAAGCCAAAAAATCACTCGAGGCGCAAGCCGCATCCCAAATAGACGTCAATCGTGACGATGAACCAATCTCGACCGATGAAGCCATGTACGACCTGCGCAGTAAACTGCGAAGTCAAATCAACGAACGCGCAACCAAGGTCCGCAAGAGTCGCCACTTTATTCCAACGATAGCGGCAATCTTCGTGATGCTCGTGTTCCTTTTTTTGCAATACAACCGCGTGATGTTCGCAGCCGTTGAGGCCTATGTGACCCCTGGCAATATGGACCCATCAACAATTATTGTCGACCCGAGCAGCCAAATTGCTGTTGGTCCAGAGCCTCGATTAATTGTGCCAAAAATCAACGTTGATGTACCAATCGTATGGGACGCCGTCGCAAGTAACCAAGACTCTTTGAATGAAGCCATGAACCACGGCGTTGCTTGGTTTAATATTAAGGGTGCGAGCGCCAAACCGGGCGAGGTAGGGAATTTTGTGGTTTCGGGCCACAGTAGCAATGACTGGCTTGACAACGGCAACTACAAGTTTATTTTTGCTCGTTTAGAGCAGGTGAAAGAGGGCGACGTTGTCTATGTCAATTACAATAGCGTCCGTTACACCTACAACGTGGTCCGCCTGCAGGTAGTCAAACCAAACAACGTTACAGCACTTACAACACCAACTAACAAGCCGCTCATTACCCTCATAACCTGCGTGCCGCTTGGTACTGCAGACAACCGTCTGCTCGTTTGGGCAGAGCAGGTGAGCCCAGATCCCGCTACAGCTGCAACGCAAGCTCCCTCATCTGCATCATCATCAACACCAGCTCAAATGCCGAGTAATTCACCAACCTTCTTGCAGCGCATTTTTGGCGGTGGTAACTAATCCGTTGTCATTTGTGTTCGCACCAACACCGTGCCCGATGCCGATTGCGTAAAATGGTAAAAGTATTTGGCGTTTTCCGACATAGTTGCCGCTTGGGGAGCAGCATTTAACCCCACAGCCTGGCGGTTAGTGCCATCAAAATCATGATATGCCGCCACACCACTAGCCGTTACTGCCCAATGGTAATTATCTATCCAATTAATGGCCGTGCCCGTATCGCCAGCCACAATGCTGCGGCCAAGTAGGCGACGCTCGAGGTCATAGCTTGTTACATCGGCACCGCACCGCGAAACGACGAATCTATTATGCTCGGGCGAAAAGCCACTAGTCGTCACTGACGATGGGCATTGGTATTTTGCTACTTGCGTCAAATTGAGCGCGCTCGTTGCGTCGCTTGAAGGAATATCGCCCGTCAGAATTTCGATTGTTTTATCATGCACGATGCTCATGTATTCATCACCATAGTATTTGCCAATGCGCAGTTCAAACGGTGCTACACCATCACTAGTATACGTGCGTACCACGCGGGGCTTTGCCGCACCGCTCGTTAAATACCCTACTGATCGTCGACCGTCCGGCCCCAGCATGGTGGTATAAGCGACAGTTGCTCGATCGGGCTGTGCAAATGAAGCGATATCTGTGAAGAGGGGACCGGTAAGCGTGGCGGAGGAAAGCTCAGCACGGCGAAGTTCATGGGCGGCAGTAAGAATATAGACCGTGTTGCTGCTCGCAAGTGAGTACTCAACCGACGCAATATCGACGCCAAGGCTACGGCTTAGGTTGCGCGGTGCCTCGTTGCCGCGTAAATCAACTGATAGGTACTCTGTTTTACCTTCGCTGTAGCTATGTTTTATGAGCATAAACCTGCCGTCACGATCCCATCCCACAAGCGAAAACGTATGGTTTGCAGTAGATTCACTATAAACATCCGTAGGAATACTCACCTGTGACTGCTCTGGCAGTGTACTATTGAGGGCAATGACGGTGATAGTTGGCGTTTGCGATTCGACAAGTACGGCCATATATTTGCTATCAGGCGACACCATACTGCTCGCCACTGACAGGTAGGTAGCAGCCTTCACAATCTTAGGTTGCGTCGGCATGAGTAGCGCATAGTTAAGCCAAGTGACGCTACCCGATGCAACGCCGACCGTCTTTTTCCATGTCGAGTAGCCATCTTTACTAATAGAAATTGTGTGCTCGCCTGCCTGAACGGTTATTTTACTCGCTGTTTTGTTAGCAAGAACAATATCGTCCATCGTCACCGTAGCCCCAGCCGGGCGTGAGTCAAACTGCAGCAAGCCACCTTGCTCCACGCGGCCGTCGTAGCGATTAAACCGGTACCCCTGCATAATAAGTACAAGGACTGCCACAATTGACATGACTGCAAGCGCCATCAGTGTGTAAATGAAAGCGAGCTGAGCACGTTTTTTACGCTTATTTGGTGCGTGATACATAGTAAGTACTATTATAGCCGATAGGTTACAAAAGTGAATCACCAGCTTGCAATTCGCTCAGCGCTCGGCTACTATATAAGTAAGCACGAGCAGGGTAGTGCTCTTCTAGAGGGGAAACCAAGGGTAGTATGAGCGAACAAACAGTCACAGTCAATGGTACCGTTTACGACAAACGCACCGGCATGCCCGTACGGGTTGAGCGGGCTGTTCACAATACCACTCGCCGTAATGCCCAGAGCATTCACCAGCAACAGCAGCATTCTCGCACGCTTAATCGCAAATATGTCAAGCGCGAAACATCAGCTCAAGTAGCTGCAGCCCCAACCGTTGTTGCAACCGAAAAGCCGAAGGTTATGCCGCGCAAGGTTGCACCAACTGCACCCAAGCAAGTCGGTCGCAGTGAATCTATATCTCGCTTTGCCAAGCAGTACAATACAAAACACAAGCCAGTAAACCGTGGTATCATTACCGATTTTGGCCCCGCACCACACGCAATCCAACGCAATGCCCATGCCAAAATGGCTGCCAAACTTCCCATTCAAACTGCCATTAAGCCGTCACAAATCATCAAAAACGAGGCGATCGAAAAAGCAATGGCCGCACTACCCGACAAGCGCTCCACCAAACAAGTTCGCCAACACAAGCAGCGCAAAGCAACGCGCAGCCTTAGCCTGGCAAGTGCAGCACTGGCGATTATATTGCTTGGTGGCTACTTCACTTACCTGAACATGCCCCAGCTTTCTACCCGTGTTGCCGCCGCGCAGGCAGGTATCAATGCAACCTACCCAAACTACCAGCCAATGGGTTATAGCTTAAGCGGCCCGGTGGCGTACGATCAAGGAAGCGTCAGTATGAAGTTCGCTGCCAATGCAGCACCCCAAAGTTACACCCTAAGCCAGGCTCGTTCTGGCTGGGATTCATCTGCCGTACTCGATAACTACGTCATCCCAGCAGCAGGGGATAGCTACAACACAACAACCATCAATGGCCTTACCATTTACACCTATGGCAACAATGCCGCCTGGGTGAATGGTGGTATTCTCTACAGCATATCGGGCAATGCCATGCTCTCAAATGAGCAAGTTGAACGAATTGCCACCAGCCTGTAGCAACAGGGGTAGGAATAGTGTGGTTCTTGGGGTATAATACACCTATGAATATTCGTACTCGTTTTGCACCTAGTCCTACAGGGTTTCTTCATGTTGGCGGCATTCGCACCGCACTTTTCGCATTTTTAGTAGCGCGTCAAGCCGGGGGCAAATTTGTCTTACGTTTTGAAGATACCGATAAGAAGCGTGAGGTACCGGGGAGCGCGGAACACCTTATATCGAGCTTAAAAGCAATTGGTATTGAGTACGATGAGGGTCCTGATATTGGCGGTCCTTTTGCGCCCTACATACAGAGCCAGCGGCTAGATCACTACAAGCAGTGGGCACAAAAGCTGCTTGACGCTGGGCGTGCCTATGCGGACCCTTATACGCCCGAACAAATACAAGCCTTCCGTGAGCAAGCGCAGGCCAGCAAGCAAGCATTTTTGTACCGCAACTACCGACCAGAGAACCCACCCGCTTGGGATGGTACCCAACCATTACGGTTCAAGGCTGAGCCCAAAAACTACACGTATCACGATGAGGTGATGGGAGATGTCACCACGAATCCCGAGGTGGTTGACGACATTATTTTGATTAAATCGGATGGCTACCCAACGTATAACTTCGCTCACATCATTGACGATGCCGAAATGCAAATCACTCACGTCATCCGCGGGCAAGAGTTTATATCGAGTATGCCAAACTACTTAGCGCTCTACGAAGCGCTCGGCATTAAGCAACCAATTTTTGCTCACATGCCACATATTATGAACGAGCAAGGAAACAAAAAGCTTGGTAAACGCGACGGTGCCAAAGATGTGCTCGACTATATTCGCGACGGCTATTTGCCAGAAACCATGATGAGCTTCATTGCTACTATGGGGTGGAATGACGGCACTGAGCAAGAAGTATTCACCAAACAAGAACTCATCGACAAATTTAGCCTCGCAAGGGTGCAACGCTCGGGCGCACGCTTCGACGAAAAACGTCTACTCTGGATGAATGGCCACTTCATCCGTGAACTCTCACCCGATGAGTTGTATGACCGTAGCGAGTTCTTTTGGAGTGAAAGTGCCAAAAAGGCTCCAGAACCTTATAAAAAGCAGGTGCTCATGCTCGCTCAAGACCGGCTCAAAACACTCAAAGACCTGCCTGCACTAACAAGTTATTTCTTTGAAGAACCCGCCCGTGATGATACACTTATCGCTGGCAATAAACAACTCAAAAAATTATCTGAAAACGATATTTCAAATCTGTTAGGACAAGTCAAAACAAGTTTTGAAGCATTGTCCGAGTGGACTCCAGAGACAATTCAAAACACACTCAACGAATTGTTAGAAAAAACTGGCGAAAAACCAGGTGTGTTGTTTAGCCTCATCCGCATTGTCACCACTTGGGCACCCTTTAGCCCACAGCTCAACGATACACTTGCGCTCCTCGGTAAACAGAAAACACTGCGGCGACTCAACCTCGTTTAACCCAAAAACTACGCTTCTTAAGTAGTAGCACAGCATTGGTGAAATTTGCTATACTAGCCATAAGCATGAAACCACCCAAGAAGCCGCACCAGCTGTTACCAAAACTCCATAGCTGGATTCACCGACACCCCAGGCGAACCTACGCGCTTTTGGCGCTCGGTGTGATTCTTGCACTTGGCTTGATTGCTGCTGCAATACTTTTGACCCCCAAAAACACCCCTCAACCAATCAAGCAAGTGACTGTCACCAAAAAAGCCAAACCAGCACCCGTGTACTATTCGCCCCTTACTGGCAACAAAGTAGCTACCCAAGCCGCAACTAAGCAGGCAGTAACCGCCATCATGATCGAAAACAGTCCAGATGCCCGCCCGCAAAGTGGCCTTAAAGACGCTGGGATTGTATACGAGGCAATCGCTGAAGGCGGTATAACTCGTTTTTTGGCGCTTTATCAAGAAGCCAAGCCCCAACTGATTGGTCCCGTGCGTAGCATTCGCATGTACTACGTTGATTGGCTGGCGCCATACCAAGCGAGCGTTGCCCACATAGGTGGCAGCTACGCTGCTCTGCAAGAAGTGCGTAATGGTGGCTACCGCGACATCGATCAATTTTTCAATGCACCATATTACTGGCGAGCCAACGACCGATACGCACCCCACAATGTCTACACCAGCTTCGAGAAGCTCGATGCGCTGAACAAGTCCAAGGGCTACACTGAGAGCACCTTCCAAGGCTTTAGCAGAGTCGATGGTAAAGCGAGTACCACACCTACGGCAACAAGTATCGACATGAACTTCAGCAGCGCCCTTTTTAACACTCATTACGACTATGACAGCGCCAGCAACACCTACTTGCGCTCTATTGCGGGGGAGCCGAGTAACGACCGCGAAGCAGGACGTATTTCGCCAAGCGCTGTTGTGGCACTCAAAGTCAATATGGTTACCGTTCTCGAAGATGGCTATCGCCAGAGCATTGAAACAACCGGTAAGGGCACTGCCTATGTATTCCAAAATGGCACGGTCACCGAGTGTACATGGCAAAAGGATTCGCGCGCTGCGCCGCTGCAACTGATCACAGCAGATGGCAAGCCGCTGCCTCTCGTGCGCGGTCAAACCTGGATTGGCGCCATACCTAATGGCCAGGGAAGTGTAGCATGGAAGTAAAAAACGCCAAACCAATCGCCCAAACAGCACAGAAGAGTGAGCCTAAAGGACCCGTACTATTGAGTGACTACTGGCCGCGCTATCGACGCACGTCACTGGCTACCACTATCGCCATGCAAGTTGTCGTGGCCTTTGTTGTTAGTCTATCGTTACTCGTTGCAGGCATGAAGCCATATGACCCAGCATTTATTATCACAGTACTCTCTATGTTATTCACGGCGATTACGCTTAATATTATGCTGCTCGACATTCTACTCGCGCCACATCGCGACCTGGTGACTGCCATCGCAAGTGCAGCTGGCGAAAAAATAGACACGCCACTTGCAACGCCCAATACGGTACGCTACATAAAAAGCGGTTTCAAACCAGTGCTACAGTTCGTATACGAGCTTGTTTCCGAAAAAAATAAGCCACAAGCTGACGAATCGCAATCTTCCGTCACAACTGATGCTAAGCGGCTATCGACTGCGTTTAATCAAACAAAAGCTGGCATTGTTGTGCTCGATGCCAACGGAAGTATCCAATACGCGAACAAGCGGGCGCCTGTGACGATTGATACCAAAAACATTCCGAAGCTTGAGCTTTTGTTCGAGAAGGATGGGGAATTCGAAGCGTGGCTGGCAAGCTGCCGCGACACTGCCGTACATGCTGAAAAGACCTGGCTACGCATACCGAACAAAATTGTCGGCGAAGAAAACCGCCGCATCTTCAATATCACGGCCAACTACGAAAAGGAGAGTGCCGCCGAAGTAGTGCTCGTATGTTTTGACAGTACCGATGAATATCAGCCAGAAGATGATGAGTTGGACTTTATATCGTTTGCGGCCCATGAGTTACGCGGGCCAATTACCGTCATTCGCGGCTACCTTGATGTGCTAGATATCGAAATTGGCGCAGCGCTCGCACCTGACCAAAAGGAATTAATGAAGCGGCTCATTGTATCGGCGAACCGATTGAGTAGCTACATCAACAATATCCTCAACACTAGCAAATACGACCGGCGACACCTGCAAATTCACCTCGGCGAAGAATCACTGGCTTCAATTTACGACTCTATCCGCGACGATATGGAACTGCGTGCTTCATCACAAAACCGCCTCCTTAGCGTTAATATTCCCCCTGAACTACCCACTATTGCGGCCGACCGCTCAAGCATAAGCGAAGTCATATCAAACCTTATCGACAATGCCCTCAAGTATAGTAATGAAGGTGGCATCGTGAACGTTACTGCCGGTGTGAAAGATAATCACGTGATTGTCAATGTGCAAGACAACGGCATAGGTATGTCAGGCAATGTGGTGGGCAATTTGTTCCACAAGTTCTACCGCAGTCACCGTTCACGCGAAACCGTTGCAGGGACAGGCATCGGACTCTACATCTGCAAAGCAATTGTCGAATCCCACGGTGGAACCATTGGTGTCACGAGTGTCGAGGGGCAGGGATCTACCTTTAGCTTCACCGTTCCCATCTATGCATCAGTCGCCTCACAGTTACAAGCTAACGACTTTACTAACGCCGGGCTTATATCGAGCGGGGATGGATGGATTAAAAATCATGCGAAATATTCGGGGTAACTATGGCAATTAAAAATATATTAGTAATTGAAGATGACCGATTCATCGGTGAAATGTACGTGCGTAGCCTGCGTCACGAGGGTTACGATGTTGACTGGGTAGTAGATGGCAACGACGGCATTGTTACGGCGCTCAATAAGCACTACGACGTCATGCTCCTCGATATCATGCTACCAGAAAAGCGTGGTACCGAAATCCTCAAAGAACTCCGTGGCAATGGCGAAGACAAGATTGCCGGTACGCGAGTTATTGTCATGACTAACTTTGATCAAGACACCGAAAGCCGCATTGCCATGCAGCACGATGTAGATGCCTACCTGATAAAGGCAGAAATAACACCGCGCCGCTTGCTCGAAGTCATTGCACACCTTGACCAACAACCGTCAAAAACGCCCGATCAGCCCCATGCCTAGCTAGACAATAGCTCCTTCATCTGGTAGAGTATGAAGTACTTTGGCCCTATCGTCTAACGGTTAGGACACCAGGTTNNGGAATTGAACCCGGATGTTTTGCATCCTACAAAACGAATCTGGGTTCGGCACAGCGCCGCGTAGACGAAAAAGCACCGAAGGTATTTTTTCGTCAAGCAAGCGGAGGAGGCTTTAGCCGACTTCCCGGTAGGGTCACCAAGCAAAAACCTCTGGCACTAGCTAGAGGTTTTTGCTTGGTCGCACTACGGCCGTACTACAACCTCAACGCTAAAGTCGCCACTATCTTTTGATAAGTCGCTTGCAAGCCCTGCTGGATTGCCAATCATGCCTTCAGGGTCGTACACGAAGCAGATGAGCTTTTTGCATTCAGGATGTTTCTCATACCGAGCAATATCGATGATTAACTCTTCACCAATTTTTTTGTCTTTGAGTGAGGGCCGAGTTTTCTTGACCTCCACAACAACGCTTATATCTTTAATGAGGATATCCATTCGCGCCGAACCCCCAGCATAGCTCGGCGTCCATTCTTCGCGCCTGACGTCATCAAACCTCACTTTCAGTAGAGCATGCAGTAGGTCTTGCACATCATATTCATCGGCAATCGTGAGCGTGGGGCGCTGGTCATACCGCGCCTGAAGCTGCCGTGCTATTAAGTGGAATCGTTCGAGAAGACTAATGATAAATAGATACGGATTCTCAGTTGCCACGATACTCTCGTCGGTAGCGTACTTTGGATCGAACTCTATAATTTCCTCTTTCATTGAATTAAGGATTGCGCGCGCATCCTCCAAACCGCCTCTAAACGCTTGCTCAAAAACAGAGTCGGGAGTGCTAAGTGTATAGGCGCCTAAGCTATAGCGAATCTTTTCAAAATCCTTTGACTGGCGGCTATTCACACCGAATATCCTCTCCAAAAGGGAAGCAGTCTTTCGTTTCCAGGCCTTAAAGTCAGGAGAAAACCTCTTCTGTTCCCGCAGTGAATCTATTTGGTTAATCTGTTTTGTTATTAACTCAACTTCGTTCATTCCAATCTCCCTTTAGCTGGCTATTCTTCGTCTTGCTTAAAGTATACTCCTGCGCCAACGTTATGGCAGCAGCGTAGCAGTGGTCCGTGGTATATATATTGCATTTTAATACAGTTTATGCTATAATATAATTACGAGCGTGTATTTTTTGCACGTTTGCCCCGACTCATCATAAGGAGTTACCTTGACATCTGTTGCTTCGGCCGCTCGCAGCGAACTCGACGACAGCTGGGTGTTCCACCCGGCAACCGAGCTGGCATCTGCGGTCATCAGCTTCATCGTCTACGTTGGCTTGCTCGGCTGGCATGCCGGCATGGCGACGTTCGTCGCGGTGCTAGTGCACGAGGCTGGCCACTGGCTGGCACTCAAGCACTACGGCGTCCGTACGAAGGGGATTCTGTTCCTCGTCGTCATGGCCGCCACACCCTTCGTACCAGGCGCAAAGCACAACCGCTACCAAGACGCCATGGTGTCTCTGGCGGGTCCGCTCACGGGCATCCCGCTGGGCATCATCTACCTGTTGCTGTACAAGGCGACAGGCGACATGGGCTACGCGGTGGGGGTGTACGTCATCGTCACCCTGAACGTGTTCAACCTGATCCCCATCGGTCGTCTTGACGGCGGGTGGGTGCTGGTGAACCTGCGCGCCAACCTGCGGCACAGTGAGTCGCTCATGCTGGGCTTCGGCCTGACGGTGGCAGCGGCAACACTCATCACCAGCATGTGGTCCATGCTCTTCGGTTTGCTCATGGCAGGCTTTTTGATCTACAAGCTGATGAGCGAGCAGAGCACGGCCAACCCGCGGCTCAAGAAGAAGCGGCTCATGACCAACCACGAGTTCGTCACGGTGCAGTCGCTCTACGCAGTCGGCATCATCGGTATGGCGCTCGTCCTCATGATCACCGGCTCCGCCAGTGAGCTGGGCGATGCCTACATGAAGATGATCGGTGAGCAGCTGTCAGGCATCTGGTATGCCATCAGGGGCTAACGGCCCACGGAAGAGGTTCCACCTTGACCGTGGGCCTCTTTCGTATCTAAAAGTATTCATACTAATATTTCTCACTAATAGCATGAATCATCTCCCAAAAATGTTTCATAAGTATTTGCTTTTATCCCTTGTAGCGCGCTATACTAAAACGTAAGCACTACTACAGACTATAGGGGGCAACTTCCATTAAATTACGTCAAGTGAGCAATGCATTGCATCGACGCATCTGCGATGCGGTTTTTGTGATTGCCCTCAGTATCGGATTGCTCCAACTATGGCAGCGCTTTGCCGCGCCCGCCGATATGGACCCGCTGCTACGCGTACCAGACATCGTTGGCTACGTTGCATTAGCTACGGCTGCCGCCGCAATTGGCCTACGCTTTGTGACTGCACGCGGCACTCGCTATCTTACTAGTCTTATTCCATACTTTGCTCTTTTCATCACGGCGAGCCTGTTGGTCGTTACGACGGGGGGTGCCAACTCAAAGTTCCTCACTGTATGGGTGGTTGTTGCACTGTTTGCGCCACTGTTTGGCGCTGTAGTAACCACCGTAGCACTCCTTACAGCCATTGTTTTCATTACCATGCAATATATGGCAAATATCATTGGTATTGGCGGTACTGTCGCCCTGTCGCTGGCAAGCATCACGCCACTCATTGTTGGGACGCTTTCGTGGGGCTTTGAAGACAAGGCTGATGCCGACCAAACCAAAGAGGATCGATCATACAATGAGCTCGCTTCAGAGCTTAGCCAGGTTGCCGGCAAGAGTGAAGTAGTCATCAACGCCATTACAGATGGTGTATTTGCACTTGATGGGCAAGGAGTCATTCAGCTTATCAACCCAGCCGCGCAGCAGCTCATAGGGTGGGGGAAGCATGATGCAATGAACCTGAGCTACAAATCTGTGCTAAAAATCATCAACGCCAAAAATGATGAGGTGAGCGAGGGGGAGGACCCCGTGGCCCAGGTGCTCAACACCAACAAGGCCCTGAAAACCGATCTACTCAGCATCCAAACCCAATCAGGCAAAACATTCCTCGCCTCGATATCAGTATCGCCAGTTGGCCAGCTTGGGAGCGGCGTCATTGTGGTGTTCCGTGATGTTACTGCCGAAAAATCCGACGAACGCCAACGAGCCGAATTTATTAGCACTGCGAGCCATGAAATGCGTACCCCCGTCGCAAGTATCGAAGGCTACCTGGGACTTGCGCTCAACCCGCAAACCGCCCAAATTGACGAAAAAGCCCGTGATTTCATTACTAAGGCACATGAATCCGCCCAACACCTTGGTCGGCTTTTTCAGGACCTGCTCGATGTAAGCAAAGCCGATGATGGTCGCCTGCAAAATAATCCTACCGTCATTGATGTTGTGCCATTTGTCCATGAAGTCGTACAGGGACTAAGCCCCAAGGCAGCCGATAAAGGCCTGCGCATTACCTATAAGCCGATTCCCGACGGTTCAGAAGACGAAATCGCTCGGCGCATTAACCCTGTGTACTACGTGAATGTCGATGCCGACCATCTGCGCGAAGTGAGCGATAACCTGGTAGAAAATGCCATCAAATATACCCCTAAGGGCGAAGTGGTGGTAGATGTGAGTGGCGACGAAGCTCATGTGGTCATTAGCATTCAAGATACCGGTATTGGTATCCCCCGTGAAGATCAGGCTCATTTATTCCAAAAATTTTACCGCGTTGACAATAGTGATACGCGTGAAATTGGTGGAACCGGCCTCGGCCTCTACCTCTGCCGTCGCTTGGCCGAAACCATGGGTGGCCGTATATATGTAGAAAGTGAATACAAAAAAGGAAGCACTTTCTTCGTTGAGTTACCCCGTATCGATCACGATGAAGCCACTCGGCTCATTGAGCAAGCAAGCATACTCGCAGAGCAACGCGCTGAAATCGAAGCAGCTCAAGCTGCCCAAGATGCCCAAAATACCCAGGCTGCGCAAATTGCCGCCATGAATACTTCCAACGATTTTGCCACACAAGAACAGCCTACAGCACCAGTGGCCCCAGCCGTGCCAGTTGCGCAGCCTAGCGTGCCACAAACTGCCGTCGTACAACCAACTATCATTCAACCACAGTCACAAGAGGCCGCCCCTGTTGCAACGGCAACGCTGGCGGCGCCAGCACCAGTTGCGCAGCAAATTTACCCCCAAGCGCCAGCCATGGGCGCACAACCACAGTCAATCGTAGCTCCTAATACGCCACTAAGCGCTATCGAGGCAGATCCTAGTCAATATGTGACGCAACGCCCTGCAGGCGGGGGTATAAATGTACCGCCTAGGCAACAATAAGCGTGAGAAGTATGGTATTTTCGAAAAGCATTAGCTACAATAGGAAGTGATTATGGCAAAAATATTACTGGTAGAAGACGATAAAAGCTTGCGAGAAATTTATGGAGTGCGCCTACTCGCAGAAGGGTATGACATCGTATCTGCCGGTGATGGCGAAGAGGCGCTTGCAATGGCAATTAAAGATCGCCCAGATCTGATTTTGAGCGATGTAATGATGCCCAAGATTAGTGGGTTCGACATGCTCGACATCTTGCGCTCAACGACTGAGACAAAAGGCATCAAGGTTATTATGATGACCGCCCTCTCTAGTGAAGACCAGCGTCAACGGGGCGTAGCGCTTGGCGCAGATCGTTATTTAGTTAAATCACAGGTAGGTATTGAAGATGTCGTACGTACCGTTCACGAAGTGCTTGCTGATGCTCCAGTAACCGCACCTACGCCGCTTTCAACCGCACCATCCGTTGCAAGCGCACCGCATGCACCAGCCGCTCCCGCCGTGCCAGTTACTGCCGGACCCGGCGCTCGCCCAAGTAGTCCCGCTACAAGCCCCATGCCTACGCCGCTCGCTTCACCAGTACCCGCGGCCCCAACAAGTGGTATTAGTACCACTACCACACTACCGCCATCTGTACAGCCGCCCAAAGACAATGGATTACCCCAACCGACCGCACCTTTTTCAACACCTCGGCCTGGCACATTAGCTGGCCGGGTCATCGAGCCAATCCAACAATCAGGCGGCACCTCACCCGACTTTAGCAATATGATGAATCAAGAGCTTTCGCAAACTTCACCCAGCCCCTCTAGTGGCATGCCTGCCGTACAACCAGGTCCCGTAGCCGCAAGCGTGCCCTCCGCACCAGCTGGCCCTCTACCTGCACCAGTTGCACCCGCTATGCCTGTTGCGCCAGCGCCAACCGCACCTGCAAGCAGTGGGCTAAACTTTGAAGAAACACCTCGGCCTGCCGCACCAACTGTACCTACCCCGCAACCCCAGCTAACGACACCGCCAGTTCCACAGCCACCCACCGCACCCAGTGCCGGCGTATAGTACGCTATGCCTGATGAATCGTCCCGACTTAATAAATACCTTGCCTTACAGTTGGGAATCTCTCGACGTGAGGCAGACAACCTTATTGCTACCGGTACAGTGACGATTAACGGCGAGCCAGCAACGCTAGGAGCGCGAGCCACGCCGGATGCAACTATTGCCGTAGCAGGTACTCCCCTTAGTGCCAAGGAAGTTCAACGGCGCTATATCGTATTTAATAAACCCGTTGGGTACGTGTGTTCTCGTCGCAAACAAGGCAACAGCGAGACAATCTACACATTGCTGCCACACGATATGCATAGCCTCAAACCAGTAGGCAGGCTTGATCGCAACAGCTCGGGCATTTTACTGCTCACCAACGATGGTGACTTTGCTCAGCGCATGACACACCCTAGCTACCAAAAGACAAAAGTCTACCAAATTCGACTTGATCATGACCTTGAGCCGCTTCACCAACAGATGATTAGCGACTTTGGCATACAACTGGAAGATGGCCGAAGCCAGCTCCACTTATCGCGGCTATCTGACAGTAACCGCAGCGAGTGGGAGGTCAGCATGAGCGAGGGGCGCAACCGCCAAATCCGACGTACTTTTAGCGCGCTCGGTTACAACGTTAAACGGCTCCACCGCGTACAGTTTGGCAATTATTCGCTTGGTGATATGCGCCGTGGCGAATGGCGTGAAGTCGTTATTCACTAGGTGATATATCATTGACACAGTGTATACCGCTCATGCTCGCAATAAAGGGGAATACCTGATATAATTAACTCTAATTATGGCAACAAAACTACCTACTGTCGCTATCATTGGTCGTGCAAACGCGGGCAAAAGCTCACTTTTTAATCGTATGGTGCGGGCGCAGCAAGCTATTGTTGCCCGTGAAGCAGGAACAACGCGTGACAACGTAATCGGTAAAGTCGAGCATGCCTACCACCAATTTTGGCTGGTAGATACAGCCGGACTAAAAGACCCGAACGACGAGTTCGAGGCTGGCATACAGGAGCAAATAGTTGAAGCCGCCGAAGCTGCAGACGTCATACTGGTAGTTGTTGATAGCAGTGAATATCCTGGTGATGAAGATCGGATTGTCGCCAAAAAAGCCCTCAAGAGCCGTAAGCCAGTGATTCTTGTTACTAATAAAGCCGACCTCAAAACTGCACTTCCTGATGATGAATTCCGACGGCTCGGCATTAAGCCCATTATTCGCACCAGTGCTGAACACAATAGCGGCGTTACTGATGTGCTCAACGCAGTGATTGAGCGTATTCCCGCGGCTCACGAAGATGAGCCAGATGACGTGCTGCGTGTAGCGCTGATTGGCCGCCCAAATGTTGGCAAGAGCTATTTATTTAATACTCTTGCAGGTAAGCAACAAGCTATCGTTGCCAATGTCGCTGGTACCACTCGCGATCTTAATCGCATTACGCTCAACTACCATAAACAAGCAATTGAGCTCATCGACACCGCGGGCATCCGTCGCCAAGGCAAGCAAGAAGTGGGAATTGAAAAGTTCAGTGTACTGCGTACCCTCCAAGCCATTGAAGAATCAGATATTTGCTTCCTACTAATGGACGTGGGTGAGTTGAACACGCAGCTTGATCAACGCCTCGCGGGACTTATTGCCGAAGCAGGCAAGGGGTTGGTACTGGTTGTTAGTAAGTGGGATAGCGTAGAAGGCAAGGATGCCTACACGCGCGACGCCCTAGCCCCGAGCATCTCCCGTAACTTTGACTTCGTTCCATGGGCACCGCTCATCTTTACAAGTAGTGTTACTGGCCAGAACGTCACTAAGCTATTTGACCTCGCACTCGAAATCGAAGCCCGGCGCGTTCAGCAAACCAAAACACGAGTCCTCAACGATTTATTGCAGCAAGCAGTTCAAAAGCATCCGCCAGCTGGACTCAAAAATACTCATCCCAAGTTGCGCTACATAGTACAAACCGACGTTACACCACCATGGTTTGTCATTTACGGATCAAACCTGAAATTTGTGCACTGGAGTTATAAACGCTACCTTGAGCGCCTCATTCGCGAAACCTACAACTTTGCTGGTACGCCAATTAAGTTTAGCTTTCGCGATGAAAAGCAAATTAAGGCTAATAAAGAGCGCGCTGCCCGCGGTCTTGCGCCCGTAACAAAAGCCTACAAACAGGCAAAGAACGCCGAAAAAGAAGAGTACCCCCGCCCGTAGTGGGCGAGGGCATATGAGTGGGTAAGCGCGCTAGCGCAACAGGGCACCGAAGAAGCGGAACAGATTGACGACCGCGGTGGAAACGACGTCCCACACAGCCAGCACGATGTCCGCAGCCCGGGCAGGCTGGGTGATGACCGCGTAAACCGCGAAGGCAATCACCAGCCACATCAGGACCTTCTTGACGACAGGGTGCATCACCCTCACTTCCTTTCACTCGAAACCACGGCTGTGGTTAAATTTATTTAACCACTTCTAATAACTTTTGTCAATATTCAGCACCCCCGCCATAGTAGCGGGGGTGCCCCTTCGAGTGGTGAGTGCTCAGCGATCTACGACCTCACCCTGGATCACCTCATGACCAGTGTTGTCGACTGCGGAGTACTGCATGCCGCGAGCCGCGAAGAGACGCTGCATGAGTTCGTCATGGTCCCACCAGATGTCAGCCATCCGGACGAGATGCTCGTGGTGCCGCAGGCGCCCATGGGCGCTGATGGCCAGCATGGGCGACAGCATTGCTGCGACGCCTAGCAGAACCATCACCAGCCCAACGACCGCGAGCGGCCAGTTGGACTCCGCCAAGCCCACGGCAAGCACCCAGGCCCCGCTGTAGAGGACCACGAAGGACCCGACGAAGATGGACATGCTCGCTGCTCCGTTGAGAGGGTAGATGCGCGTGCGCAGGAAGTGCTGCACACGGTTCTCCGTGAACGGCGGCGGGTAAGGGTGGTGTTCCACAGTTACTCCAATCTCACAGAAGGGGCGTACCCCGCTGTGTGTATGAGGGGGTAGATAATTATATTATATCAATTTATTAATTTTTTGTCAATACAAAGAATGCCCTCACCTCGCATAGGATTACGCAGAGGGAGGGCGAGAGGGTGAGCTCAGTGCGTGTCATGCTGCCGAGCGAAGTACGGCGCGATATCTACTGGCTCACCAGGATGAGCAGCGATGTGCGCTTGGATGTAGGCGTGCAGCCCTGCAGCCGAAGTGGCCGCATACCGGTGACTGACTCGATAGAGCCAACTCCAGTACAGGCTGTTGGCCACGTACTTCGCGACGAGCATGCCCAGCGCCACGAGGAACCAGGTGACGAAGATCCACCCCATCGGCACAGGTGCGCCTGCAGCCACGAAGAGCGTTCCCAGCGCACCCACACTGATGCCGTAGAGGACAACCACGTGATAGGCGAAGTCGAACCACTTGGTACGAATCGCCCACAGATACATGCGGGCCAGAACAGGATAGTCCCGCTCATGAGCTGAGCAATCTGCCACAGTTACCACTTCCTTTGGATACAACCGTCTGAACGATTACCAATTGCATACTATAAATTAAAATAAATATTTTGTCAACTAATGAAATACCCTGGTCAGCTAATAGCCAACCAGGGCGGGGAAGGTGCGCTACACGATCCAGCTGATGACGAGTTCTGCCAGAGGCAGGACCACCAGCAGCAAGATGGCCAGCAGCATGACGAAGGTGTTGTACATGGCGTGGACGGTACCGCTGATGGCAGTCGCCGACACCTGGTTCTTGGATCGCTTGTAGTCCCACAGGTAGATCAGCAGGAAGGCGAACCCAGTGAGCGACAGGGCGATACCAGCCGCAAACGAGTACCAGATGTTGATGATGTGCACCGTGCCGAAGATGAAGCTGGCACGGATGCGCTCTGGCCACGTCCACTTCTCAGCGCCTGCCCTGAACACCATCTCTTCCCACAACGCCAGCTTGAGCCAGAAGTTGTAGAAACCGTTCTTGGAGGCCGGCTCATTGTCGAGCACACGCTGAAGTTCGGTGTGCTTCACGAACGAGCCGAGCTTGAGCACCGCGTAGATGCCAAGCCCCCATGCCGCCGCAACCGCGAAGTTGGAGGGCAGGAAGAGGGCGAAGAACTTGGTGAGCAAGCTGACTACTGAGTAGTTCAGGTACGGCACCTGCAGGAACAGGTAGACCAGTGCCACCGTGCCGGCGAACAGCACCAGCACGAGCGGGAAGAACCGCCAAATGCTCTTGCCATCCCGCGTGGCCGCTTTGTGGGCGAGGAACGGGGGAACGTAGAGCGCTCCGGGGTCCTTGGGCATGACCCGGCGCAAAAAGCGCGCCAGTGGCCCTTGATCGGCTCGCTGATGCTTGAGTTCGACGGACAGCAATGCTGCCACATCGTCTGGAATCGACGTCAAGTGAATCACCACTTTCGTGTAGTTGAAAAGGTACGAAGAGAGTCTGCTGGCCTAGACGAGGATACCTCGCTGTGCCATGTCAACGATGACCTGGTTTACGCTCTTCTGCTCGAGCATGGCCAGACTGTCGACCGCCTTGGCAAGTCGAGCATCCAAGGGGTAAACCTTGAAGCGGTAAGCGGCATTGAGGCCGACCACCATCAAGATGGCGAGCATGACACCGCACAGCACCAGGAGCGAATTGCCGTGAAGCAGGCCCTGGCCGAGCAGCGTGCCCGTAATCATACCGCCGACGATCGGCGAGAGCATGAAGCTCATGGCCTTACGCGTGGTACGCTGCAGGGCGTTCTCGACGAACGGCTGCTTGCCGTTGTCGTAGCGCTTCTTGGCGCGTCCGATGGCTGCCTGAGTGGTGTCCTTACCGAACATAGCGGCTCCAGTCTCTTGTGACGGTACGTCAACAGGGGTGTTGAGTATCCTATATATTATACCACTTGTGTTCATCTTTGTAAATAGTCTATACTAGGGTTATGAAGGTAATTGTAGGCCTCGGCAACCCTGAACCACGCTATAGCGGCACACGACATAACATTGGCTACTCAATGGTGTTTCAGTTTGCCACCAATCAAGGTGGCGTGTTTAAGCAGCACCCAAAGTTTAAAGCGCTTATAAGCGAGCTAACCCTGGGCGATACAAAAGTCCTTGTTGTCATGCCAACCACCTACTACAACTTAGTGGGCGAGAGCGTGCGAGCAATTATTGATTTTTACAAACTTTCACCCCAAGCTGTCCTGATTGTGCACGACGAACTGATGCTACCGGTCGGCACCCTTCGCACAAGGGTAGGCGGGAGCGATGCAGGCAATAATGGCATTAAATCCGTGTCGCAACATATTGGTGAGGATACGAGTCGTTTACGAGTCGGCATAGGTAGCGAACAGCGTGAACAAATGGATGATGCTGATTTTGTGCTCAGCAAGTTTAACGCAGCCGAACGAGCGGCACTTGCAAACCTTCAGCATATTGCCGAAGGCTGCATAGAAGATTTTATTTACGGGGATTTCACGTCAACAACACACAAGTCAGCTAGCTAGCTATCATACGTGCTGTTACCGCATGTTCGTGCTCATCATGGCCGTCAGGTTCTTCGCCATGACCGTGGGGGAGAGCGAGTGATACAGCAACAATTATAATCACCCCGGCTAGCAGCATAAAAGCCTGCTTTGTCCCCTCGCGCTGTGGCTTTTCATGAATATCTGGGATGAGGTCACTCGCTGCAACATAGATAAAGAAGCCAGCAGCAATTGCCAAGAGGGGAGAGGTGTCAATATGTACTGCATGTCCCAACCAATAGGTACCCAGTGCGGTTACTACTGTTGCCGCGGCGCTCGCTAGATTAACAAGCAGCACGTTGCGGCGGCTCACACCCTTACCTAGCAAAATACCAAAGTCACCAATCTCTTGGGGAATCTCATGCGCTGCGACCGCAATACTCATCGTAATGCCCGCAGCCGGATTGACTAAAAATGCTGCGCCAATTGCTACACCGTCAATCGCGTTGTGTAGGGTATCACCCAAAACAACAAGGTAGGTATGCACTCGATCACGGTGACCATGTACATCGTCATGATGGTGATGATGAAACCAGCCAACCAATCGCTCTAGGGCAAAAAACAGCAAAAACCCACCAAGCGCCCATAATAGTATGTCTCGTGGCTCGTGGCCCTCAAGCGCTTCAGGGAGGGTGCTCACAAATGCAGCAGCGATCAGCGTACCAGCACCAAAAGGCAGTGCATAGGTAATAATTCGTTCTCGCAGCCGCGCCGCCTGCAGTAACAGCACCCCACCAATGAGTGAAATAACACTACCAACAGTCGCCCAAAATAATACTTGTAAGCTATCCATATTATTCAGCTTAACCAAATGTGAATCTTATTGCAAATTTGTTGCAATAAGTGATACAGTTGCAACATGGACCAACTTTCTATGCTTTTTCGTGAACATCAATTACGGCTTACGAGTGCCAGAAAGCAGGTATTTCATACGCTCCAGCACGCTGATAAGCCTCTCTCTATTAGGCAAATTATTACTAGTTGCCCAGCTGCCGATCGTACCAGCGTGTATCGTACACTCGAACTATTTCTATCACTGGGAATTGTCCTTGGCATTCCAACTGGTTGGAAAACCCGCTATGAGCTCGCTGAGCCGTTTAGACCCCACCATCATCACTTACAATGCGCCAGGTGTGGCGAGGTCATTGCCATAGAGCTGCCGGAACTAGAAGATCAAATACGCGACTTTGCTCAGCAGCACCACTATACACTTAGCTCACATCACATAGAACTCCACGGTGTTTGTGCTCGCTGCGCCTCATTGTCCACCCAATAATAGTTGCTATAATGTAATTTTTATTGTATTGTACTACACGAAGAAGTCGCGCAACCGTGCGGCTTCACGTTCCTATCACGGGAGTGATCATGGCAAACCTCCTCGAAGAGCTTATCCGCGAACTCGCCTCTGGCGACTCG
>DDEW01000017.1 GCA_002336935.1 Candidatus Saccharibacteria bacterium UBA1944
GTTGTATACCTGTATGATAGCAAAGCGCTTATGCATATGCAAGAGTTTTTGCAATATCTATCGCTCTTGCAGGAAGTGGACGTTGGCAAGAGAGAGCCAGCCATTACCTACTGCTGGGTTGGTGCTCACTAAGTCAACTTCGCACCTGTTGTTTGCAGCGTCCCACCATATGTCAAGACGGGCAAAAGTTTGGTCAGCATAATTGCCAGCCGGCTTGATGCCTTCTACTGTAGTGAGAACGCGCTTGTCGGGGCAATAGCCAGCTGGCATAGTAAATAGCGTTGTTCCACTCGTAACGGTACCTGATTTGATAAGTCCCCTTAACGACACGATATTATCTGCGGATTTAGCGTACCCCGCCACTTGATAGCTCCCTCCGTAGTTAACCCATGCATTTTGGAGAGTAGGGGCATTGTAAGTGATACTCGTGCCTACCGGGTGATACATAGAGGCGATTGACATCCAAGTAGTTGATCCTTGGTAGCGAGCCGTTATATTACCGCTGTTGTTAGTCTGGTAATTTGCATTTAGCCCATAGCTAAGATTGGGCCATATATCTGCTGAGGGCGCCTGATAGTTGCTTGTTCCAACCCCCACAATGGTATTTGCAGTATTGGGGTCGCCTGATTTTACTAGTCCGTAAACGTGCGTTCTTCCTAGGCTATCTTTGGTGTATTGGGGTGAACCATGGCCTTGGCCATACGCAACCCAGCTAGGCCCATAAATCGTTGTTATCCAGGTAGGGTTGGCGACAGATTCTGCAAGGAACCTCACACTATCAAGGCTAACAAACGCGCTCGTTCCGCTGCTAACGACGTTCCATATGACATTCCCATTCGTGGCGACATCTAAGCGTGCTGCCGATGGGCCAGCGTTGATTCCTGGGAAAATGATTTGTTTATTTGGGGCAAGCGAGGAGGGGAGGGTGAAGATGGCGCTATTACTTACTCCATCTTTGGCCAGGCCTTGAAGAAGCACAACACCAGCAGTGGTAACGGTATACGACGGACAGGGCCATGAACTACTGTAGCAATTCCAGCCGCTGTTGAGATTGGCATAGGTCCATATAGGCTTGGTATAGGTAAGCGTACCAACTGGGCTAGCACCCAAGTCGTTTTTGGCAGTGACTTCTATGTTAATCACGTCACTTGGGCGAGCTGTGTTCATCCTAAATACTGTGTCGGTTTGGTTGGGTGGGTATATCCAGGCGCCAGCATTCCTGCGGTATCGAATAGAGTAGTAGCTTGCGTTAGGAACATCATTCCAGGTGAATGATGCTAGCAAAGGGTGATTGTCGCTGTTGAGCGTGGGGTTGAGTATGGAGATAGTTGGGGCGATTGAGGGTGCTTGGTCGGTTGTGGTGTTGGAGCGGGTAGAGCGAGCTGAGCTGGTGGTCGCAATGGTTTCGCCGGCTATCTTTTTGTTTTGGCTAATACCTATTGCTACCGACATCGCAGCTTTGGCATCAGTAGTGACGTTACCGTTCGTATCGTAATAGGTGGGGACGAAGCTACTCACGCTGCTCAGCATTTTTTCATCACGTGCTTGGCATGGTCCGCTTGCGGATATTGTTGAGCCTTCTGGGCAATTATCCCGTTGCCATGGGGCAGCGCATACTGAGTTGGGCTGTCCGGCAGTGGTTGTCCAACTGGGAACAATAACACGCCGCCATAGCGACTTCGTTCCGTCTGGGTTGTTGGTAGTGAAGTAAATAATGCGCACAGTGAGCGGTCTGTTGAGCTGATAGTTGCCTGAGCAAGGGTTTGGTTGATCGGCGTAGTAGACAATGTTGCGAGTGCCGTCGGTTGGACTACCAGTGGTCGCATTTTGGCTGAGAATAAGGTCATAATTGGGCGATGCGGCGCTAAAGGCAGCAGTGCCACCATCCCTCCCCTGGGGACTGGTGACCATGCTATAAGTTTGCAGAAAGGTTGAAGTAACGCGTGTGTCGGTTTCTATGCGGTCAAGTGTGTTTTGCAGTTCGTATACGGCCACGCTTCGTGTACGCGCTATCAAGACATCACCAATCAGGGCTACCATGAGCGATATGAGCGCGGCAATAGTAAGCAGGGCGATTGGTATGACGACAAGTAACTCAACGAGCGTGAAGCCCCGAGTGGCTGTAGCTGCCCTTTGCACACGATTATGGGAAGATGGCAACTGCACGGGAGACCTGCTTGATGTTAGGGCTAGTATCGTAAGTAATTGTCGCGGTAAGGAGCGTCACGTCGGAATTACGTATGAGAGTCGCACCAGCATACTCGTTGTATGGGCACGTTGCCACAACACTGGCTGTTGCATTGGGAAGGCCAGCGCTCGATGGTACGGCTGGGGTAGTAGTAGATGATGCGCAAGGAGCGGTAATAGAGCTTTGCCTGGCTCGAAGCATATCGTATGCAGCCATCGATGCGGCAGTACGACGCTGAGCGTCGCCGGATGAAGATAGTGCAACACTATAGAGTTGATAAGACGACATAAGCAACAACACGCCTACCATGATTGCGACAAGCAGCTCAACTGCAGTAAAGCCGGATTGCGTAGCCCTTGCTATCATTGGCGTTCACTCCGTACTGTGACAATAGAGCCATCCTTTTCGAGTTTATAATAAAGGTTATAGCGGACACAGGCTTCTGTGCCATTACAAATATCTCCATTAGCATTGATGGATTCATAATAATATGCATCAGGGTTACTGTTTATACAACCGGTAATTGTAGTCATATTTTCCGCAGCGCCATTGGCAATACAAAAGAAGTTAATGAGACTGACATTTACTCCAGATGATTTTGGTGAGGTAAAGTTACTGTTGGTTGTGCCAGGGTAGAGATCGCTGACATAGCCGCCAGGGATGGTGTCTGGCGTAAGGCTTGATTGAGTCCGGCCTAAACTATGAAGGAACTCTGCGGTTGCTGGGTAAGTGCCAGGTGCAAGAGTCGGTGATGTTACTTTTGGATTACCTAACTTAAATCTCCCTTCAAGTCCGCGGGCAATCGCTTCAACATCTGCTTTGCGCTTTGCGTCACGGCCGTTAACTTGGGTGGCGGCAAGCCCCACCACTCCAAGTGTGAGCAATACGGCCATAATGACCATTACAATAACAATTTCAACTATGGTAAACCCAGCTCTTTTGGCCATAATTATAGCATAAGAGGTTTGGCGATTTGGCGCAAGGGGAATGCGCTAGATTTCGAGCGGCTCTTGCTCAATTTGAATGCGAAACTTATCGCGCACGGCGCCGATGATTTCTTCGCGAGCAGCTGCAAGGTCAGCGTAGCTAGTAGCAGATTCATTAATGAGCACAAGGGCATTCTTGTCATGAACCTTCATGCCGTGAAGTACCTGGCCTTTAAGTCCAACTTGTTCAATGAGCCAACCAGTCGGTACCTTGAAGCGCCCGTCTGGCATATCATAAGTGGGCATATCGGGATACTCAACCTTGAGTTGATTAAGCTGCCAATCCTCAATGATAGCGTTTTTGAAAAACGATCCGGTGTTGGGTTGTACTTTAGGATCGGGCAGTTTGTCGGTGCGAATAGCAATGACAGCATCGCGAATAGCCTGCGGGGTATAGATGGTGATATTGTTGGTATCAAAGTAATCTTGCACGGCTTTGTAGAATGGGGGCTGTGGTGCATTGCGGTAAAGTTTAAGGGTAACAGAGAGGATGACATATCGCCCTATTTGATCACCTCGGAATATACTGTAGCGGTAGGCAAATTGGCACTGTTCGTTGGCGAGTGTCGTAATGGCACCAACTTGCGTATCGTATACCTCTACTTCGACAAGCGTTTCGGCAATCTCTTGACCATAGGCACCAATGTTTTGCACCGGGGCAGCGCCAGTGCTTCCGGGAATCGCAGATAATGCTTCAATACCAGTAAGGTTCATCTCAACACAACGACGAACTACCTCATCCCACACTTCGCCAGCCCCAATCTTCAAAGTGGCGTCGCTCGGCGTTTCGGCAATAACATGAAAGCCGGGTATGCGATTATGTATGACGATGCCAGCAAAGCCTTCATCGTGAACAATAGTGTTGCTCCCGCCACCAAGTACAAACATGGGCAAGTTCTGCTCTTTGGCACGCTTGCAAATTGTCGCCACATCGTTAGGAGTGTGTACGTCTACCATAAACCGAGCGTTACCCCCAAGCCGCATAGTCGTATAGTTTTTAAGCGGAATGTCTGTGTGTATATCCATATACGGTTAATTATACACTTTGCCTACAAAAAACACCCTAGTATAACTAGAGTGATTCACGTGGTACACCCGGCAGGATAGCGGCTAAGCCTTCTCCACTTGCTTGAAAAATGAGCAAGCTAATTTTTCTTCACTGCGCTATGCCGAACCGAGGTTCGGATTCGCTTACGCGAATCTACCAAGAAAATAACCCCACAAAAAGTGAGGTAATTTTCTTGGTACACCCGGCAGGATTCGAACCTGCGACCACTTGGTTCGAAGCCAAGTACTCTAATCCGCTGAGCTACGGGTGCAAACTAGTAATATTATACCAGATGAAGCTACGCTATAATAGGGGTTACGCCCCGTTAGCTCAACTGGATAGAGCATTGGTTTCCGGTACCAAAGGTTGCAGGTTCGACTCCTGTGCGGGGTACCAAGGTATATAATCACTCGCCATAGGTCTGCGAGTGGTTTTATTTTACGCCGCCTGCCGCAAGCGCCACCACGATGAGCATTTGCATACCCACACTAACCAGCCCACCAAGAAAATTGAGTAACCAAAGTACGGCGGCAATGATCCAAACATTCATTTTGTTGCGCGCAAAGTCGCGCAGCGGACGCCCGTTGGCGTCGGGTAGGCTACCCGTCATAATCATAATTTGATCATACATCGCCCAAATGCCAAGCCCGCCTAAGGTAAAGAGCTTAGCAATCCCTAGGCCCGTGTAGCCAAGGTAGAATCTGTCTACGCCAAGCCACCCCAGGAAGATAGCTAGCATAGACGCTATCATGAAATCGCGGTTACTCTCGCCATTCACATAAAGTGATGGGGGAAGGGGCTGACCGGAGCTGTGTGTTATTGATGTCATTTTCGGCGCTCCTTATTTAATTACTTGCTGAATTTTGACTTTTTTGCGCTAGCTCGTCGGCAACGAATACCGTTGAGACGGTCGTGCTATTGAATAAGCCAGAGTATACGTAATCACAATTCTCATATGTACCCTCACGGTCAGTGGTTTGCACACACTTGGGGTCTGAATATCCGGCCTCACGCATGGTGTCATCTGCCACTTGTTTGCTCATACCGATTCTAAGGCGGTTGTAGGCATCTTCTGGCGATAGTTGTCGGGAACTTGTGGTAGTTGCGGAATGTTCCTTAAATACCTCAGGGTTCGAAGCCGCGTAGGCGAAGAAAAGCACCATGAAGCCACCGACAACGAGTAATGATAGAACGCCAAGACTGTATACCGTCACAACAGCAATTGTCATCGGCTTTTTATCAGTATCACGATCAATAAGTGCGCTGCCATCAGCGGGTCCAAGCCTGCCTGTAAGTAGCAGCAAACAGTCGATAAATGCCCAAATGCCAAGGCCGCCTAAGGTAAAGAGCTTAGCAATCCCAAGGCCCGTGTAACCAAGGTAGAACCGATCGAACCCTAGCTGGCCAAGGAACAAGCTCAAAAGAACCGCAGTTGAAAAACGTTTTGGTGTAGCCGAATCAGCTGGAGGAGGTGTGAGAGTAACGATTGGTGATTTACTAGGTGTCTGGTGAGCCTTTGGTGATTTTGCATGTGGCATTTTGGGCGTAGACGGTTTTTCGTGAGTTGTCATACAATTAATTCTAATACCTTTCTATTGGGTATGGGTAACTATTGCCGCTCGTAAGCAGCGCAACAACACCGAGTGCCAGGAAACAAAGGAGTGTTACGACCCCAATGTTGATAAGCAGCCAGGTGAATGCAGCTCGAATACCGTAGCGGAGGCTATACACGAATGGCCCGATAAGTGCAGTGGTACCAACTACGACAACGCTGTAAACACTTAGGACGAAGGGTGAGAATGCTGAGTATGAGTTATTCGCAATCGCTACAAGAACAGCAAGGACAACGAGCGCGACAAGGGTTGCCCCAGTGCTTACTGCACTAATGGTGAGAAGCCGAGGGATTGAGACCGTTTGCTGCGCATCGTCAACAAGCATTGATTTTGCTGGGGTAGCGCTTTGGGCAGCAGCTTGTTTCTTGGTGGTGTGTGGATGCTTGCGGCGATAGCGGCGGTAAAGCACCCAGCTTGCAACCGCTACGGCGGCAACTACAAGGAGCAGTAGAACAATTTCTTTTAGGTAGAGCAGCAACGGCTTGGTGGCATATACGCCGCTCACACGCATGACATCACCTGGGAGCATTTTGGTTTGTGTGCGAGTATAGGTGCCACCGCTACCTACCGTGCCGATAATTGAGTCAAGAGATTTACTGCGGTATGATGTGTCGGCTGCGACACCCTGCGTGAGCGCTCCAGACGTTGATTCAGTGGTGCGTTTTTGGGTGGCATCTCGTGAGTACAATTCTTCATCAAAATTGATTGCCACGTTAGCTCGATCAATTAGTTCAGTTGCTTTAAAGGTGCGGAAATCGTAGTTAAACCGCCCCATCAAACCGCTAGCATAGCTTTCAGAAATAAATGACACCAACACCGCCCCTTGCTTGTGAGGCTTGATGGCGTGCGGAAGCTTTAGGGTATAGGTATCGTTTGCAATAGCCGGAGTGACGTCGGTATATTCATAGTTCTCGGTGCGGCGATACTCCGGGTAGTAATAGTCATAATAATAACTGTATCCATTACTATTGCTTGTGTAGTCAAAATCTTCATTGTAACCGCTTGCAGGCTCTACACACTGAAGCGATTCGGCACTAGGCTTAATGGAAGATGCAGAAACGCCTGTTCGTTTATAGTACGCATCGTAGGTTTCATAGCGTTTGCAGCCACTGGTACCTGCTTTAGTAAGAATTTGTTGGACGGTAAGTGATTCGACCTTTACCCCGCTCGGCAGCGAAAAGCTAAAGCTATCGCGCTCTTTAGCGCTATCGCCATTTTGGAAAACAAGCTTTGCATACACAACGGCTTTGTTGTCACTCCGAAATTGCACCGTATAGTAATGCGTTTGCCCATCAAGTAGTGAAACGGCGCTGGCGGGCACTGACCCAAACATTGCCATTGCACCAGCGGCGAGTATTAACAGTATTCTTTTCATCATAGCCCTACATCTCCTATAATTGTATGCCACTAGTATAAGCGGGATATGGATAGCGCGCAAGAACCCTTAGGTTGCGGAATAAAAAATAGAGACTCGAATGCGTCTCTATTTTTGATAAATCCCTTGGAGGGCCAGCGTATACTTTTTCGAAACCCGAAAATCCAGCTGAGCTTATTGATGATTTAGTTTTACTTTACACAAAGTTGGTCAATCTTGGCATGGAGTACCGGAATGGCAAAGTATACTTGGCGGATTTGGAGGAAAAAGATGCTTAACCCATCCAAACTCTACGATCAAAATACATTTTATAGGGCATTCGAGCGTGATTTGAAGCACTGCAAGCGTGAGCTAATTATCGAGAGTCCGTTCATCACGACTCGACGAATGAATGCCCTGTTGCCACTTTTCGCTAAACTGCGTAAGCGTGGTGCGAGTATCGTCATTAATACCCGAAACCCTGATGAACATGATGGAGATTACTACTTTCAAGCCCTAGATGCGGTTACCGCCATGCAGGACCTAGGAATCACCGTACTTTATACCGTTGGCCACCACCGCAAACTCGCCATCATTGACAGAGAGATGTTTTACGAAGGTAGCCTGAACATTTTATCGTACAGCGACAGTTGTGAGATAATGAGGAGAGTAGTATCATCAACTGAGACCGAGATACTCATTAAATTTATAGGTATAAAGCAATATGTTGGACGCAAATAAGGATTTCGAAGACCGTAAACTCGCCGTTAGCGAAGAAGCTATTGAAAAGGCAATCAACTATTTGAAGTTTCACGACCCGTTAAACGCCAACCGCGATTACGCAGTTGGATTATTGAAAAGTATGCAAATTGCCGCTAGTACAATGGCAGATGCATCAACGCTTAATTTCGAAGATTTCGTCGACCGCTACAATCAGTCGCTGAAAAACAAAGAAAACTAAAACGGCAGCACGTCGGAAGATTTAATCCCGAGGGCTTTTATAACCTTTTCAAGCATTTTAAGTGACGCTACCGCTTCACCGCGCTCGAGCTTTGCGTAATAATTTGTTTTGGTACCCGCCCGTTTCGCAACTTCGGCTTGAGTCAGCCGCTTGTCTTGGCGTATCAATTGCAGTTTTCGGCCGATGGATAGAGATGTTTTATCTGGCATGTATGATTATTATATACCATAACTCACCGTAGCTTAGTCAGTATCCTGTGTTGGCAAACTACGCAGACAGTCTTATCTGAATGACACGTGCCGATATATTTTGCGGTTTTTGTGCCACAAGATCACAGCGGTGGCCAGTAGTGTAAATGCGGCAAGACTAGCGGCGAAAATGCTGTTGCCTGTATCCGCGAGTGTGTCGTCCGTTTGAGCGGGAGTAGTTGTCGTTGTTGGCGTTGTTGGCGTTGGTGCCGTTGTGCCTGCGCCAGCAACTTCACCTATGTAGATAGGGTCGATGATAGCACCGTTTACCACACCATCTTCGTCTAACGAGCCACCGTCTACTAGACTGTACGTAAGAATCGTTTTGGTTGCGCCACCGACGACTTTGTTGATGAAGGTAACTTGACTGGTGATGTCTGTCAGGCTTGCGCCGGTATTTTTGTAGGCTCGCAGCTTTGAAATATCCCCAAACTGTGTTCCGAGGGCAAGTGCGACATTTGCCGAACCGCCGGCCATCGTACAGTTCAAGCTAAACTGGATACCGCCAAGCAATTTGATACCGGCAGTTGGCGCAGTCACGTTGGAGGTGCCAAGCGTAGTGACGCTTGGCTCGTCGATTGCATAGCATACCTCAGAGGTAACGTTGATAACAGCTTTTTTGACAGTATCGTCAGTCGCGGCGTTTGCACCTGTTGGTAGCGTGTTGATGTCAAAGCTATCGCCGCAACCAAATGTCACTGTGGCATAATTTGCCCAATTAATCTGGCTTGAATTATCTTCGGCAACTACGTAAAACGTATTGCAGCCGTTTTGGGCCGGATTAATCGCAAGTGGTCCAAGTGATGCGACGGCGACAAAGGTCGTGTTCGCGACAGTCGGCACAGCGTTTACTACATAGTGATAGCCCTTAACCCCGTTGGAACTGACAGGTTCGGTCCAGCTAAATGTGTAGCTGTTCGTGACAGTACTGGAGAGCGACGCGGTCAGGTCAGTCGGGGCGCTTGGCGCGATGCCGCTGTAGTAGTAGCTTACCGTGCTATAGCCGTCAGCGATGTTGCCGGCGCCATCAATGCTCCGGATATACCAATCATTTTGCCCAGTCTGGTAGGCGTGAACGCCGGTGAGGCTCGTGCCAGGTATGGTGACGCTCCAGTCGTCACCGCCGCCGGCGCGTTTGTACTGGTAACCCGTGACTCCAGAAGCACCGCTGCCAGGGTCGCTCGCAGCTGCCCAGCTCATATCAAAGTTGTCGGTTGTCGACAAACCGCTCGGCGAAACCGTGGCTGTGCCCGGGTTAGCTGGTTTAGTGATGTCATAGCGGTAGTCAAACAATGTGACTGGCGTGGCGCGGTTACCCAGGGCGTCTTCCGTAACGATACGTAGGTAGAACCGTTGACCGTCATTTGCAGGTACAAGGCTTTGGTTTGCCATAGTCCCTGTTTGATAGGCTCCGTCGGCAGTAGGGTCGGCTGCAGCGTTCGTACCCCAGTAGACATGGTAGCCGACCACACCGGCAGGCGCGCCAATAGCAGCATTGTCGGCAGGGGCGGTCCAACTAAATGTTAGGTCGGCATAGTTGTAGTAGCTGCCCGTCGTAAGGTTGGCTGCGCCAGCCTGCGCCGTAACGGCCCCCGGGTTATTTGGCGCTTCAGACTCTAGGTAAAAGCCAGGTGCAGACACGTTGGCAAAATCTATCCAGCCCAAATCCTCACTCCAGGCAAAACCACTAAACTGTCCCGTAACAGACTCCACCTTGACATTGGCACCTTCGGGGTTGGTGTTGAAGTCGATATAGCCGCCCAGTTCTACCTTGGCCTTACCGCTCAAGTTTCCTAGGGCATCGGACATAACAGGCCCTTCGGGGTTTTCGGCACCACCACCAAAATTGACCCAGCCCATGTCGGCGCTCCAGGCGTAGCCGCTCAGTTGGCGGGTTGCATAGCTCATAGTCACGTGCGCACCGTGTGTAGCTGAATCAAAGTACAACTTTTCGCCCGTGCTCGGCACATCGGCCGTACTACTACTAACGATATCTATGGTATCAGCCGCGAAAACGGTTCGTATAAATAAAGTTGAACTTGCCACTGTCATAGCGACAATCGAAACAACAGCTACTAAACGCCGCCAAAAAACTTTTGTGTTGCTTTTTTTCACCATAACCTTGTTTTTACACTATTTTGCTTACGTTTTCATAATACTACACCTGCAAAATAAAGCAAATTTTACATTGATTCTTTTCAAAAAAACTTTCAAAAAGTATCGTTTACTCTGATGGCACAAAGTATTGTTGGTGTATACGCTCCACGAGTGACCGACAGTTTCCCCACTTGGCATGCGCACCATACGAAGCACACAGCAGTCGGGCACGCGCCAGGCTGGGGCTTTGATCGCAGGTTACGCCGCACCGTCGCTCGCGACTACGCAACAGTCGTTGCTGGTCGAGTTTGTGGCGCCAGGTGCCGACCACACGCCGCCGCATGAGTACATAGTCAGCCCGCACCACATAGCCCAAAAAGTCCACACCATCACCCGATGGCCGGATAAACTGTTTGTTCGGGTGCATACGCAGGCGCAAGCGCTCCCATGCAAACGCCTCTATGGCGGCCATCTGCGTCCGTAGCCCCGCTACGCTATCACCGAGCAATACCAGGTCGTCGACGTAGCGCAGATACCATTTGACTTTTAGCCGATGTTTCACAAATTGGTCAAGTTCGTTCAAATACACGTTAGCAAAAAACTGACTTGTCAAATTGCCTATTGGTAGCCCAACACCTGGCACCGTAAAAAACAAAGATTTGTGCCGCGGCAGCTGAGAGAACAGCTCTGGTCGGCTTTGTATCTTGGGCGGTATGTCACGGGCGCAGTCGTGAAAGATGATGACTTTTGACAGCCAGCGCACCTCGTGTCGCTTGACTTTTTTGCAAACCAAATCATATAAAATCTGCTGATCGATACTGGTAAAAAAACTCATCACATCCATTTTAAGATAGTACACCGGCTGCCCACGTGCCAAGCGTCGCTGTTGCCACAAAAACCCCTGAAGGCGCCGCACGGCGTGGTGAGTGCCTTTGCCTTTGCGGCACGCCCAGCTGTCATGTATAAAGATCTTCTCAAAAATAGGTGCTAAGTAGTTGTATAGCAAGTGGTGTACCACGCGGTCATCAAACCCTGCTGCAAAAATCTCACGTACTTTTGGGTTTGTCACCACAAAAGCGATTGACTGCCCCGGTTTGTACGTCCGCGTTTGTAGTTGCTCCTCGAGTCGCAGCAAATTGCCTTCCAAGCGCTCCCTGAAGCGCAGGTGATTCAACGTCGCGCCCTTGTTATGGCGGCAATCTACATAGGCTTTGTGAAGGTTAGCAAAAGTAAATAATGTCTTCACGGTGTCAAAAAGTATTAGACTCAAGAACGGCAGGCTCATTACCTGGGGAGGAATAGCACCTACCCACTACCGAACGCAGCGCACATTGTTCGTATTGCCCATATTGTTGTTGTTCGTGTTGCCATTGTTCAGATTCACGTTCCAGGCATTCGTGCTATTGTTCTGCGTCGCCGACCAAAAGTTGTTGGACGGCTGGCTAAGTTGTCTGTTACCGACTTGTCGCATGTCACATGGCTCCATCCCTGGCGGGCAGGGTAGGCGCCAATGGGGGTATCCCTCAGCTGATTGATACTCACGTATCATTCAGTCATATAGAGGAGCGGCAACCGTAATGAGCAAAAATCCCCACCACATAAACGCACGCTAGGGCACACTAAATCTGGTGGCTCTCATTTCTGCCGTTCTTGTCCCAATTTTTCCAAGCCTGCAACTGGTTCGTGACGTCGACCACCTGCCGGCTGATACACTCGTATCGTTTAAGTTTGATAATTTTGAGGTCGTGCAACATACGGACTTTTATGGTTATGACGTCCATAGCGGTTTCAGCTTTAGCAAGCACTGGGCGTTTGTCGCGCACTTGGTTCGCCTGCATGATCTGCACCAGTACAAAGGTCAATCCCTTACGGATTTCGTCACCCAGTCCGTATTTGTATTCTTTAGGAAAGCCCTGCGACACTTGGTAAAAGTATATGTTGAGTTTGTAGGCGCTGCGGTACACGTTGAGGTGCTCATAGCGCGCCATGTCTTTGGTTGCTCCTTTTTGTTTTATGGTTTTATAGCTCTAGCATAACACAAAAAATTTCGAGTTCCGGGCCGTTAGCCCGGAACAAGCCGTGAGCTTGTGGCGGGCAGGCCATGCACGCAGCTTAAACTCAAGCAAAATAATCATAAAAATAATTCAATCACCTAGTTCATTACCTGGGGAGGAATAGCACCTACCCACTACCGAACGCAGCGCACACCGTACGCATTGCCCACAGTGGGCGTGGGCGTGTAGCCACTGCTCAGACTCACGAGCCAGGCATTCGGGCTATTGGACTGCGTCGCCGACCAAAAGTAGCTGGACGGCTGGCTAAGGTTAAAATACGAACCGTCTACGTAGGCCTGCATGAGCTCTTTTTGGGTGGGGAGGCGCCAACCGTTACCGCGGTCACTGCATAGTTGTTTGGCGGTTTTAGTGCCGACGGCAACGTTGTTGGCAGCGGTGGCGTCCCACGACCAAGTACTCGGCCCGCCGGTCGTGAAGGTAACCGTGCCGCCGGAATTAAGGAGCGCTTGGCTCCAGATCAGTCCGCTCACAGGGTCACGTTTGTCGGTGCCAGTGACGCCGTCACTAGGGGTTGTCCAGGCTATGCTGGCGGTACAGTTGGTGGTTTGGGTGACGGGAGCACCGTAGCTGTCGTGGTACTGCTGCGTCGGGCAGTTGCCAGCGCTGGGAGTACTGGCGGTGCCGGTTTGTTGGGTAGTAGAGTTGCTATAAAAGGTCTTGCCACTCACAACATCGGCGGGTGTGGCGGTACCAGTCAGACTGAGGCTGCCTGTCTGCTGAGTGCGATTGCCGTTAAAAAAGGTTTTTCCGCTCAGTACGTCGGCGCTGGTGACGGTGCCGTTTGGTTCCCAGGTGGCGGCGGTTTTGATGCGGTTCCAGCTGGTACCCCAACTTGGGGTGTCGCTGTCGCTCCCATAGCCGCTGGTTTGTAGCGTGTCATAAAGCGATTTGATACGTGACGTCGAGCCGTTACTCGGCGACGACCCGACCTGTTCGGCGTACACCTTGGCGCCAAGCCCGACGATGACGATGCCAGCCAACACCAACACACCGGTGCGCAGGTTCGCCTGGCGCTTGCTATCTGTAAAATATTTCTTTATCGCCCTCAACATTGTGTTTTCTGCCCCTCCATGATTGACCGCTCTGCTTTGTTCTCGCGCCGTTACGTAAAAACAACGCCAACTTTACCTATCTACAGTTATAGCAGTTATGGTTTTAAAAAACAACGTTAGCTCTTCTGCGTTATACGGGCATTTCACTCCCTATTTTTCGAGTAATCGACAGTAATCGTATCAATGCAATACGATTACTGCATATAAATGATACGAATAAACAGATCCTACGATTATTTAACGCTAACAAGAGCCCGAGCTCATCACGGGTGCACGAGAGTTTAACGGGCGTTTCACTAGTAACCGTTAAACGACGCTTGTATGAACTGTCTGAACTTGGGCTGTTCGTCGAACAATATGTGTTTGCAGTCGGAAACTATAGCATCTCACCTATGTAGTGTTGGGTGACGGCCGACCAGGGATAGTTCTTGGGTTTAGATAGGCAAATGTGTAAAATCATCGCGTTATTCCTTCGTAAAATGTGTACAGGCAGGCTTGTTTTCCTTTGGTTTATGTGATTAACTCAAGCATGAAGGAGATATACTATGGATAGAATACTCATGGCCAATCTTATACAATGGAAGCAAGGCGCTGCGCGTAAGCCGCTGATACTCGAGGGAGCACGTCAAGTTGGTAAAACCTACCTGCTGAAAGCATTTGGATCAGAACAGTACAAAAACACTGTGTATATTAACTTCGATAACATCGATCCAGATATACGACAGTTATTTGAAGGCGCCATACAACCTGCGCGCATCATAGAATTCCTGGCGATTAAATTTTCTATGGCAATCAGCCCGGCAGACACCCTGATAGTATTTGATGAGATCCAGGAGCTGCCGCGTGCGCTTTCTTCACTGAAGTACTTTGCCGAAGAAGCCCCTGAATATCATGTTGTGGCGGCCGGCAGCTTGCTTGGCGTAACACTGCATCCGGGTACGGCGTTCCCGGTAGGCAAAGTAGATTTTTTGCGGTTGGAGCCACTTAGTTTTGAAGAATTTTGCTGGGCGGGTGGCCTAAAAGAGAAGATTGCATACACGCGCAAAGACATCCCCCTGAACAACAATTTCAAAGGCGAGTTCGCCGATGCGTTTCAGCAGTACATGGTAGTTGGCGGCATGCCACGTGCCGTCACGGAATGGTTTGAGAGTAAAGATATGAACACCGTCGACGAAGTCCTTGGCGCAATTATTAGTTCCTATAAAAACGACTTTAGTAAACACACCGATCCCATGCAATCAGAAAGAATGAATTTAGTATGGCAAAGTATCCCGTCCCAATTTGCAAAAGAAAATCGGCGCTTTGTATATGGCGTTGCTCGCCCGGGTGCTCGCGCAAGAGAATATGAAATGGCCATTGCGTGGCTGGTGGATGCCGGGCTTGTACGCAAGGTTCACAACGTCAGCGCAGGTGATAAGCTACCGCTATCGGCGTACAAGGACCTACAGGCATTTAAGCTTTATCTGCTAGATATTGGGCTGCTACGTGTGCTTTCAGGATTGTCATCAGGTGACTTAGTCGGCTCGGATGACTTATTTAGTCAATTTAACGGCATGTTTGTGGAGCAATTTGTCTTGCAGCAGCTTGCAGCCTACCCAATGTACTACTGGACGTCTGGCGCGCAAAGCGAAGTTGATTTTGTAACACAAATAAGCGGCTCGATCATACCCATAGAGGTTAAGAGTGGCGAGAATGTGAAGGCCAAGAGCTTACGGGTATACAGAGAAAAATACAGCCCGAGGCTATCGATCCGATTCTCCATGAAAGACTTGGAGTTTAACAATGGCCTGCAAAATATTCCGCTATCACAAATCTGGCTTTTCGAAGGTTTGCTATCTAGCCACATCCAAGCACGGTAGCACGGATGTACGTTTAGCGCGTTATTCTTCAAACTTCAGAGGCAGACTATGAAACGCTAACGGGTTATCCCAGTCCACCTCGTACGGCTTGAGCCATACTTTTTTGTCACCAGTCAGTAGCCGCTCGGTTGTCGTCGTGAATATCTCAAAGTCTGGCAGCATATTGGCCGTTAGTCGCACCACTCGTTTTTGCGTACTGTTGTTGCCGCAAACCAGTAAAAGGTGTGGGTGGGTCACGTCATCATGCTCATCGGCGTACGTGTCGTGTTGGTTTACTCGTTTGCGTATCTTCCAACTCTCGTAGTACGGTGGAAAATATTCAATGAAGTAATCGGGGATTGTGTTCTTTTTACCAATTAGCTTGGCATACGGTGGCGGTGACAGGTAAAAATCATCGGCGCCGAGTTGGTATTTGGTATAAAGGGAAAAGTTATCGCCATACGGCTTCCTAATGGCTCTTGCTATCTCACCGAGCAATAACTGTTCGTCGATCTGCTCGTCGGTAAAGTCTTTGTTCTTGTAATGCAGCTGCGTCCGCTCATAGCCGGCTGTCTTTAAGTAACGTATACCGGCCGGAGCTAAATAATAAATAACTGGTCTTTGCTTAAAGCGATATGTTTTATCGTATAACTTAGCTACATAACCTTGCTCGACCAATACGTTTAATCGTTCGTAGATAGTTGATCTATCCTTATTTAAACAAACTGCCAAAATATCACTACTAACAAACCGATACTTCATAGTCCAAAGCAATAACAATACTCGGTTCTTAGAAAATTTATATCTCGTCTTTGGCTCGTACTTACGCATAATAATTTGTGCCTATATGTATATATAATAGAAGGAGAGAAAAAAGAAAAGAGCTAACAGGGGTAAAAAAGCGGATAAATACCGAACATGCATAGTGGGGATTTTATGTGGCAATTTTAGGCATAAAAGGTATTGAAACTATCCTTATTTAGGTGCTATACTATTCCTGTAAGGGATAGTTAAACAACCAACTTCGAGGGTAGAAAATGGCAAGAACTATAGACTCAAAGAACAAACCGAAACCTGCTGCAGAAGACGTATTTGAATACACACTCGAACAGCGCCTGAAGATTGTAGCTGACCTCGTTGTTGAAAGGATTATTGAAGATCAGAGCTTTGGCCAGAAGATAGTGGACATTTTAGGGATAGGAGCAAATGATGTTACCGAGCGAAAATAGGCAGCGCAATGGCCTGCTCGCTATCCGCGTGTCATCTGGCAAACAGAAGCGCGACGGCGATTCGCCTGAAGAACAGCGCCAGCGTGGCGAAAGTTTGGCGCTAAGCCAAAATATCCATATCGTTGACGCCGTGGTATTGGTTGAATCAGCCTCGCACGAAGAGCAGCCCATGCAGACCATTGTTGAAAAATGCAGAGAAAACCCCGCAATCGAAGTAGTGCTGATTAAGGCAATAGACCGCTTTACGCGCGGTGGATCGGGTGCATATATCAAGCTCAAAGAACAGCTAGACAATCTTAACGTTAGCTTGATTGATACGTTTGGTATTATCGACAGTCGACGAGTGAACACACTGGAACATACCGGCTTTAAATATTACTGGAGCGACTACAGCCCGTCGTTCAAAAGCGAGATACTTGAGGCTGAACATGCCAAAGATGAGCTACGCGACATTATGACGCGTATGATTGGCGCAGAAATACGCTATACACAACTTGGCTATTGGATGCGTCAGCCACCGTACGGCTTTACGAGCGAAACTGTTGATACCAATCATGGCAAGCGAGTTATCTTAACGCCTCACCCAGAAGAAGCGCCGTTTATACGCCGTATCTTTGAAATGCGAGCCCAGGGAATATATAGCAGCCAAGAGATCGCCGATAAGATCAATAAGCTCGGCTTCAAAACTCGTACCTCCTATGTGCGGGATAAATACGACCGCTCCAAGATTAAGCGAGTGGTTGGCGGTCGGCAAATCGATGTAAAAATGATTGACCGCATCGCTCATAGTCTCATTTATGCGGGTGTCATTAAAGGCAAATGGACAAACGATAAGCCAGTGAAAGCACAGTTTGACGGCCTCGTGTCCACTGAACTGTTTAACCGCGCTAATCACGGCAAGCTCATTATAGAAATCGGTAGCAACAAAGAAGTAACTTTACACCACAAGCAACCACCAGAGTGGCAACTGGTGAAACAATCTATAAATCCTGATTTTCCGTTCAAGAAAGTAGTCAGCTGCCCCGACTGCAGAAAACCCTTAAGTGGTAGTGCTGCACGCGGTAAGCTGGGTAAATACTACCCTGCCTATCATTGCAGTCGTGATGATCACTATTTCCGCGAGCCACAAGCGCAGTTTGACGCAAGGATTGAAAACGTCATCAAAAAATTAGAGATCACCCCAGAGCACATCGACACACTGCTAGAAATGATTGCGGAATCGTGGCGCGCCCAGCAACAGCAGACCATACAAGATGACCAGAAGCTATTAGAGCGACGCCAAGCCTATGAAACGCAAATAAGGGTCACGTTAGACCGTATGAAAGTACTAACCAGCGAAACAGCCATCAAATACATGGAAGAAGATATTGTAAGTGCCGAAAAACAAATCAAAGAGTTAGATCATCAACTTGCGAATAAACGCGATAATGCCGTCGATATCGAGCTGGTGTTGCAATACGCCAGGTACCTGTTGAAACACCTGTCGGATATCATGTTTGGCCTCCGTAATCCAATCCGAAGAGCCGCCTTTTTCGGAATCATGTTTAATGAGATGCCAAGTTATGCAGATTTAGATTTTGAAACCCACAAAAATAGCCCGCTACCGGGGGTAAACGGATTATTTAGGTGCATCCTTGATGCAAAATCTACTTCTGGAGGGCCAGGTGGGGCTTGAACCNNTCTAACCAGCTGAGCTACTGGCCCACGACTCGCACCATTATAGTAAACAGGGGCGGATATGTCAAGTTAGAGGCTGTTTATCTCGTTTTCAAGCGCCTGGAGATCGGTAGTGCTTAATTCGTCTACGGCCGCTGCATCGAGCGTGTTAATTGCCTTATCTAAATCTGCAGTTGATGCAACATTTGGCACTTCGACTGTTTGGGCGGCAATCGACTTGCCTTGGTTTGGCGTTGTTGCAACTTGGGCCTTGTAATTAAGAACGTAGGTGTAGCCAAGTGCACCGACGAGCACGACGAAAATAACAACGACAAGGCCAACTGCTGCAGAATATCCCTTTGATAGGCGTTTCATTACTGGACACCCCCTTGCGTAGATACATCAGTTGAGGCCTTATCGCCCGCTTGCTTGACAAGTAGTAGTAGTTGGCGCACTTTGTCTTTGTATGCCTTTAGCGTTGCTACTTCTGTTGTTTTGGCAGTGCGAAACGCTTCCATAGCCCCGACCGGGTTGTTGCCATCACAGCTCCAGCTATCTTTTGCTTCCTGGGTTGTGTTTACTGCTGCTAAGCTTTGTGCATACAGCTCGTCTACTTCCTTAGAAACTGTGGTGTAATTGGCGACATTGTATCCCTTTTCGCTATAGAAGGCGTTGGTTTTGTCAGCAATAGCTTTGAACACGCCAAGCTGCTTCGCACCACGGTCACTCACTTGCTGCATCATTGTCTTAAAACGTTCTTTACGCTTCTCGCAGACACGCAGTTTGTTGGCGTCAAATCGCTCTTTTTTTTCTGCTGCCTTTTCCTCTTTTTTCGTTTCAATTTTTTCTTTGATTACTTCGCGTTTTTCCGTGCTTGGCTTGTTACGCTCGGGTGTTTCGGCTTCTATTTCACTTTCATTGTTCTCAACTTCACGTGCCAGAGCAGTATTGCTGAAGAACGCGACTGGGGTGAGGCTCAAAACAAGCGCGAGTATAAGAGATGATAACAATTGTTTATTCATGGGCTTTCCTTTGTTGGTACAATATTTCACTAAATAATTATACTGCATATGTATGGCAAAACCGTGATATTTATTACAAACACCCGCACTACTCTAACGCGAGCAAATGTTATATAATAACCTCTAGTATATGACAGCACTCAATCACACTGGGCAACGACTCGTCCAAGAACTTGTGCATGCAACGGAAGCTGATGATGCAGACTTTCGTCGCGTTGCGCATGCCGAAAAAGTGAATGTGGTTGGAGCTGGCGGTGCGCTTACCGCTGCCTATGAACAACTCCGTAACGCTGCCGAAAACACCGAAGAACACTTACTATTGCAAAATGCAATTCGACGATTTTATAAGCAGTTGTTTGTTGCCCGCGATGAAGAATTGGTTCGCACGAGCGGTAATGAGCTGGCCATTGAACTCACGTTCGCGGGCTACGTACCAAACGACAGCTTGACGCGGGACCAGCTTGCATCAATTTCATCGCTCGCTTCTGCACACTATACTGCGTATGAAGCTCTGCATAAGCGCCGTTCCATTAGCCTTGATACTTCCACTGCATGGATCCTTGATACGTTATCTTCGCAGGTGGAGGCAACGCTCAATAGTCATCGTCGCGATACGGCATTCATTGATTTTGCCTACAACTATTTTGAAATGCTTGTGCCAGTGGACCAAGTAGCGGCAAAAAAGGGTGAACAGCAGGAATATGGTGCGTCGCTATTTGCGGCAATCCACAAAGCACTTCTTAAGTCGAACAAAGCAATCATTCGGACGGCCCTACTAAACCGTTATGACATCCAGCCGCAAAACCTTGAAGCATATATTGCGTTCAACAAAAAAATTGATGCATTACTCAGCTCATCGCTTACGGACAAGCTCTATCGGGTTGTCGATAGGCAAGGCGCGCCGCTGCGTATTGTTCGGCGAATGCTTGAAAGCCGCAGCGACATTACGCAGCTTCTGCCGCGGCGAGAGGCGTTTTTGGAGGCGTATGAGCAGCAGGTGAATAAAGAATACGCAGCAATTGGCCGCAGAATTAACCGTGCGATTGTTCGCAGTGTAATCTTTTTGATAATCACAAAATTTTTAATTGGTATTGCCGTGGAAGTGCCGTACGACTTGTGGGCGCACGGTAAAATTATTTGGCAGCCGCTCCTTATTAACCTAGCTTTTCCCCCGCTCTATATGGTTGCACTGCGCCTTACGCACACGTTACCTGGCTATGCCAACACTACCGCACTCATCGATCGAGTAGATACCATGCTCTATGGTGAGCGCACAGTCCTCATGAAAAAGCAGCTCGCCGGACGACGATATGGCCCGGTATTCTCAGCTATTTACGGGCTACTAAGCGTTTTTGTGTTTGGCGGAGTGATGTGGGGACTGCTCATGCTCGGCTTTTCGATGGTACATATCGCCATTTTCATCGTTTTTGTCTCGGCGGCAAGCTTCCTTGGTTTCCGCTTGAGTCGTCTCATTCGTGAGCTAGAAGTTGTGCGGAGTAGTAGCAATGGCCTTACCTTCCTGCGTGATATCTTGTACCTACCGTTTGTTGTCGTTGGTCAATGGATGAGCGACAAGTACAGCCAAATTAATGTGGTGGCGGTAGTGCTCGACATGCTGATTGAACTTCCTCTCAAAACAGTCCTTCGTCTCATTCGTCAATGGGGTGCATTTATTGATGACAGAAAGGACAAAATCGTATGACGCGCCTATTAAGTGGACTCGAGCTGCAAGGCTTTATAAAAGAGCGTCAAGCAAAGCAAGTGCGCAACTTGCGTCAGCAGTACGGTATTGTGCCAAAGCTTCGTATTATTATGAGCGAGCAAGCATCGGCCGCGATTACCACTTATGTGCGCATGAAGGTTGCCTACGCAAGTGATGTTTTGATAGAGGTAGAAGTGGCACCTATGGCTCAGCGGCTTATGCCTGCAGCAATTGAACAGGCAAACCACGACGAGAGTATTCATGGCATTATTCTTCAGCTACCACTTGATGATCCACGTCAGACCGATGAGCTATGCAATCTGATCGTTCCCGAAAAGGACGTGGATGGACTAGGCGTGGGAGCGGCTTTCCCTAGTGCGACTGCCGAAGCAATTGATTGGCTGTTGGCAGGGTATAACATTGATTTAGAAAACAAGCATATCGTGCTACTAGGGTATGGCAAACTTGTGGGTGCGCCGCTGGCGAGCATGTGGAAGAAGCGCGGACATCTAGTGACAGTGCTTGATGAACGAAGTGACCAAAAAGATTCGGCGCTTGAGCAAGCAGATATTATTGTAGCGGCTACCGGCGTACCGCGATTATTAACGGCAGCACAAGTGGCACATGGCGCTGTTGTGATTGATGCAGGTACAGCGAGTGAGGGGGGTGTATTAGTTGGTGATGTTGATGAATCGGTTCGCGAGCGAGATGATGTGACCATCACGCCAACTAAGGGCGGCGTTGGGCCATTGACGTATACGCTTCTCTTCGACCACGTTATACAAGCCGCGCTAAAAATTGCCGGTAAATTGTAAGGCTATTTGCTAATGCCGAGCGCTTCTTGCACCCGAGCCACAACTTGGCTTGGTGTCAGCTCTGCTTTGACAATATAGCTATGAATGCCGAGAGTGCGGAGTGTCTTGGGGGCTTCTTCTTCACCGAGGTTAGTGAGAATGATGACCGGGGTTTTAGCACCCCACGTTGATTTGCGAATAAGTTCTAATGCCTCGGCGCCGCCCATATGGGGCATTTGCAGGTCGAGCAGTATAATGTCTGGCTTAAACTTTTCGCACATCGATACACCGCTTTCGCCATCGCTCGCGGTTGCTACATTAAACCCAGCCGCCTCAAACTTCATGCGGTACATTTGGTTAATGACTTGGTCGTCTTCGATGATGGCTATTTTTGTCATTTTCTTTATAATAACAAGCATAAGTAGAAAAATAAATGGCATCTAAGGCAAAGACACATTATTCCTATACCCTCACCGTGGGCACTACGCGGCAAGTTGCGGGTGTGAACGCTACGCGGCTGGTGGTACACGATCGCTACAGCAAGCTGTTGCGACACCGCATTGAGCGGCGAATGGTGCGTAGCTTTACTAATTTTTTGCAATGGTATTTGTTGCATCGTCCATCTATGGAATTCGAATCGCCGGGCAATGTGTCGCGCTTGCTTACGTACTTGCCATCAGGAATGCGGGCATGGCGCTCGTATATGCCGGGAGGCGTTGCAACCTACCACGCCTACAAGCCCACCCAGAAACGAATGCCAAACGGTAAAACGCTCGATATCATTACGCGAAGCTTTTTTCGGCACACTTATGACGCAGTAGGGTTACGTAGTCGAGCCCACATGATGGCCTGGGCGATAGAGCCGGTCTTAGCAAATGCAAAGGGGAAGGTGCAGTGGGTGAGTATTGCTGGAGGGAGCGGCCAGCCGGTGTATGATGCTATTGCTGACTACCCGCCTGAAGTGCAAGCGAGCGTATCGTTGACTATCACAGACATAGATCCGACAATGCTTGCATTTGCGCAGCGCGTTGCGGCTGATCAGAGTATCCACGTAGCGCACCTTGATTTTGTGAAAGTTGACGTAGTAAAACAGCGTGAGCTGAGCCAGGTATTAAAAAATAATCCAACCATTGTTGATGCAATGGGATTATTTGAATACTTAACACCTTCGCAATGTGTAGGCTTGCTACACACAATATACCACCACCTCCCTACTGGTGGCGTGCTCCTGTTTAGTAATATGTCGCCGCGTCATCCCCACTTGCACGTACACCAAAGGGCACTTGGCTGGCCAGGAGTGATACAACGCACCATTCAAGAAGTTGCCGCATGTATGCAAAAGGCTTCGATTCCAAAAGAAGCACAGTCCGTCTATTATGATCAAGATGGCGTCTATAACGTCTATAAGGTAGTAAAGCAATGAATCAGTGGCTAGTGGGCTTCTTGTTAGGCGTTGGCCTCGTTAACGCGGTGGTGGCCATTACCGTTTTTATGCGCACAAGGGGAAGTAGCCTTCGATGGACGTTCTTGCTGTTGGTATTGGCAACATCATCATGGGCATGGGGCATTGCACTTTTTTTGGTTGCAAGCAATGCAAACTATGCGCAGTTTTACCTTAACAGTTACTACGTAGCGGCACTCGCAATTGGTTGTGGTGTCATTGCTTTTGGGTATCGCTTAACGGGCGGAAAGTCACCATATATACCCGCAGTAAGCTATGTACCAGCTATCGGGCTAACAGGACTATTTTTCCTCAATCCTCGGTGGCTCATCACTGTCAATAACGTTGGCAACGATTTAAATGGAAGAGTAACTATCCACTCGTTGCCGTACGTCATGTACGCGATTATCTTCCTTGTGTGTTTCGCGATGGGGTGGGCATTGATCAAAGGTGCGCTTGGCAATCAATCAGCGACACGGCGCAAACACCAGCAGGTCGTGGCACTTGGTGTTGTAGTAGGGGGTGTCTTTGGCATAGTATTTAACCTATTGTTGCCTGCAATGGGTCACTATGAGTATATAGGCATTGGACCACTTTTCTCGCTCCTGTTTACCTATAGTGTGACATTTGCAATTGTTAAGCATAGCCTCTTTGATTTGAGGAATACCTTCCTGTCTTCGCTCACGTACATACTGGCTATTTCGTCGGCTGCACTGGTATACGGTGCAGGGGTGTGGATTATAGGTTCTGCAATTACCGTCAGCGTGAATGATGAGCTGGTAATGGCAGCGGTATATATTATTCTTGCACTCATCGCTGCTCTTACTATTAACCCGCTACGCGACTTCTTTGATGCCTACACGGCGCGTCTATTTTTCCGCGATCGGCACCGGCCCGAAGAAGCGCTCGATAGCTTTGGTAACGCGATTCTTGACGATGTTGACGTACAATCAATCGCCCAAAAAGCGATGGCAGTGATTGATGAAGTAATGCACCCCACGTTTGTTGCTGTGATATTAACCGAGCGGGACGATGCAACAGCCATTCAACAGGTGTACGCACAAAATAGTGGTGCACAAAGTAGGTTAGAGAAGTTGGGCGGTGACATGCATCATGCGACACTTGCATCACAAGCTATTTTTACTGATGCCGTTACCATGCAGGACGAGAACATAGTGCGGTTGCAAAAAGCGGGTATAAGCATTATTTGTCGTATGCAAATAAGAGATGACGTAGTTGGGTATATAGCAGTTGGCGAAAAACGAAGTGGCAACTCGTATGGCACAAGTGATGTGCTAATGCTGTCGTCTATGGCAGATGAAGCGGCGTTGGCGGTAGTAAATTCACAACGGTTTGATGAAATACAACTGTTCAATATTCGTCTCAAAAGAGAGGTTTCTGCCGCTACCAGACAGTTAAGGCTATCAAATAAAAAGCTCATAGAAATGGACGCCACGAAAGATGAATTTGTGAGCATGGCGAGCCATCAGCTGCGAACGCCACTTACGAGCGTAAAAGGCTATATTAGTATGGTGCTCGAAGGTGATGCTGGCGAAATTACCGATGCGCAGCGCCAGCTACTAACAGAAGCCTACACGAGTAGCGAGCGGATGGTGCACTTAATAGGGGACTTTTTGAACGTTAGTCGCCTGCAAACCGGTAAATTCATGATCGACCGTCGTAATGTGGACCTTGCTAACATTGTTAAACAAGAAATTGAAGTGATTCGACAGATTGCGGAATCGCATAATATCAAGGTAGTGTATAAACGTCCTGAGCGATTTCCGCTGTTGTATCTTGATGAGGGCAAACTGAGACAGGTAATCATGAATTTCATTGATAACGCCATCTACTACTCACCTGAAAGCACAACAATTACCGTTACCTTAGCAATTGAAGATGGTGATGCGGTACTGCGTGTGAAAGATAAAGGCATGGGTGTGCCCCCAGATGAACAGCACCAACTATTTACTAAATTCTTTCGGGCAGATAATGCCAGACGGCAGCGGCCAGACGGCACGGGAATTGGGCTTTACCTAGCCAAGCGCATTATTGACGGTCACGCAGGAAAACTAGTATTTGAATCAACACTTGGGAAGGGAAGTACTTTTGGCTTTCGACTACCAATTAAAAAACTCTCCAGTCCCCCGCCTCCGCTCACTGGTGATGATAGTCAACAAAAAACCACCCCTTAAGGAGGGGTGGTTTTAGGAAGTTCTGAAACTGACGCTTCAGAGTGCGTGAGCGGTCAGTCTCTATTAGTTTGTAAGCTTGCGGCTGGCACGGTAGTAGCTTGTTGCAGCTACAAGTGAGCCAAGGCCAAACACGCTCATCAATCCATCGGCAACACCAGTGTGAGGAAGCTCAGTAGGTGTTGTTGGATTCTCCTTACATTCAGGGCTGTTTGCAGGAAGATGCTCTTTACCAGGAATGACACACTTTTCTTCTTCAGGCTTTGGCGTCTCTTTACAGTCGTTCAAGTCTTTAGAGTATTTTGTGCTGTCGAAATCATCTTCATTGATGGTAACGACTTTCTTGTCGCTCAAGCGGCAAACTTCAATTTTGTTTGGCGCAGGAGTTTCTTTACAGTCATTCAGGTTCTTTGAGTACTTAGTAGTGTCAAAGTCTTTTTCCTCAATCTTGACAATCTTCTTGTCAGAAAGACGGCAGACCTCAATCATTACTGGAGCACAATCTTTGGTGACAGTAACTGTTGCATCGTCACTCTTGCTGCCATTTTGGGTATCAGCAGAAGCGATGTTCTTGATGACGTTTGTGCCACAAGCGAGTTTGCTTGCATCAACAACTTTAGCAGTAAACTTAACATATGCACCACCGTTTGGCCCGTAAGAACCAACGTTGATACCTTGCTTAGTGACTGTGTCGTACTGAGTAGGCTCCCAGACACCCTTTGTTGATACAAAGGTAGTGCCGGCAACATATTCTAGCCCAGCAGGAAGCTGGTCGCGAATCACGACGCCGTCTTGCTGAGTGGTACCGGTGTTTTTGTAGTGAATCTTGAAGTCCACCTTGTCGCCAGCCTTAGCGGCAACGTTTTCACCGTACACATTTTTACCCGCAACGCTTACTTGCTTCTGTACTTCGAAGTTAGGTTGGTCTACCTTAAAACGGTAGGTAACATAACCTGAGTATTGAAGACAGCCAGGAAGCTTACCATCGAGAGCATTGTAGCCAAGAGGGGTTCCTGTGGTATAGAGATTGTCAGGAAGGGTTTTGCCGTTGACGGCACCATTGCTGGCAATTTTGGCACTACCCGGAACGTAGCGAAGCGCTACGGTACCATTGGTAGAGTTCTTTGCAAACGCTTCATCCCAAACTTGGTTACCCAAGTTGGTTCCGTTCTTGTCGAGGTGCTTGGCATTGCTTGCACCAACAAAAGCGGTAATACGTGCGTCTTGACCTGCGGCAACGGTTGCAGGCATCTGTGCGCGCATAAACGCGCCGGTAGCAACACCTGCGTAGTTGTGTGCAGCATCATTAAGGGTTGAGCTTGCATTGTTGTGGTAGTAAACGAATACCTCGTATTCTTTACCGGCTGCGAGTGTAGTGTTTTCACCAAACTGCGTGTTGTCGGTAACGCTGCGCACTTGTACAAAGTTGCGCTCGTCACCGTATTGCTTATTATTAGTAATCGAGTTGAACGTAACATAGCTAGCTGGTTCAGCTAGGGTAAATGTCACGCGTGCGCTTGGGCCCCAGGCGAGTAGGCTTGCTGGCACCGCAACCACAGCGGTTGCGAGTGCAAGTACGGCATACGTACGCTTGGAGATGCGGCGCATGAGTTGTGAAACTTTACTCATGATTTTCTCCTTGGTTGGTAGTTAGTAAATGATAGTTATTGCCCTTTTGCTTACAGAACTAATAGATTGTTAACGAACCTCTCTCGGTGCGGCTTTCAATCAGACTATGCCTTATGCGTACTAAAGTGATGCCGGTGAGGGCACCCACACGACAAAGTCGTACAGGTGCCCCCACGCGGGGTAGTAGGAACAGATCAGCCGTTGCCGTCGGGGTCCGGGTCCGTGGTGACGGGAGCGCTCGGTTCAGGCGCGTTGGTCACGGTGGGAGCCGGCTTCTCGGGCTTGGGCTTCGGCGTGCTGTCGGGCGCCGGGATGTCCACCGGGTCGCCGGGCTTGTCGCTCGGCTTGGCCGGCGAGGGCTCGACGGGCGGCTCCGACTCCTCAGGCCCGGTGGGGCTGGGAGCCGGCGGCCGGTTGGTCGGCGGTGGCGGAGGCGTCTGACACTCCTTCTCCCGACACGTCGGGGTGGGAGTCGGCGTCTCGGTCGGCGTCGGCGTGCTCGTCGGCGTCGTGGTGGGCGTCGGCGTGCTGGTGGGGGTGGAGGGCTTGCACTTCGGCGAGTTGAGCGGCAGGTCGCCCTGCTTCTTCTCGACGTTGTACACCTTCTTCCAGTCCCCGTTCACCAGGCGACAGACGTCAACCAGGATCGTCGGCTCACCCTCCGGCGTGATACCGGTGCCCGGAGGCGGGGTGGGCATGTTCTGCCCGATCCCACCGTGCTGGAAGTGGCACATGAGGCGATACTTCGCCACCACCACTCCCTTGGCATCGGTCAGCACGATCCACTTCGTCACGTAGCCGAAGCTGACGTTCGAGCTGCCGATCTGCGGGACGGTGCCCGGGACCGAGTAGCTCATGCCGACGATGGTGCCCGGCTTGACCGTCTCGATGCTGGGCGTCAACTCGCGCAGGCGGTCGCCCACCTGCTTGCGAATCTGGTCCCAGTACGCGCGGTCACGAACGAACCGCTCGGTCAGGTCGTTGACCTGGTTCTTGTCGCCGTTCTTGGCGATGATCCCCAGGTCGAGCGCCTTGTCGGCCGTCTGCATCCGGTCCACAACCTCGCTCACGTAGATGAGCTCAGCCTTCGCCTCGTCCGCGGTCAGGTCCTCCATGCCCTTGTTCTTCAACTCGGGCAGGACGGCCGTCTTCGGACCGTAGGCGTTGGTGCTGGTCTTGGTGTTCACGGGCCGGTTGGCCAGGAACTCCTCGACGCTGGTTGCGGGCGGGGTGGCGCTCGGCGTCGTAGTCGCGCTGGGCGACGTGGACGGCGAAGCGGATGCCGAAGTGCTGGGGCTGGCGGCAGGAGCGGACTCCTTGGCCTGCTGGCACTTCGTGGCCCACTGCCGGTAGAGGCCGGCGGCCACGGCGTTTCCGGTGCGCTCGGCATCGGATGCCATGGTCAACAGGCCTTTGGTGTCGCACAGATGGTCGGGACCCGCCAGGTTGGCGCCCTGCCACTGGTACAGGCCGGCGAAACCGGCCAGCACCAGGGCGAGGGACACCAACAGGGCGGCGACCTTCGAAGAGGTCGTCTTCATGGTATGTCTCCTGTTCTCCCGCGTCACCGCGCGGGGGCGGTGTGAGTGCGGTTGAAGATGGCCACGGCGATGCCGGTGATCAGCAGGAACACGGCGATGGACAGCACGATGCCCGGCACGATGCCGACGACCCCCATGAGGAGGAAGAAGGCGATGATGCCGAGCACGAGCCCGACCAGGAAGGCGATGCCAACCTTGGCGACGCCACCCGTGCTGTTCACGACCCGCTGGACGATGGGCACGTAGGTGCCGTCGTCCTGCCGGACCTCACCCCGCTCGAGAGCGGAGAGGCGGTCCTCGTGGTCCTCGAGGGTGTCGTCGNNCCGCTCGAAGTTGCCGGCGAAGCCGGCGAACCAGGCGGGGGCCTCGGAGTCGTCGTCACCCGCGGGAGCGGGCGTGTAGCGCTGACGGGTCCGCCGGGGACGCGGGGCCGGGGCCGGCTCGTCGTCCTCGTCGAAGTCGTCGT
>DDEW01000004.1 GCA_002336935.1 Candidatus Saccharibacteria bacterium UBA1944
TGGTACCGGAGGTAGGACTCGAACCTACGAAGCTGAAAAGCGGGAGATTTACAGTCTCCTGTCATTGCCACTAGACGACTCCGGCATACTCCATATAAACCAACGAGCAAATCATTGACTTATCATGGAGCCGCCTTTCGGACTCGAACCGAAGACCTGCTGTTTACAAAACAGCTGCTCTAACCAACTGAGCTAAGGCGGCATGTACAGTTAAAGGTGCAGGTACTAGTGTACTGTATAGAATGGTATTTGACAAGTGTTACATGACCACTTTGCGGACTTGGTGCACTTGCTTGGCGGGTGGGTTTTTGGAGTTTACGGCATGAGCAATACGATCGCGTATTTGTTGGGCTTTTTCCTCTTCCCCAACCCGGCTATATGCATCGGCGAGGATATGATAGCTCTGTATGCTTGGCTCAATTTCTACGGCACGTTCAAGTGACTCAATCATCTTCTTGTTGTGGCCAAGCTTCTCTTGAACCTTGGCATAGGCAATGTGCCGGGAAGCAAGGGTGTCTTCCATGCTGAGCGCTTGTTCAAATGCAAGTGCCGCCTTTTCATAGTGCGCTGTTTCAAAATAAATGAGGCCCACATTGTGGAGGCTACTGGCACTTGGTTCAAGGCTTTGGGCGATTTCAAAGCACTCAATAGCATCGCTATATGCTTGTTGCTTGGCATACAAGATTCCCAGGCGGTTGTAAGCTGTGGCGTTTTTTTCGTCGACGCGGAGGATTGTTAGAAGCGCCTTTTCGGCACGCAGGTATTTACGCTCACGCAGCGAATCTTGGGCAATATCCCAAAGCTTATCTAGTTTGCTTGATATCTTCTGAGGAATGTCAACGATGACTTCATCCATAGTAGGCTGCTTCATAACAACCCATACGCCCAGCACAATAACAAGGAGTAAACCTAACATAGTACCTATATTATACCACAATCAGTAACAATTGTAGGCGCGTATTACCGTTTGCCGCTACGCGCTCGTAAACCTTATGTAGAGTATCGGCGCGCGCAATGAGTGCTGAGGTGGGTGCAGTTGCAATGCTATGACGTAGAATAAGCTCGGCGGCACCCAGGAGCGCTAACGTTGCTTGCCGATCACTATAATAGCCATGAATTATACTTAGTTTTTCACGAGAGTTTCCTTGAAGAAGTTGCCGAGCATCGCTAATAAGCTGCCCTTTTTGTGCTAATTCGGCTGGCGTGCTTGCAAGCCTGGTTATGGCGGCAGGCAACCCATTGGCAAGATACAGCACTTGTTGCCGTTCTCGATCGGTTAATTGTTTTTGCTGATCAATCATCACGCGTGTTTGGTTTGGCAATAGTGGTTGAATGCGAATGCGCTGTAACCGTGATCGTACCGTGGCGAGCAACTGGTTTGGGCTGTGGGCTGTTAATATAAACCGTGTGTGAAGCGGGGGTTCCTCGAGAAGCTTTAAAAAGGCGTGCTGTGAGGGTAGTGTCATTGTGTCTGCATCATCAATAATAAACACGCGGCTCTTTCTAGATTTTCCCCTGGTTGATTCATAAAGTGCTCGAATCTGCCCAATACGCACACTGCCCTTTTCGTAGTCTATCTCGCCATCTTTGTTGGTTGGTGCAATAATATCTGCTAGGTTTGTGCCTGCAATATCAGTTGCTGCGGTTAACAGTCCGCTACCGTTGGCACCCTCAAGAAGGAGGGCGTGCGGCAACGATGCCCTTACCGCATCAATCTGCAACTGAGTGTTAGGATGATAAACTGGCGACATCATTGTGTACCTCAGCAAAGTACTGTTCAAAATCTATTGGTACAGGCGCGACAAATGTTCTGCGTTTTTCTGGCCCAATAGTAATTTCTAAGCTGTAGGCATGCAAGTACAATCGCTCAGCACTTGTGCCGTATACTCGATCACCGTATATGGGGCAATTAAGGTACTGTAGGTGTACTCGCAGTTGATGCGTACGACCGGTATGGGGCATCAAGCGAATAAGCGCTTTATCATTCTGAACATCAAGGATGGTGTAGTCCGTGACGGCAGCCTTGCCTTTACTATCTACACGAAAGGTGCTGGGTGCACTTGGGTTGCGACCAATGGGTAGGTTAATCGTTGCACTTGGTTGCTTCGGTATACCCTGTGTAATTGCTAGGTATTGTTTTTTTACTTTGCGCTCAGCAAACTGGGCTTTGAGCAGCGCAAAGGCTTCAGGTGTTCGCGCGCCAATCATAACACCACTTGTATCTCGATCGAGCCGGTGCACAATGCCGGGGCGATTGGTATCAAGTCCTACGGTAGTAAAGCGTCGAAAGAATTCGGCAACCGTGAATTCATCGTTAAGAGCACCTTTGCTGTGTGTCAGGACGCCCGCGGGCTTGTTTATGACAATCACATCATCGTCCATATAGATAACAGGGAGTTCATAGCTAGTGAAATCGGTCGCATCAGGGATGGAAATAGCGATACTATCTGCTGAAGTGACTTCGTATTTGGGACTGGTGGTTGGTGTATTGTTGACCGATATGTGTCCCGCCCTAATGTGTTTTTGCCAAGTGCTGCGACTAATTTCGGGATTGCGCTCAGCAAGCAGGAGGTCGAGTCGTTTTTTGCCGCTAATAAGTTGAAACAGGTAGGCGTCTTTACCCTTAAAAGGTAAGCCATAGGTAGTAATAGTACTCGTTGGATTTTCAAGGATAACACCTTCAGCATCGCTTTTGGCAGTATATATTTGCTGCATAATGTAGCGACTATCGTCTTCGGCTGTTTCGTCAAACAGTACGTAGTAGTAGTTGCGATTAAATCGAAACGATACCAGCTGGTTGATTGGGCTGGGGTGACTTTGCTTCACTTGTTCAATGTGGCGTGGTACATTGCTGTCATCTGCAATGCGAAACCGGCGCAGTATGGCAAGCAGGTCGCTACTAGTAACCTTCACTTACGGCCTCAGTCCTACGGCTTTTTGCACGCGCGCGAGGGTTGCGTTGGCAACCTGGGTCATGGCCTGTTCAGACTCGATGAGCTTAGCCTCTATTGCGGCCATGTCGACGCTTGCAAGGCGATTCTGAAAATCATGCAAGAACATTGCCATTTCGTCAGCCACAATTTTTTTAAAGTCGCCGTAACGTTCCATGCCATCAAACTCTGTAGCCACCTGTTGTACTGGCTTACCGCGTAGTAACGCCAAAATGTCGAGTAGGTTGCTAATACCAGGCTGGTTAGTTTTGTCGTAGTGCACTGCGCCAAGATTGTCAGTTGTAGCACTCATGATCTTTTTTGCGGCTACTTCAGGCTCATCGCTCAAAAATATCACGCCTTTGCCTGTATCATCACTTTTACTCATTTTTTTGCTTGGGTCGAGCAAGTCTTTGATGCGTAGGCCTTGGTCTTTGCCGAAGAACTCATGCTGTTTGGCGACAGGCTGTGGTACGACAAAAAGCTCACCAAACTTACCGTTCATGCGCTCAGCGATATCACGAGTAATTTCGAGGTGTTGCGTTTGGTCATCACCCACTGGCACGTATTGAGCATTGTACAGTAGTATGTCACTTGCCATGAGTACGGGATAATCGAAGAGTCCAATCGTAACGCGGTCATTGCCAAGCTTTGCAGATTTGTCTTTGTATTGTGTCATGCGCTCCATCTCGCCCATGCCAACAAAGTTATTGAGCAGCACGGTGAGTTCGCTATGCGCGGGTATGCGGCTTTGGCGATACAAGTGAATGCTTGGGTTGTCGAGCGGTAGGCCCGCAGCGGTATATACACGAGCATTTTGCATAATGCTTTCGTAAAGCTTGCTATGGTCAATTGGCGTCGTGAAACTATGAAGATCGGGAATGAAAAAATTGATGTCGTATTCATCTGAGCGTGATGTTGCCATGTCTATAATCGGCAACATAGCGCCAAAATAATTGCCAATATGTAGATCGTTGTTGGCGCGTATACCGGTGAGGATAACTGGTTTTGTCATATCTATCTCCTATTATAGCAGTCTACAAGGTAGTTTCTTGTGGCGCATTTGATTTAAAGCCAAGGTAGTCGGTCTGTTTCTTGTATGAGTTGTTACCAGTCATAATTGGCACAAAACCTAGGCTATGCATATGAAAGTTCACAAAGCTGGCAGCTTGTTCTGGCGTGACGTCACGTTTGTAAATTTTCCCTGTCATTTCGTACACTTGCTTCACGGTCTGACCGGCAGCACCTTCAACAAATCGCTCTAAGTCTGCCGCAACGGCATCAAGCAACTCATTAGTGATGTGTTTGTTAGGAATTTCGTACCCTATGGCATTGTTCACTGCCGACGCAATGTCATTCATGGATTGTACGCGAAGAATGGTGGGAATATGACTGGCTTTGAGCATGCGCTTAGTAGCTGGGCCCATGACTGGGCCGACAATGAGGCAGTTTGGTTGTTCGCACACGGTGGTGTGCATGTCGAGTACAATATCGGGTTTTGTGTGCTGAATATGCGCCAAAATGTCTTTGCTGCGTAGTTTTTCGTACTCTGTGCCAGCTTGCTCGTAGCTACGGTTTAGGTCGGCATCAATGTAGCGCTTGCGGGCATGGTACGCCCTGGGATTACCTATCATGATATCGATATATTCAAGGAGCGGTGAACGTTGCCTGAGCAGCCGTTGATAAAGTTTAATGCCCAATAGCTCGTTGCCGTGAGTCGCTGCGATAATAAGTATTTTCATAGTTTGTTCTCCTTTATGATAATAACAAAAGAGGCCTTTTGCGGCCTCTAGTTTGTATTCAACGAGTATAAATAGTTCAACAGACCGCAAAATTATGTGCGGTACCACCAATTTTGATTTGTTTGACTACGGTAAATCATAATTCCATTATATCACTGATTATTGCTTATGTCAATGCGTTGCTTGCGTGAACGTTGCCTTGCTTCGTCGATAGCGATTTTGATTGTCTTCACCACTGCTCCTTGCAAGAGACCAACAATTTCATGTGCTGCCAACACTGAAGTGTGTGTTACATTTGGCCGTAGGCTTACGATATCGTGAATAGTTTGGTCAAGCACAATGGCGTCAAGCTTGCCACTGATGATATGAACGGGGCGTTTAATACGGAGGATATTGGAGTAAGACTGCTGATTGATAATGGCAGTCTCTAGTGTGGCAAGATAGGCGGGCACATTGACATTGTCGGCACTAAACCCTTTGTTTACCAAGTTATATTTACCTGCCATGCGCAGTACACGTTCGGTTGCAAGTGGATTTTTGGCCATCATATCATACATTTTTCGAAGTACTTCTTCGGGTTTAAAATCGAAGCGTGAGGGATTGCGATCGGGTTTATAAAGCGGTGGACTGACCAAAACAACTGATTTTGTCATGAGAGGATAGCGCTTTGCAAACTCAATTGCTACAAGCGCACCTAGTGAGTGCCCTACCACAACGAGTGGCCCTGTAATTTTCAGCGAGAGCAGAGTTGTCGCGATACTATCGGCTTGGGTGCGAGCGCTGTATATGTTCCAGGCTGGCTTGGGTGACAACCCAAACCCTAAAAGATCGAGAGTGATAATACGCACATCTGACGGTAATTTAGCAATCGTCGGCGCCCACATTTTACCGGAACTGCCTATGCCATGAAGCATAATAATTGTCACATCAGCGTGCGCAGGTGACTGGTATTGTTTGTTTGCAAGCACATAGGGTACCTTGAGCCATTTATGCAGAATACGCTGCCACATAGTGCTAGTATAGCGTACTATTCATCGATAAGTACAAGCCGAGGGGTTGTGGGCGGTGCTAAAATGTCGGCGCCAAGATCGGTGAGTTGTTGCATATGTGCCCGTAGCTCATCTGATACACCGAGTGCAGAAAAGTCGCGACTCGTTTGTATCATGTGTGGCGTTGCAACTCGGATGCCAATGTGCTTGGCTAGCTCTTCCTCTGCTCTGCCTCCAAGGGTGCGGTCCCAATCGAGCACTCGCACGGTGCGATTAATCGGTGCAATATCAAGAGCTGAAATACGTTGCCAATACTCATAAGCGAAGGCCGAATAGTGAGGGTAGCGCTCCTCATTTGGCAGCGACTCGTTGTTAAATACGTCAGCATCGTAGAGCTCGGGGTTGGAAAAGATAGATTGTAAAAGCTTGTATTCGGGTGATTCTTTGGAGCGCACAACGGGGCGGGCCATTGCATTAAAGAAAAAGAGTAAGTAATCGCGCTGGCGCCACCCCGTCTTGCCCAGTGCAACTGCATCAAGGGTCTCGTGAACATTCAGCTGGCCTTGCCGATGGAGCTCGTCTGCCACAGCAAAGGCGTAGTCGCTGTTTTTGGCAACAACCTCTGCATACGGGATCGACGAATCGCGCTTGTAGCCACCCGCGGTAATAGCCGTGCTAATGTAATCTTCATAATTACCGGCATCTTTGCCTAATCGCTCTAAGAAATCGATGTATGCATCAACTGGGTTGGTACCACGCTGTCGCCAATCAACGGTGCATTCGGCAAGCATGGAGCGATAAGCGGTGGAGATGCACTCACTCACGAACTATTCCCTTTCAATGCGGGATGGAATGCCCGCTTTACGAAGTAAGTCACCAAAGTGACTTGTAATGCCAACATTGCCGACAAGTGTGATGCCCGTTCCTTGTATATGGTTGGCAATCAGTTCGCGTAGGCCTTCGATACCGCTAGCTGTTTCATATCGTACATAAGCAGTATCTGGCTCCCCGGGGTAAATCGTTTCACCCGCGGAAACACTGATACCGCGGTGGAGTTGTACTACCCATGTGTGTGTGCCGTCGTATACCCACTCAAAACGCACCGGACCGAGCCGCCCGGCGGCATGTTCGTAGGTACTTGCAACTGCCGATTGTACATAGGCGGGTAGTTCAACAATGCCATTTTCTCCCACCATGAAGTCATCTCCCTTGCCATCTTTACCTTCAATAAGCAGTCTTCCGTCTGCGCCCATGATGCAAGCACCGCTAAACTTGGCATCGACACCATCTTGGTGAAGAATACTGGCAATATGTTTACCTTCGGGATCTTCGCGCTGCATAAGTTGATACGGGTCGGTCCAGCCATGTGTGGTGGTATAAAGCCCTGGTGTTTGCTGATTTGGTGCGGTTCGAAGCCATGATTCATGCGAGTCAGTAGATCGCCCAAACGTAAAAGGAGCAACAGTACGATTAAATACTGTAGTTCTCGGCACATGTAACCCAATCTCATCTGCGACAATTAAACCAAATGTCTTATCGCCAAGCATATCGCTAAAGCGGTTAGGCCAGCTCGTTTCGACGCTTAGTGGTGCGCCCTTGGCCATCTCGGCCTCCCAGATAATCGTATGCTCATCTTTGTAACCATGGCGAATTGGATGAATGCTGAACTCTAAGCGAGTTTCGGGTCCGGCAGCAAAGGTTGGGTAAAAGCCATACACCTTGCGAATCACATCGGCGCCCATTTGCCGGGTGAATTGAACGGTACCGGGCTTTTCGACACATCGCGGGGTGTCATGCGGCGCAAACTCAATGACATTACCAAATGCTACGCCACTAACCCCGCCGTCATCAACGTCGACGGTTTCGTTGATAATAACATGTAATCCTTCAGCCATGAGCCGTTCTGCGTGAGCAGCGGCTTCGTCGTGATTTTTTATACCATAAATGAATGGCTTACTTTTAGGGTCAAGTGGATCGAAGCTACGCACATTGACTGAGTGCTCTGCGGCGCTCTGAAGTAAAACCGCTGCCGCATCTTGTGGCGTTGCAAAATCAGTGTTTTGGTAGTATCCTCGCACTCGTGAATATCGCTGTGAACCATCTGGCGAAAAACTAGCAAACTGCGCGGTATTAAACCCCTGAGTAGCAAGCTGGTCGAGCCCTGCATCCTTGAAATGACCTATCTCTGACATACCTCTCTTATTCCTTTGCAATCTATTTTGAGTGATTGCAAGGCGATGCGCAAGCATAGGCGGTATAAAGTAGCTAAAACATACGTACTACAGCGGTCATGTCATCAGATTTTGGTCGAATATATTCAACCTCAAAGATTTCACCTTCAACTTCAATTTCTCCCCTTCTCGGTTCCTTGCTACGTTGCAAGGCCTGAGCCACGAGCTCCTCTGGTGCTGCGAGGCTATGACGAGCAAGAGTAGAACGAATTTCTTTTAGAGTAAGATTGTCATGAATACCATCACTAGTAAGGAGGAGCTTGTCGCCACTCATGAGAGGCACAGTATCCAATGTGATGTGAGGCTCTGCAAATCCATCGAGACAATGTGCGATGACGTTTCGTTGGTAAAGGTGTGGCCATTCATACGGATCAACCTGGTCCTGCCGATATACTGCGCCTAGGTGCCGCTGAATGCGGCGTTGATCGGCGATGGGAAGATTTTTGGTTGAGGCAGCATGATCAACGCTGACATAGGCATAGGTTGTATCGCGCAGAACGTAGCCACGGGAGTCACCGCTATAGGCAAACTGTGCGTAGTTTCCGGCGTTTTCGTCAAAAAAAACTTGGGCAAGAATTGCGGTGGTTGCGATGCCGAGCTTTCCTCGTTCTTGTTCATGGCGTACGGCAGAATTTGCTTCGATGAGAGCAGTAAATAGATGTTGAGCCGCGTCATATGGTGTTTGCGCCGCTGCGTAATCTTCAAGGTATTCTTGGCAAACGCGCGCCGCCACTTGTGACGCCAACTGTGATCCAGGGTGACCTCCAAGGCCATCAAACACCCCGATTGCGCCACTCGACGCAATAAAATAACTATCTTCGTTACGCTTCGGATGACTTTCTGAAGCAATGCTGTAACCACGAGCTGCAAGATAACTCATGCCATCACTATACGGTTAAAACAAAAACTCCGCAACGATTGCGGAGTTTTGCATAGGTTTGTGCAACTAGCGCTTTGAGTATTGTTCGCGCTTGCGTGCACTGCGAAGACCGTACTTCTTGCGCTCTTTTTCGCGTGGATCGCGACGCAGGAATTCAGCCTTTTTGAGTGTGCTACGCAGGTCAGCGTGACCAACGGTAATTGCTTTGGCAATCGCCATTTTGATTGCATCTACCTGGCCTGCAAGTCCACCACCGCTTACGCGGACAGTAACATCAAACTCTTGCTGCTTTCCAACCAGCGCGAGCGGGTCAGTAATTTCAGCGAGGAGTGTTTTGTTCTTGCCCAGGTAATCTACAGCTGGCTTGTCATTGATTATCACGTTGCCCTTGCCCTTAATCAGGCGAGCGCGTGCCGTCGCAGATTTGCGTCGACCGAGACCGTAGTCATACTTCTTTGCAGTTTCAGCCATTACTTAACCTCAACTTTCTCTGGTTTTTGTGCCGCATGCGCATGCTCGTTTCCAGTGAAGATTTTTAGGCGTGCCATACGCTCAGGTGCAAGCTTGTTTTTAGGAAGCATACCCTTGACCGCAGCCTCAATAATGCGCTCTGGGAACTTCTCGCGAACTTCCTTGAGTTGTGCATCTTTGATGCCGCCTGGGAACCCAGAGTGGCGGTAGTAAATTTTGTCTTCTTCTTTGTTGCCAGTTACAGGTACCTCAGCAGCATTGATCACGACAACATAGTCGCCACCATCAACATGTGGGGTGTAGGTTGGCTTATACTTACCAATCAAATATTTAGCAATTTCAGTCGAAAGACGGCCAAGGCTTGCGTCTTTCGCATCGATGAGAATCCATCGGCGGCTGACATCAGCTGGCTTTTGTGAAAACGTTTTATAGTTGGCCATGGTTATTTAGCCTCCTTTTTAGCAGCAGGCTTTTTAGCCACTGGCTTCGCGGCTGGTTTAGCCTCTGCTTTAGGCATCGATTGAAGTTCATCTACGAACTCAACTGTTGCCATTTGAGCGCCATCGCCAACGCGCAATCGGGTTCGTTCAACGCGAACGTGACCACTTGTGCGCCCACCAAGTTGTGGAGCAATCTGGTCAACCAGCTTAAAAGCTGCAACCTGAGTGCTGAGGCCGGCAATTACCTGGCGGCGATTAGCCAAGTCACCACGCTTTGCTTTGGTGATGAGTTTTTCTATGTACCGTACGAGCTCTTTTGCCTTAGGAAGTGTGGTTTCAATCCGTTCTTCCATAACCAAGCTGGTAGCAAGGCCTTTGACAAGCGCACGGCGTTGGTCGGTTTCCCGGCCGAACTTACGTCCTTTGTATCCGTGTCGATGCATTTATAGCTCCAGTTCTGCTAGTTTATCTTTAACTTCATCGAGCGCTTTGCTCCCGAAGCCCTTTAGCTCGCGCAGATCTTGCTCACTCAACGTGACAAGATCATGTACCGTGCGAATATCATTATTGATAAGCGCGTTGGCGGTGCGTGCAGAAAGGTTAAGTTCTTCAATAGGAGTGTTAAGCTCGCTCGCTTCGTCGTCATTGTCGGTGCCAAGCGCTGGTGCTGATTCAACAGTAGTACTACCTGCAAGGGCGGAATACTGATTAACCAAAATAGCACTGGCTTCTTCAAACGCTTCGCGTGGACTTAGAGAACCATCAGTTTCAACAGTAAGCTCAAGTTTATCCAGGTTAGTTTCTTGACCAACACGAGTGGGATCAACCTTGAAACGCACGCGTGTAACTGGACTGAACATTGCATCAAGTGCAATCATGTCGCTGTGCATGCGGTTTTTGCTACTGTTTTCAATGGTCTGGTAGCCGCGGCCTGCCTCAATAACGAGGTCAATGACAATAGACTTCTTTGGGTCATCGATCGTGCAGATAACCTGCTCGGGGTTCATGACCTCGACGTCAGCAGTTGTCTTGATATCAGCAGCGGTGACTTCACCAGCTCCCTTCTTCTCAAGACGAAGCTCTATAGGTTCGTCGCTATGGACTTTAACATTGACACCCTTAAGGTTCAACATGATGTCGACGACATCTTCTTTAACGCCGGCAACAGTGGTGAATTCGTGGGTTGCCCCTTCAATACGAAACGCAACAATTGCACCACCGCGAATGCTTGAAAGCAGAACACGACGTAGGCTGTTGCCAAGTGTATTGCCGTAACCGGCGTGAAGTGGCTCAATTACGAAGGTGCTTGATGTGGTACCATTGTCGCTGACCGATGCGAGCGCTGGATTGTGAATTACTTTAGACATTGTTATATCTCCTTACCCTTTTTAACGTGAGTAGTACTCAACAATTAGCTNNCATTAATGTCTGCTTCAGCTTCTTCGCGCTTTGGCAGACCAGTTACTTCAATCTTTAGTTTCTTGATGTCGCTCTTAATCCAGCTTAGGGGAACCTGGCTGGTGTTCGCATAGACATCGTTGATAGATGTAAAGTAGCCTGATTTGGTGCTTTTTGGACGAACGGTGATGACATCGCCGGCCTTGACGCGTATTGAAGGGATGTCAACACGGCGGTCATTAAGCAGGAAGTGACCGTGACTGACAAGCTGCCTTGCGCCACGACGACTAGTTGCAAATCCCGCGCGGTAGACGGCATTGTCGAGGCGAAGTTCAAGGAACTGCAGTAGGTTCTCACCGGAAAGACCTGGTTTGCGGGTTGCTTCGTTCATAAGCTTTGCAAACTGCTTTTCGAGTAATCCATACATGCGACGTACCTTTTGCTTCTCGCGAAGCTGAGTTGCGTACATGCTTTGCTTGCCTTGACGGCCACCGGCATGCTCACCTGGAATACCGCTCTTGCGAGCCATAATCTTGTGTGCTTTTGGATGAAGCGCGACACCTTCGCGGCGACTTTGCTTCACAATTGGAGAAGTATCTCGTGCCATAGGTTATGCCCTTCGTGCCTTACGTGGGCGGACGCCACCGTGGGGCACGCCTGTCACGTCTTTAATACTATTTACGGTAATGTCGAAGTTGCCGAGTGCGCGAATCGCTGCATCGCGACCAAGGCCGACACCCTTGACGAAGACGTCAACGGAGCTGAGACCGTAGCCACTTTTGGCTGCTTCAGCTGCTTTTTCAGCAGCAACTTGGCTCGCGTAAGCGGTGCCCTTTTTGCTTCCTCGGAATCCGCACGCGCCTGCACTACTGCTTGCGAGTACGTTACCCTTGCTGTCGGCAAATGTAATAATCGTGTTGTTAAATGTTGCCTGAATGTGCAGCTGACCAGTTGGGACTGATCGGCGCTGCTTTTTCTTGCTGCTAGACTTGCTAGCTACTGTAGCTTCTGCCATGTATCAGTTCCTTCCTATGTCTTACTTGCTGCTTTTGGCTGTGCCCCACCAACGGCGACTGCTTTACCCTTGCGAGTTCGTGCATTCGTTCGGGTACGTTGACCGCGAGTTGGAAGCCCTGCTTTATGCCGTAGACCGCGATACGCGTTGACGTCTTTAAGGCGTTTGATATTGTTAGTCACCAGGCGTTGCAAATCTCCTTCGGTAACATAGTCGCTGTCGATAATGTCACGAAGTTTTTGCTCTTCAGCCTCGGTGAGATCTT
>DDEW01000007.1 GCA_002336935.1 Candidatus Saccharibacteria bacterium UBA1944
TCAAGTCTGGGAGGAGCCACCAAGATAAGCATCTCACGACAGTGGGGTGTTTTTCGTAGCCACGGCTCTCATGAAAGTAGATATTTTTCGTATGATATTTGCTATAATAAAGCTCAATGATGCGAGGGGATATGACACGGCCGAACGTGACGGCTCACAAGCGACGCCTTGGCAAAAAAGCCATGGCTTGTTGTCGCACTATTGCAGCTATCGAAAGGCGCACCGCTCCCGTTCGCAAACAGCGTCGGTTCAGCATGCCCCACATTGCCTGGCGGCCTAGCCGTGCACACTATGTTGTGCTTGCATTGGTGATTGGTGTTGGGTTAGCGGGCTTTACTGGCTACAGTTTTTGGCAAGAGGCCCAAGCAAAAAAGCGCCAGCAAGAACACCAAGCTAGGTTAGAGCGCCAAGCAGTTGCTAACAAAAAGGCCGATGAGTGCCGTCGCCAAAAAGTCGCATCGCGATCCGATCAGTGGGGGAAAGCGACATACGATGAGATTTACGACTATTCCGTATGTAATTACAGTGCTGAATAGCCATGGAATTAAGTGACGCCCAGTTTGACCAGCTTATCACCAGAGCGATGGATGAACTACCGCAAGAATACATAGCAAATCTGAGCAACGTCACAGTTGTGATGGCCGATGAGCCGAGTGCGCAGCAATTAGTTAAGCAGGGGGTGCGGCAAGGCCATGTACTGCTCGGTTTATACGAGGGCATTCCCCAAACGCAACGTGGGGCCGGCTACCAACTAGTACTGCCTGACAAAATTACACTGTTTAAACAACCGCTGCTGAGCATTTCGGGTAACGAAGCTGAGCTGTTCGCACACGTTAAACGCACATTGTGGCACGAAATTGCCCACCATTATGGCCTTAGCCATAGCAATATCGATACGCTTGAACGCCCGAATGTGCAATAAGCATGTACAAGCATAATCAAATATGCTAAAATATACTTAATTAACCATGAATATAGTGCGACGCTAACTTATAAATCATGACCGAAATTTGGTTGTTATTGATTTCCATTTTGCTGATACTCATTTGCGGCGCGTTTGTGGCAGCTGAGTTTGCGCTGCTTGCTGTGAACCGCTCAACTGTTGAGAAACTTGCTAATGGTGGTGATGCGAATGCAAAAGGTATCTTTCGGGCCCTTAAAACACTCTCTACCCAGTTGTCTGGTGTGCAGCTTGGTATTACACTAACCAGTCTAACGATCGGATATTTAGCAGAGCCTGCCATTGCAACCCTCATTGCACCTGGCCTGCGTAGTATCGGTCTCGCAGAGGCACCTGCACACAGTCTTGCCATTGTGCTTGGCATATCGCTGGCAACTGCCGCAACCATGATTTACGGTGAGCTTGTGCCAAAATATATTGCACTCATTAAGCCTCTCGCAACCGCACGGCTACTACAAGCCCCCATGCGTACATTTACTTTTGTTATGCTGCCGCTCATTCGCGTGCTCAACGGCACTGCCAATATAGTGCTTCGTAGCCGCGGCGTAGAGCCGCAAGAAGAACTATCAGCAGCGCGCTCAGCTGATGAATTACTATCGCTCGTACGTCGCTCTGCCGACAAAGGCACCCTGACTCGACCAACTGCACTCATGCTTGAACGTTCCCTCAATTTCCGCGAGCTGACTGCCATCGACATTATGACACCGCGCGTACGTATGAAGGCAATAAGTGCCAGCAGCACTATCGATCGCCTGCAGGAACTGTCTGCGCGAACTGGGCACTCACGCTTCCCCGTATACCGTGAAACACTCGATAACATTGTTGGTATTGTGCGCGTTAAACATGCACTGCGGGTAAACGAAATGGATCGCACCTCAACTACGGTTGAATCAATCATGGTTGAGCCAACGTTTGTGCCATCAACCATCGAGCTTAGCTCGCTGCTCAATGTACTCAAAGAAGACAGTCGGCACATTGCTATTGTCGTAGATGAATTTGGTGGCGTCGATGGTGTGGTCACAATTGAAGACTTGCTTGAAGAGCTGGTAGGTGAGCTCTATGACGAGCACGACGGCATTCGCACTGGTCAATACAAGCGCATTACGGCTAGTACCTGGCACATATCTGGCTTACTAAGGCCAGATGAAATTAGTCACGAACTGGGCATCACTTTGCCCGAAGAAGAAGATGTTGAAACAGTTGCTGGGTTGTTTATGCATGAGGAAGAAGAAGTACCAAAAGTAGGCGACACAACAACGCTCGAAGGTGTTAACCGCACTGGCGATCCGGTATATGTACGTCTGGTGGTGCTCAAAATGGAAGGCCGTCGCATTGATCAGCTTAAAATGTCGGTACGCAAGCGGCCATCAACAGCAAAGGATGATGAATCATGAGCGTAGAACTGCTTCTGCTCATCTCACTTGCGGCACTTTTTGGAAACGCGTTTTTCGTGGGCGCAGAGTTTGCCTTCGTATCGGCACGTCGCAGTAGCATAGAACTTGCTGCAGCTGAAGGCTCGCGTGCTGCACGAATTTGCCTTGCTGCAATGGATAACGTCACACTTACTATTGCCACGATTCAGTTTGGCGTTACGCTCTGTAGCCTTATTTTTGGTGCAATATCTGAGCCTGTAGTTGCACATCTGCTTGAGCCACTGCTGGCAATGGCCAATCTTCCCTATGAGCTGCTTCACCCCATTTCGTTTGTGATTGCACTCGTGCTCATGGTATCGTTGCACGTCGTGATTGGTGAAATGGTGCCAAAAAACTTGTCGCTTGCCGATCCTACCAATGCCGCGCTCAAGCTCGTACCGCCCCTCTATGCATTTGTTAAGGTAGTGAAACCGATTGTGTTGGTGTTGAATGGCGCAGCACGCATAACGCTGCGCGGTCTTGGTATGCAGCCTCACCACGAAATTAACTCTAGCTTTAGTCGCGACGAAGTGGCTGGGTTTGTGCAAGAATCACGCCGCGAGGGCTTAATCAGCAAAGACGAAGAGCACCGTTTAACTGGTAGCCTTGATTTCGAGTATCGAACTATCGAAGCTATCATTGTGCCAATGCGCAAGCTGGTGACTGCGGAACATGATGCAACTGCCTACGACATAGAGCAATTATCGCTCACCACTAACTTTTCGCGGTTCCCAGTAATGGCGCGTGCAAACGGCTTTAAGGGGTATGTTCACGTCAAAGATGTATTGCCGCTTGCACCTATGGATAAAGCGAAACCGCTGGGTGCACGCACCGTTCGGCCATTAAGTACTGTAGAACGATCGGCAACGCTTATGCAGGCTCTTACCGAAATGCGTCGCATTGAGAGCCACATGCTACAGGTGCAGTATGGTGGCAAAACTATTGGGGTAATTATGCTCGAAGATGTGCTTGAAGAACTTGTAGGTCCTATCAGCCAAGTCCGCTAAAGTACCCCAATACAGTCGTATAATTGAATAATTTATGAGAGAATAGGTGTATGACGACGGTAGCTCACATACTTTCCGCATCGCTTATCAGCCTCTTTGTGGCCAAGGTTGCTCCACACGAAACAGCCCTTGTTATTATTGCAGTTATCTCTGCGGCAGCGCTTGATCTAGACCATATATATTATATGGTCAGAGATAAAGCTTATTTTGCGAAGCATGGGTATAAGCATAATCTCCATAGGGCTCGGAGCCCACTTCACGAACTTGTAGGTTTTTCGATTTTTAGCATGGTGGCGCTTGTTTTGTCATTCTTTGACAGTAAGCTTGCGATTGTTGTCGCTCTTCCAGCAATGATTCACATAGTTGAAGATGTCCTAATGGGAATAGCGATGCCATTTAATCCAATTGACAAAACACGGACGAAGCTTATTCCACAGAGAGGTTATGTCAAAGTTGTCGTTGATATTGCAATAATAACTATATTTGGATGCCTATGGGTACAGTACCTAAGCGCAGCAAACTAGCACTACTATATAGGCAACCGCTTCACGTGTTGGAGCAAAAAATGCCATTTCCTATTAAAAACCCTAATGTGTACCAGGTGTTAGGGTTGCTACTGTCACTATTATTCCTCGTGACTCCAGCTACATGGCAGCAAATTATACTGCTCATAGTAATCCTGATTTTTGACTGGTTTGATGGAGCTACAGCTCGTAAACATAAGCTCATGAGTCGGGAAGGGTACTTAATCGATGTATTTGTAGACAGACTTAGCGAAGGCCTCATATTCTTCAGTGCCCTATTTACACCCATAGGCAAAGTCTTCTTTGCACTGTACTTAGTCAATAACTTCTTGGCATTTTATAGTATTAAAACGGGTAAGCACTACAGTCTGGCGTTACGGTTCTTCTACTTGGCCTACCTAGTTGCAATTTTGGTTTGGCGTTAACATGACTTTTATTTTTTCGTGTATTTATTTCTACCTACCGGCTGCACTCGCAAATATGGGAGCGTTTTTAAGCAAATTTGTACCGGGCTTCAAGGACATTCATTACCCAGTTGATTTTGGGCTGAAGATACACAATCGCAGGGCAGTTGGTGATCACAAAACCATTGGTGGCTACTTATTCGGCGTGGTTCTTGGTACGAGTATAGGTATTCTGAAATATCTCTTCATTGACCCTCTTGTAAGCGACTTCGTATTGTTTGATCTTACACTTTTGCAAACCATCCTTCTTTATTTTGTCATGGCCAATGGTGCGCTTTTGGGTGATCTGCTAGAAAGTATCATAAAGCGGCTAGTAAACATACCTCCCCATAGTGCATGGGTGCCCTTTGACGAAATCGATCACTCGGTATTTGCTATGTTGCTTGCGTCGGCTATGGTGCCGATTACGTGGGGAATCTATTTTACTGTTGTAACCGCATATTTCTTTTTGCACGTTATTTCCAATGTGGTCGGTTACGCCTTGAAGCTCAAAAAAGTGCCGTATTAGTTAAAGCTAGGCTGCATGGCGGCGGCCAAATAGGCTCCCGATAACTCCTACTACTAGGCCAATCACCACGAGCGCAATCAGCGCAGTCCAATCAAACACGCTATTTGTAGCGGCACCAATGCCATTCACCGCAGTTGCATCTTGGCCAAATATGCCCGAAAATGGCGCAACAAACGGCGTGCTCCACGCATACACCCAGCCTACAATTGCGTTGCTCGCGTTTGCGCCAATCAATCGGAACACAAACCGTAGTCCCACGAGTACTTCTATAAATCCACCAATTGCATAAATAATACTTGCTATCATATAGTCCTTTCGTTTAGCTCTATTGTAGCGCAAGTAGGTGGCGTATCCGTGTGAATATATTCACGTAACATGCAAAAATAGTACTTGATAATAAAAATATAAAATCTACAATGGCCACATGGACTATAAACAACAGAGTAATCAGGGTTGCTTGGTGGTGAACTTGCTGTGCCTATTTGGTATTGAGCCAACACGCCAGAAGGAATACGAAATACTGAGCGACGGCCTATTTACGCTACGCGACAACTACACATTGGGGTATGTGCAGGCCTTTTAAAGGCAAGTCGGTTATTATTTACGTCGACAACAAGTACTATCTCGGTATTTTGAGGCAGTGGGTAAAGCATCCTCGTGCCAAGACGATACTCAAAAGTACAATCTGGGCAAATATATCTAGGCGAATTAGCATAAATCACCTCGCTATTTAAGCCGCCTTAGTCTTCTGGGTATACTAAAAAATGCAAAAACTATCACGGAAACATATTCCGCTGGTTTTCATAGCCATATTATGCAGATTAGATTCGCTAGTTTATGTGTAAGAGAGCGGCTACTTAGGTTGGAGAGATAAGCTCTTAGCTCCTAGTTCTTTCTGAGTAGAATGGTGAGTATGCAAGCGCCTAGTGCTACAACTCCTCCAGCCGTGGCAGTCGCAAGTTGTTGAGATATACCGGTGTCTGCAAGTGTAGGGCGATTGTCTGGAATAGTGATCTGCCACGTTGCAGTGGCACCTTCAGCAAGAACATACCCATCTTTTGCCCGAACGGTAACGGTGTAAGTTCCATAAGAGAGATTGAGAGCGCCTGCGGGGTAGACAATACCGTTGATGAGGTATTCAATGCCGGAAGTATCAGGGATGAGCAACCCAGTGGTTACGGAACTCAGTATTGGCGGTGAAGGAGTTGCGACGACTAGAGCTGGCTGCATGATGTAGTGAATATTGCCATCGCTAAGGTCGATCCACCCCTGTGTAGCGCTGCATCCAATGCTCCTGGGTGTACTGTCGATCTGATATCCGGCAGGGGCCTTTGTTTGAGTAATCGTCAATCGCTGTCCGTGTTCCATGTAGTCTACAGCACAACCCTCGTACACTATGGTTTTTGTAAAAATATATGGATCGATGTCAAAATTAAGACCAGTGGTTGGGTTGTTCACGACAGTCCAGTCGGGCTCACCGTCGTAACGTGCTTCAAGGACTACAGTGTACTCGGCACCGGTTAATACCTGACCGCCTGCTGCCTTGGTAAAGATACCCGGCCACGCACCGAAGCCAAACTCATTGTATGCCGCATGCACTGGAGGAGCATAAACAAACTCGGTTACGCACACTACCCCGAGTATTAATAGTGACATAGCCAAGGACCTCATAATGGTTATATTATACGGCCACTATCACTATTTTGCAACTGGGGGTTAAAAAGGATGTACCCTTAAAATTTTCAATATGACGCTTAGTTAAAACCTTTGGCTCTAATCTCATTCTAACAACCAAAAAAGCGCGCCTCCGCGCGCCTGAAGCCCAATTCTCCCCCCAGAAAAACAGATGGGTTTTGCTCCGCAAAACCATAGCTTCCCAAACAAAAACGGGCGTTTTGCGCCCGGATTTGCGGATTTGTCCAAATTTGGTGCGGGTAACGAGACTCTAACTCGTGGCCTCATCCTTGGCAAGGATGCGCTCTAACAACTGAGCTATACCCGCATGGTTTGGTTCGCTACATTGGGTAGGTACTTGAGAAAGTATACCCGAGGCGCAGGGAATTTTCAAGAGGGGTGTTGCAAATGTAAAAATAGGCGTATACTAATAGGGTAGGACAGCGGCTTTACAAATAAGCGTCCATGGCGGCTACGAATTAGCATTAATTCGCTGGCCGTTTTTTGTAATTCGGCGGTAAAGAAAGGAAAAGCTTCGTGCCTAAGCATGACCACCTCCATACACTACCAATAACAGAGCGCTACCCAGATGAAATATGGGATACGCTCAATGACGCTGCGACAGCGCATGAAAACCAACAACGCAAAGTAGAAAAGCAATGGTACATCGTGCACCCATTTAGTGTGTTCGAAAAAGTGCGTGGGGTGACCGACGATCTGAATGTGCAAAAAGGCGCCCTACTGCACGACACAGTAGAAGACACCGACGTCACGATAGATGACATTGAGCAAAAGTATGGCCCTGAAGTTGCCTGCCTGGTATGGGGCGTAACAAAAGATGATAGCTACCCCGACTGGTACACGCGTAACAATGCCTACTTACAACGGCTTGAGCACGAGGCAATGGACGGCTCAATCATAATTGCTTTGGCCGACAAAATAGATAACCTGACCGACATGGTGATGAACCACCAAAAATATGGTGAAGGATTTTGGCAGCACTTTAACGCCCAGCCGCTTGATCAACTGTGGTGGTATACATCGGTGTTGCAGGTGGGTAAAAAGCGCTTACCAGATTGCCCGCTCAACCAAGAGCTTGAGCAACTAGTTGAAGCTTTTTGCGTCCTCGTGGTGAGTGACATGGCTGCCCAGAGGCAGGACGCTTCCGAATCTGTAGCATATGCGTTATCATAGAACTATGTTCAAATCGTATATACAAAAACGTCTGGAAAAATACGTACAAAAATATTTTGCCAAACACCCCGAAGTAAAGTTAATTGCCGTTGTGGGAAGTGTGGGCAAAACCAGCACCAAGCGAGCAATTGCCGATTTGCTATCGTATCGCTACCGCATTCGCATGCATGAGGGCAATCACAATACCGACATTGCTGCGCCGCTAGCAATTTTGGGGATTGAATACCCCGAAAATATCCGTAATCCATTTGCGTGGTTGACGGTATTCAAGGCGGCTAAACTGCGGATAAAGCAGCCAACCGACGTAGATATTATTGTGCAAGAACTCGGTACCGATAGGCCCGGCGAAATTGCCGCATTTGGTAAGTACCTTCGGCCAGACATTGCGCTGGTAACCGCCATTGCGCCCGAGCATATGGAATTCTTTGGCACGATAGAGGCTGTTGCGCAGGAAGAAATGGCAGTGGGAAACTATTCAAAGTTTGTGTTGATTAACCGTGACGACGTAGAGGGGCGGTTTGCCGACTTTGAGTCAAACCCGAACTTTAGTACCTATGGCACATCTGGTGCAGCTGAGTATCGGTTTGAACAACAAGGTTTTGAAGCCGAAACGGGCTACACAGGTTCACTTATTGCCGTTAATCACGATCCGTTTGATGCCACCATAAAAGTAGTGGGCGAGCATAGTTTACGCCCAGTCATCGGTGCAGTAGCCGTAGCAATGCTTATGGGGTTGACGCAACAGGACATTACTGAAGGTTTGAAGTTGGTTCGCCCAGTACCTGGGCGCATGAATGTGCTGCGCGGCATGATGGGCACGACAATTATTGACGACACTTACAATTCGAGCCCCGCTGCTGCAGCTGCCGCTATTCAAACGTTGTATTCCTTTGACCAAGCACCGCAGCGAATTGCTATTTTGGGCGACATGCGCGAGCTTGGTGCCACGAGCCAAATGGAACATGAAAAAATTGGTGCTATGTGCGACCCAAACATGCTGAGCTGGGTGGTATTGGTGGGGCCAGATTGTGAAAAGTTTTTGGCACCGATTGCACGGAGCCGTGGGTGCCAGGTGCATATTGCTCGCAATGCCATTGAAGCAGGTGAGTTCGTTCGTTCGATTACTGAGGAAGGCGCAGTGATACTTGCCAAAGGGTCACAAAACACTATATACCTTGAAGAAGCAGTGAAAATTTTGTGTGACATGACCGAAGATGCAAAACTAGTTCGGCAGTCTGCCGAATGGTTAAGAATAAAAGACACGTATTTTGAACGATATAAATAATAGTCACAACCAATGAATGGAGTAGCCGTGAACGACCAAAAAACAGACGACCCTATAGCAAACAGTCCCCAACAAGAAAACCAGCCAATGCATACGCCTGATTTTTCGGAGCGGAATGTGCAGCCCGAGTCGACAACTGTTGAAACGCAACCACCCACGCGAACTGATGCGCCATCGCCTATTGCATCGGAAATTGAGCAGCCAACCGGTTTGGGTGTAGTTCCCGGCACTATGAGCGCGCCAATGGGCATGCCTAGTGCTATGCCACCTGCGCCATCAGCCAAAAAGTCAAAAAAACCGCTGATTATTGCTGGTGTCGGAGCCGTCATGGCACTTGGCTTAATCGGTGGAAGTGCATATGCCTACACGCTCTACCAAGACCCCCAAAATGTACTGTTGCAGGCCGCAGGTAATGCGTTATCTGCCAAGAAATTGCGTACTAAAACAGTAGTAACTTCTGACTTTGCTTATGATGCTGATGGCACCAAGCTATCATTCGAAAAAGTGACGTTTGAAACCGGTAGCGAGCGTACACCGCGCTACGACATGAACGCTGAAATTGTTGCCAAGTATAATGACAAGCAAGTGACGCTCAAGGGTGATGTGCTGGCCACTGATGCCGGTGAGCTGTATTTTAGAGTGAGCAACGTTAAGGATACCCTACAAAAAGTGCTGCCTGCCGATATGAAGATGAACGCTACGGCCGAAGCGTACCTGGCGCAAATTGATGGTAAGTGGGCAAAGTATACCCTAGAAGATTTGAAAAAAGACAGCCCTGATTATGGCAAAACAGTGCAGTGCGTGCTCGATGTGTATAAAAAGCACAAAGACGACAAAAAGAGTATTCAGGAAGTCGTTGAACTATACAAGGCAAACCAGTTTGTCGTCATTAAGGGCGAGCCAACCAGTAAAAACGGCAATTTTGGCTACGAGGTTGCCGTTGACAACAAAAAGTCCAAAGCATTTAGCAAGGAAGTTGCAAAAACAGCAGTCGCAAAAGAGGTTGAAGCGTGCGATAAGAATGCCACAGCTAGCGCATCTGCCAGCGACGATACCGATACGACAGACACCGTGGACACGCCGACCAATGCTGATGGGCCTGTTACGACTACGACGCTATGGATTTCAAAATGGGGACACGAACTGCGTTCTGTTGAAACAAAGACGACCGACATAAAGGGCATGAACAACAAGAAGTACAGCATCACTTCGCACACTGATGTTGATTTTGGCGATGGAGTTGTAACGACATCACCAAAGGACACCGTACCACTTAAGACATGGTCAGAAAATGCCACGAAGTTCATGACCGAGCTTTCACGCCCTGCTATTACTAAGGCGCAGGCCGCCAATGAAGCAAGTAAAGTTGCCGCTGCCGCAGAATCTTACGCAGCTAACAACCGGGGAACTTACCCCGCAACCTATGCGGACATGCAGCGCTACGTTACCCTGACTAGTGGTACAACTGTCGTCGCTGAGTTGCCAAAAACCGCCACGCAGATTGGCTACAAATTGTGCAGTGCACGTAACGGGCAAGTCATCTACAGAACAGACACTGGCTACCAAGCTGTTGGGGTTGGTAGTGGCAAATCTGGCACGGTAACGCAGTTTTGCGCATAGCTTGCCCTTATCATAAGGGGTGATGTTTGCTATACTAGTAGCCAATGAAGCGCTATAATCCTACTGAAATAGAACCAAAATGGCAAAAAAATTGGGATGATACCCAGGTTTATAAAGCCGATCTATCCTCAGACAAACAAAAATACATTGCAATGAGTATGTTTAACTACCCCAGCGGGGCGGGTATTCACATTGGTCATGCCATGAATTACACCATTAGTGATGTAATGGCGCGGTTTAAGCGCCAGCAGGGATATGAAAGCTACCACCCTGTGGGCTGGGATGCTTTTGGGTTACCGGCCGAAAATTTTGCGATTAAAAGCGGTGTGTCGCCACAAGAAAGCATGGCAAAAATTATTCCGGGCTATCATACGCAGTACAAGGCAATGGGCTGGAGTAACGATTGGAGCAAAGAAATCAGCACTCACCTGCCTGTTTACTACAAATGGACACAGTGGATATTTAGCGAAATGTACCGAGCAGGCCTAGCGTATCAAGAACCTCGCATGCAGTGGTGGTGTACGAAGTGCCAAACTGTGCTGGCTAATGAACAGGTGATTGATGGCAAATGCTGGCGGCATGATAGTGCCGATGACTCAGAAGTGGCCAAGAAAGAAGTCAAACAATGGTTCTTTAAGGTGACTGAATATGCCGATGAAATGCTTGAAGCAACCGATGCACTTGACTGGAGCGAAGTGGTGAAGGCTGCACAAAAGAACTGGATTGGCAAAAGCCGTGGTGCCGAGGTTGAGTTTGCAGTTGACGGAAGCGACCAAATAGTTACTGTATTTACGACACGCCCTGATACCCTGTTTGGCGCGACGTTTTTGGTACTCGCACCAGAGCATGAGCTAGTACCGATGCTCGTTAATGATGGTACCCGTGAGGCAGTAGAGGCCTATGTGACCCAAGCGCTCAAAAAGAGCGAACTTGAGCGCCAAGAAACGAAAGAAAAGACAGGCGTGCCAACTGGTGCCCATGCCGTGAACCCCGCGACAGGTGAAAAGATACCCATTTGGGTGGCAGATTATGTACTAAGCGGCTATGGAACTGGCGCAATTATGGCAGTACCAGCGCATGATGAACGTGATTTTGAATTTGCTGAGGTGTTTGGCTTACCGATAGTTGAAGTAGTGCAAAAGCCTGCTGATGAAACCGAACAATGTTACCACGGCGAAGGTATGCTGATGAATAGCGGGGTGTACGATGGCATGATGAGCAGCGATGCCCGCGAAGAAATTGTGGCTTGGCTGGAACAAGAGGGCACCGGTCGAGCAAAGACGACATACAAAATTCGTGACTGGAGTGTGAGCCGCCAGCGCTATTGGGGCGCGCCGATTCCGGTGGTTCACTGCGAAAAAGACGGTATTGTGCTCGTTCCAGATGATCAATTACCTGTAGAGTTACCGGTGTTATCTGATTTTGCGCCAAGTGGTGATGGGCGTAGTGCACTTGCACGGGCCACTGACTGGCTCCATACCACATGTCCAACCTGCGGCGGCTCGGCCCTGCGTGAAACTGACACGCTCGATACGTATATTTGTAGTAGCTGGTACTTTTTGCGCTACTTCGATGGTGAAAATAACGAAAAGATTTTTGATTCTACTATAGCGAACGAATGGATGCCGATTGATTTTTATAACGGCGGTGACCATGCTACAGCGCATATGATTTATGCTCGCTTCATGACACGGTTCTTTTGGCATAGGGGGCTCGTTGACAACCCAGAGCCTTTTAAAAAGTTCTTATTCAACGGCAAAGTAACGGCAAGCGACGGCACAATGTTTAGTAAAAGCAAGGGTAATGGTATTGATCCGCTTGAAATTATTAACAGTGGGTATGGTGCGGATGCACTGCGCACCTACCTAATGTTCGCTGCGCCGCTTGAAGTATGGGCACGTTGGGATCCGCAGGGCGTGCCGGGTACCTACCGGTTCTTGAACCGAATATGGAACCTGGTGCAAGAGTACTTAGCGGCCGAAAAAGATGGTAACGAGTCACCTGAAGTGTTGCAGTTGATCCACCCAACCATCAAAAAAGTAACAGCAGACTTAGAAGACCAAAAATATAATACAGCCATTGCAGCCATGATGGAAGCAACAAACGGACTGTATGCCCAGAAAGTTAAAGGATTTAGCGGTAGCAACAGTTGGCAGTTCGCTCTAGAAAGCTTAGTAGCGCTTGTTGGGCCGTTCGCACCGCACCTTGCCGAAGAGCTGTGGGCAGACCTTGGCCATGATACATCGGTGCAGCGTGATAGTTGGCCACAGTGGGATAAGCAATATTTACAGGGAAGCACCATGATGATTATCGTGCAGGTGAACGGCAAGTTGCGCGCAAAGCTAGACGTAGCGATTGATGAGTCGGAAGAAGCTATAAAAAATCTCGCCCTTGCAGACGAAAATGTAAAGAAGTTTGTAGCGGGTGAACCCAAAAAAGTAATTTACGTCAAAAACAAACTCGTCAGCATTGTTATATAGCTTGGTGCCGCAATAAAAGGGGAAAGCCCCCGACCTCACTGGGGGGCGGGGGCGTTTCCGTACCGGTCCTTGTACACCTTGTTGGCGCGCAGCGCCGAGAGGCTGAAGAAGATGCCGACGACCACGAGAGGCCACAGGCTGAACGTGGGGTACTGGCCACGGGGGATGCCCAGGGCCAGCCAGAAGGCGACGAAGCCGAACGCGATGAAGGCGCTGGCACCGTTCACTTCGACGAACAGCTCGTGACGTTTCTGCACGGGCAGGCCCATCTTGTCGAAGAGGACCACGCTGGCGAGCAGGGTGACGATGAGCGTCAAGGCGATGAACACGGGGTGCTCCTTCGGGTTGGGGAAGTACGGAAGTTGGATTGGTGTCCAACTATTACATTATAGCATAATCAATATAAAAAGTCAATATACATAAGCGTAATAATGAATAGTTGTCAATGTATTGAGTTAGTGGTCAAACTGGGGTATAATACAGTCAAGTTTTATCATATCCTAAACAGGAGAACATTTCATGGCACAGCCAAAGAAACAGTCGAGCCCACGCAAGACAGGTCTGCGTCGCAGCCACCTTGTGCTCAAGCTTGCACGACGCGTCAACGCAAAATCACCAGTTAAAGTTCGTACAACTAAGAACGAAACTGGTAAAAAGAAGTAGTAGCTCTACCTCTATTTAGGGTGGATAGTTAACAAAGAAAGAATCAAAGACAATGGCTAGCAATCGTCACTTAGGACGCATCGTCGCACTCCAAACTCTGTATGAGTTTGAATTCCGTACGCAGGCAGAAGACCCGAATGTAGACGCCGATGAAATCTTAGCACGCAATCTTGAACGGTACGAAACCGCTATTGAAGACACAGGGTTTGTCAAAGACCTTGTTGCCGGAGTAGTAAAAGAGCAAGAGACGCTAGATGCAAAGATTCAGCCAATCGCGCCCGAGTGGCCCATTGAGCAAATCGCGCGTATTGACCGAGCGGTTCTGCGCCTAGGCCTCTACGAGCTGCTGTATCGCGGCGACAAAGTACCGCCTAAAGTTGCAATTAATGAAGCGGTTGAACTAGCTAAAGCATTTGGTTCTGATAACTCAAGCAAGTTTATCAACGGAGTCCTGGGGACTGCGTATCGTACGCTTGTCGAGGAGAAACCAGACAATGCCGGCGCCAAAGTTTGATCGTTTTAAGAAATATTTAGGTAAACACAAGCCATCCATCCAAGAAATCGTCCGCGAGCCTACTAGCGGGGGGATTGTATTTCGTCATGGGAAGACGGGTGACTTAGAGATTCTATTGATTCAGGATGCAAAAGATCGATGGACAATTCCAAAAGGTCATATCGAAGAAGGCGAGACGGCGCTGCA
>DDEW01000018.1 GCA_002336935.1 Candidatus Saccharibacteria bacterium UBA1944
TAGTACTCCTTGTTCCTATTGTGCCAATTATCATCGTGCTTTCACTCTTACAAAAAATCTTTGCGCCAGGCCCAATCTTTTATGTTAGCAAGCGGCTCAGCCAATTTAGCAAACCCGTAAACCTTGTGAAGTTTCGTACCATGGGTGCACAGTATGGCAAAAAAGATGCCAGCCTAGAGTTTGAAGATATGGGCCGGCCAGACTTGGCTAGCGAATATCGAAAAAACCACAAGGTTGTCAATGATCCACGCATTACAGGTATTGGTAAGTTCCTGCGTGAAACATCGCTCGACGAATTGCCACAAATATTTAACGTACTGCGTGGTGATTTAAGCCTTGTCGGGCCACGACCTATCTTGCCTCAAGAAGTCAACTTCAACAAAAACCGCACCGCACTACTCCACAGTGTCAAAAGTGGCGTGACCGGCCTATGGCAAGTATCAGGCCGTAGCGAGCTTAGCTTTGAAGAGCGAATTGAACTTGAACTATACTACGCGCAAAACTGGAGCTTCTGGTTGGACCTGCGTATTTTGTTCAAAACCATTGGTGTTGTGCTACGCAAAACTGGAGCCAAGTAGTGGCCACGGCACCAAAAATTGCCATTGTTGCCGACTGGCTCACGAACATGGGGGGTGCCGAGGAAGTAGTATTGGCGCTAGCTGAAGCCTTCCCGAGAGCGCCAATTTATACGAGCACCTACGTGCCACAAAATATGCCACGCTTTGCAAAATATGATGTGCGAACCACCTACCTACAAAACCTGCCAGGTCCACTCAAAAAACTTCACAAACTTATGCCCATATTACGCGTACGGGCTTTTCGCGCACTCGACCTCAGCGAGTTCGATATCATCATCAGCAGCAGCAGCGCTGAAGCTAAGCAGGTTCGTAAAACACGTGAGGGGCAAGTGCACCTGTGTTATTGCCACACCCCTATTCGCTACTACTGGAGTCACTACAAAGAGTACAAGAAGGATCCTGGATTTGGAGTGCTAAATCCACTGATTCGCCTGGGCATGCCACTTTTTGTGCCGTCGCAGCGCAACGCAGACTATAGGGCCGCTCAAGCTGTGGATGTGTTCATTGCTAACTCTGCTGAGTGTCAAAAACGAATTGAAAAATACTACCATCGCAAAAGCACCGTTATTCACCCGCCGGTCAATGTTGCGCGTTTTGTTCCAGCCAGAGAGCGTGGCGACCACTATGTGACCGTCGGCAGGCAAGTTCCCTACAAGCGCTACGACTTAGTAGTGCAGGCATGCAGCCAGCTAGGCGTGCCGCTGTGGGTATTCGGGAACGGGCCCGAGCATGACAAACTCGTTACACTCGCTGGCCCTACCGTACAGTTCCGCACCAACCGCCATACCGATGCGTCTGATGAACAGCTTGAGGCAGCGCTTAATAACGCCCGGGGCTTTATTTATGCAGCCGAAGAAGACTTCGGCATTGTACAAGCTGAAGCGCTTGCCGCTGGTGCGCCAGTGATAGCCTATGGCAAGGCCGGCACACTGGATATCGTGCAAGATGGCGAAACGGGTGTGCTGTTCCATGAGCAAACCGTCGAAGCCATCACTGCAGCAATCGCTCATGCTCAAACAAGCACGTTCTTCCCTAGTAAACTCAACCGTACCGCACGACGATTCGACAAAAGCCTCTTCATTACTAAAATTCGCAAAATAGTAGAAAGCAACCGATGAACCCATGAACGAGCAACCGCCAAAAGTACCTACCGCATCAAAAGTCGTCTACCAAAATCCATGGATTACCATTCACGAAGACGAGACAATAACGCCCGATGGTAGCAAGGGAATGTATGGCTATATGGAGTCGAAAGACTCGGTCATGGTAGTAGTGCTTGATGAGCAACGGCGGGTGTTTTTGGTGCGTGCCTACAAGTACCCTTCAAAAAGTTGGGGATGGGAGCTGCCTGGCGGCGGTGGAGATGGCGAACATCTACTAGATGCATCCAAACGCGAACTTGAAGAAGAAACGGGAATACGCGCCGATAGCTGGGAATTACTTGGCAAGCACTATGTGTGCAATGGCCTGATGACGGAACAAATGGCCACTTACTTAGCCCGTGGCCACCATGCTGATGGCCAAAAGGAGCAGTCCGATGAAACATTCGCCGCTATGCGTTTTTTTAGCCTTGAGGAAATTGACGCTATGATTGCACAAGGCGATATAAACGACTGCCAAACCATGACGGCACTCCACCTGCTAAAAATAAAGCTTGCCAACGGCTAGTACGCCGTACCGCCATAGCCCCAGCCATAACCAGGGTAGGCATATGCCTTGTGGTAGTCGGTGATTTTGTGCTTGCCGTCAAGCTGCGCGCCAACTGGTGCAATATAGAGCTCACTTTGGTTCTTGCCATAGAGCACGTAGTCGTTGGTGACCCAGCCATATGCACCATACTCACCAATGCTCAGTTGGTTGCCATTGGTTAAGTCGCGGCCAGCTGCAAATACCACATTGCGGCCATCACGTTGTTCGGTCCACAAGGCTTTTTCGCCATTTGGTGACATTAGGTAGCTCAAGCGACTGTTGTAGAACGCCACATCATCGCTTTCTGCGATGGCAAGCTTCCCGGCCGCATAGCGGTAGAAAGCCTTTGTATTATCCGCTTTGCCTATGCGAATCATCACCACTCCAGGCTTTTGCAATACTGTGTCAATATACGTGTCACCTTGCTGTGGAATGTCTTTCGCGGTTGTCTTCAGGTCACCATCGGCCACAACTGCCATTACACTCGCTGCCCGATTTTTATCGGCATACGCCTGGCTATACTGCCAGTATTTTGTATATACCACCTTCCCATCAGCAACAAAAGCCTGCGAAATATGTTGCGCAGCCATATCGTAATAGCTCGTACCAATCCCTACGCTACTGTCAACAACGTTTCGCTGATCAGTTTCGGCATTGTAGCTCACCAGCGACTCGGTACCATTCTGCCAAGGATTTTGTTTGTAGTTTGTTGCTTTGTAATAAAACTTTTCACCAACCCATCCAATAGGATCATAGCCCGCCTCTGCTTCATCAACAGTAGTAAGTTTACCTGTTTTTGCGGTAATCATGTATAGTTTTGGCCATGTAGCGTCTCGCCGTGATATAAGCATCAAGTGGTTCCAACTTGGCGAAGCAATGAGGCTTGTTTCGGTATCACTTTCACGCCCCGAAGCGCTCAGTACAACAGCAGGAGCAGATCCATCAAGGTTTGCGCTCATGACATCAATTTTGCCGGTACGCTTACTCAAAAAATACACCTTACCCGCGGGGACCAACTTCACCTCAACCATAGGGTCCTCACCCACTTTCATGGTGATACTGATTTCATACGGATTGTAACCATCGGCCTTCACGGTACCGGTTTGCGCATCGGCCTTCACGGGCAACACCACACTCGCCTTCCCTGTATCATCGCTCAATGCACTCGTGCCTTCAATTGCGATCATCGCGCCCTTCACTGGCTTGCCGGTAAGCGAGTTGAGCACAGAAAAGCTCGCACTGCGACCCAATGCAACAATTTTGATGGTGGTATCCTTTTCGGGCATTAGTACCGGCACGGTATGGGTGGTAGTTTTGGTTGTGTAGTTTTTCTTTTCGACTACCAGCTGGTGCTCGCCGACAGCAACGCTGTTCACACGGGCAACCCCCTTGGCATCGGTTTCAACATCGAAGCGCCCAAGCGAGACTTTGGCGGCACTTACCGGTTTGCCACTATTGGCATCAACAACGGTCAACGCCACCGACTTCGTGACAAAAAGGCCAAGTAATCCATAGCGAGTAAACGGAATGCCGAGCAGTGTTCCTATAACAATGGCTACAATCACAGCGGTAATAATCAGCTTTCGACGATGGTGCGTTTTTTCGTTCTTCTCAGCCGTCGGCTCAAGCCCCGTTTCAGTTGCTTCAGTAGCCTCGGGCGCTGTATCTTCAGCCTCTTCAATCAAATCAACCGCTTGCTCAATCGCCTTTTCTTCGTCTTTTCTCATGTCACCCTCACTCTCTGCTCACAGTCTAGTCGATTGTTTATGCTGCCGCAAGCTATAAAGATACCCCATCCCGCGCAGAGCGGAATGGGGTTAGGGGGAAGGCCGAAGAGCGGGGTTGGTGCGGACTACTCGGTCCACACCGCCTGCTCGATTGCCTTGATGAGCCACGCGGGCGGGGTAGTAGCACCGTAGTACACCACCGCCACATTCTCGACGTCGCTGAACGTTGTGAAGGTCACCAGGTTCTCGGTACAGCCCTTCATGTCCCAGCCGGTGTAGCCACCGTCGTACGAGCCGCCCCAGCTGATGGGCTTCTGCTTGCCTTCAGCAGCACGGGGGCACTTGGCGGTCAGCTCTTCGCTGAACTCGCTCCAGCCGAAGTCAGCTGAGAACGCGATGGTCATCACCTTCTCACCTGCCGGCGTGCGGTAGGTGCTGCGAACCTCACCGTACTTGCCCTTGGTGGCGCCAACCAGCACGCTCCTCTTGGGGAGAGCAACGGTGTAGCCGTTGAAGTTGGCGGTCTTGCTCACTTGTGCCGACGGCCGAGCGGAAGTGCTCGGAGTAGCCGAGGCGGTCGGCCGAGTGGGCGACACCGATGCAGACGGCGAGAGTGACGGGGTTGCCGTCACCGTTGCGGCCGCTGTGGACGTCTGTGTAGGCGTCGCGAGCGGTGGGCTTGGAGGTGTGGTGCTCGTGGATTCACTCGGTCGGGTCATCAGGTAGATGGCGGCACCGACGAGCAGCACCAGCACCAGAGCGACAACTCGGCGCTTCTTGAGCGCGCGTAGTAACCGGCTCACGGGGTATCCTTCCACTAGTAGGTGCGCCTAAAGCTTGTGCAGATAGGTCGGATACTATTTTACAACTTTTACTCCTATGTGTCAATCTATTCAACCGTGACGCTCTTGGCGAGATTCCGCGGTTGATCCACGTCATTACCCCGCGCTACCGCAATGTAGTAGGCCAGCATTTGTGATACTACATTGAAAAGGAGCGGCGTGAGCAGTTTGAGCTTGGTTGAAATCCGTACTACTGATTCTGCCTGCACCTTTTTGGTAGTATCGGTTATCACAATGGCGTGCGCACCGCGAGCATTCATTTCGATCAGATTGCTTTGGGTTTTTTCGTAGAGCCAGTTATCTTGCAGGTAGCACACCTCAAAGAAGCGATCGTCAATCAGGGCAATCGGGCCGTGTTTGAGCTCACCGGCCGCGTAGCCCTCGGCTTGTATATAGCTCACCTCCTTCAGTTTTAGCGCGCCTTCAAGCGCAACCGGGTACAGCGTATCACGTCCCACATAGAGCGCATGATCATAGTGAGCATACTTCTTGGCAAGTTTTTTTATATCACCTTCGTAGCGATCGAGTACTTTCTCAATTTCATCTGGCAACATATCAAGCTCGCGTATATAGTCGGCTAGTTCTTTGGGCTTGGCACCTTTGACGCCTGCCATCATCAAGCCAAATATTGTCATTGCGGCTACCTGAGACGTGAAGGCTTTGGTGCTCGCCACGCTAATTTCAGCCCCCACATGTACATACACGCCGCCATCCACTTCACGGGCGATAGTGCTGCCGACAGCATTCACCACCCCCAGACAACGCACGCCGCGTCGCTTAAGCTCTTGCAAACAGGCGAGTGTGTCGGCCGTTTCGCCGCTCTGGCTGACGATTAGTGCGGTAGTGTGGGCTGGCACGTGGAACGATCGGTACCTCAGCTCACTGGCGATATGAGAGCTATAGGTGACACCTTCGGTAAATTGCTCCATCAAGTAGCTGGCCATCAGGCCAGCATAATAGGCCGTACCGCAGCCCACAATCATGACATGCTCAACCTCGCGCAGTTCATCGTCAGTCATGTTCAGACCACCAAGCCTCGCGTAGTCTTTTTCGGCATCGACACGGCCGCTGAGCGTTGCCCTCACACTATGTGGTTGCTCGTGAATTTCTTTGAGCAAAAAGTGGTCAAAGCCCTTTTTCTGGATCGCTTGCAAGTCCATTTCAAGCGTTTCAATTTCAGCATCAACTGCATGCACGTCAATATCGTACAGTTGCACACCTTCACGAGTACATAGTCCAATTTCACCATCATGCAAATATATCACTCGATTGGTATAGCCCACGAGCGCGCTAGCATCGCTCGCAACATATGTTTCGCCGTCACCCACTCCCACAATGAGCGGGCTACCCTTGCGGGCCACTACAATTTCGTTCGGATTTTTGACACTAAATACTGCAATGCCATACGCACCCACCACCATGCCGAGCGCCCCGCTCACTGCCTCGAGCAGACTATCGGCCGTCTGATACACATAGTCAATGAGGGCAGTCAGCACTTCTGTATCTGTGTCGCTCTTAAATATGTAGTCTCGTTTCGTGAGCATCGCTTTTAGCTCTTGGTAATTTTCTATGATGCCGTTGTGGACCAAATAAATATTTCCGACTGCATGGGGGTGAGCGTTGCGTTTGCTGGGTGCTCCATGAGTTGCCCACCGAGTGTGCCCAATACCGACAGTGTCATCGGTCTTGTGTTCATTGACCTTATCTTCAAGCTCTGCTACCTTGCCCTTGGCCCTCAGCAGCGTTGCTCTACCTTTAGGGTCAACTGTTGCTACACCAGCACTATCATACCCTCGGTATTCAAGCCGCTTCAACCCGCTTACTAAGATAGGTTGAGCTGTTTTTGTTCCGATATAGCCTACTATTCCGCACATGGTTGCGCTCCTTTAGTTATGGTGTTGTTCAACACCCGCTTCTTTCATTAAAGCGCATCCCATGTCCAAAGTCTATAAATTTATAGAAATACTAAAAATGTGATAATTACAACTAATTATTCTTGTAGTTTCTTGGCTACATCACCACACTTCGCGCTCACGTCTTTGCGGGCGACAAGTATGCCATCGGGGGTATTAACTACCACTACATTGTCTAGACCAATTACGGCAACCGGTTTCTTCGGCTCTTCATTGCGTACATAAACGCTTTCTACTTCAATTGTGTGGACATTCTCACCGTGGAAGTAGTTGCCTTGCTCATCCTTTGGCACGACATCATGAAGGTCTTTGAAGTTGCCAATATCCATCCAGTCAAAGCTAGCAGATACGACAGCTAGCTTTTGCGCTTTTTCAATCAACGCCACATCGATCACTTGATTGTCTAGCTCAAGGTATGCCTGATTGTATCTGTCACTACCATGTACGTCGATTGATGCAAGCTTCTCATAATTCGCTTGTAGTTCAGGTGCACTCTGCTTCATTTCACCAAGAAACGTATTGACTGAGCCGACGAAATAGCCACAGTTCCACAAATAATCCCCCGATGCTACGTAGCGGAGCGCAGTTTCATAGTCTGGCTTCTCCTTAAATGATTGCACATTGTAGACGCCGGCTGACTCGTCTATGACACCGTCTCGCTCAATATAGCCAAATCCCGTCGAAGGGAATGTTGGCTCAATACCAATGAGCACAATTTCTTTGTTCTCCTCAGAGATACGTGCAGCGGTGTGAAACGACCGCGCAAATCCATTTAAGTCCCTCACATTGTGATCAGAGTGAATAAAGGCAACTGGCTCATTTAGATCATGGTTGCGTGCAATGTAATCAAGAGCAAAAATGATACAATGAGCGGTTCCCCGGCGGCCTGGTTCAATCAGAAACGCTTCGTCTGGCAGTTCTGGCAGTTGTTCGCGTAGCTCATCTGAGTGACTGGCTTCCGTGACAATGTAAACAATTTCACCTAGTCTTGCGGCACGATCATATGCTTGCTGCACCATTGTGCGCGTACTAGAAAGTGCTAAAAGTTGTTTCGGCTTATTAGGAGTCGAAAGCGGCCATAAACGCGTTCCCGATCCTCCTGCAATAATAACGGTAATCATATACTAATTATACCCATCATTTAAAAACCAGCAAAAATATCTTTTGAAAAGCTAGGCAGGTATAATAGCAAGTATGGCCAGGATGGGTGCACACTTAAACCAATTTTTGAAGTACTTTGGAGTCGCAGCAGTCGGATACATTTTTGATTTTGGTATGATGGTTGGACTGCATGAGATACTCCATATTCACTATCTTCCTGCGGCTATTGCCGGCTTCATTTTTGGGCTTGTCGTGGTTTATATTCTTAGTAATCGTTATGTCTTCGGTCGATCAAAACTGAATTCAAAATCAGTTGAGTTTGGGATCTTTGCCTTGATTGGTGTGATTGGTCTTGGTGTTCTAACGACATTGATGTGGCTCCTCACTGATATCGCCCACCTAAGCTACCTTGTTTCAAAGATATTAGCCACTGTTGCTGTATATATGTGGAACTTTTTAGCACGGCGCAGTCTCTATCATAACGATGTTTAGCTAAAAATCTGCTGCACAAATCGCACAGACTCCTCGACACGCTGCGTGTTTTTACCCTGCTCACCGGGGCGCATTTCGATTGAAATAACTTTGCCATATCCTACCTCTCTCAGGGCATCTGCGGCCGCCTGATAGTCCACATCATCACGCGGTTCAACATGATCTAGCATGGGGGCGCTCACGTGAAAGTGCTCTAGGATATCGGCGTAACGACGAATTGCCATACCAATATCATCACCTGCGAGTGCCATGCAGGCAGTATCAAGGTGGAGCCCAATACCCGTTGAGCCAATGGACCGAACCAGTCGAGCTCCCTCATCTGCAGTAGTAATGTAGTCACAGTTATACTGCGGTGCGTTCGGCTCAATACACAGTACCACTCCGCGCTCAGCGGCGGTCTTGCCAAGCGCACCAAAGAAATTTTTAGCAACCTCGTCTGCTTGCGCCAACTCCATGTTGCCACGTTGACGGTTCTTTGGCGATCCAAACACCATACGCTGAGCCCCCATATCACCTGCCAGCCGGATAAATTCATTCATATAGTCGACTGCCTCTTGGCGAACTGCTTCAGATTCAAATAGCTTGAGATCAGGCCGTGCAAACAGCATCGACTGGAATGCAACAACATCAATCCCATACCCCTTCCACCAATCAATATATTCCCGTATCTCCTTAGGAGTTGCCTTGGTTGGGTCTTCCCACCGCTTGGTAGGAGCAATCTCGACTTTTGTAATGCCTAGTTCTTGGAGTTTTTTTGCGATCTCTGGCTCTTCTTCGTTTGTCCAGGCTATGTTCGATACTGCAATTTCAGCCATTATTACGCTCCCTCTCAACAAATTCCTTTATTCCCTCAAGTTCCTGCGCCTTCGTGTACAAGTAGTCACCGTCGCCACCGTATAGTTGCGCATACTTGCTGTGCATATCCCAAAATGCTGGTGTCACCCCCTCTGGCTGGCTGGTAAAGTCCATACCGAATGCCACTCGGGCAACCTCTCTGGTACTAATGGGCGGTACCGCCAGGTTCACCAGTGGCAGCTCATTATTGACTGCGGTCTGAATGTCTTTCCATATATTGTCCAGATTGTAGTACTGATATACCCCGTCAGCATGAATCTTTTCTAACATGTTACCGTGAAGCAGATCGTAAACTACGTTCTTTTTTAAGCCATTTCCGAATAATCCCGGTAACCGAACGATTGTCGTGTCGAAGTTTTCTTTGCAAAATTCTTCTAAATAGTAGCGGTTAAGCCCATAGGGTAAAAGGCCGTCGGTTTCTATCGGCGTGTCCTCATTGGCACCATTCGGATTCTTGTATACCCCAACCGTTGAGATAAGTACCAGTTTGCCAATCTTAGCCTTCCTGATATGTGCGATGAACTCATCTATTTCGGCGCGGTCTTTTTCTGGCTCTTGGTTGATTCGCCACATCTCTGCGCGGTTGGCAGCGCTAACCACCAAATCGTATTCCTTGCCCTCAATATCACCGATATTTTTGCTATTGTATAAATCATCAAACGCGTGTTGACTTTGTATATTCCCACCAACAAATCCTGTATATCCTATAAGTGCCGACTTCATGACGCTCTCCTCTTCTATCTCTTTATTATCATATCACCGCATAATACCTTATGCCCACCCCTCTCTATCTCTTAGTGAGCCGTGCTGTTACAATTTTTATATGCCTATACACCGCCTTCTGAGGTCGAACGAGAAAAAATCTATATCCCCACTATCTATATCTGCATACCTCGCGATTGCAGTCATTGGTTTATATGTTGTGCTCGTTACCCTTTCCGCTCTACAGCATGGTATATCAGTCAGCACCTTCCCTACCGATGGGACCTTTCAGCTATATAATCCCCTCAGACGTATGGCTGACGGACAGATGCCAGGAGTTGACTTCCAATTTTTTCACGGTATTGCAATTCCAATAATGCACTACCCGTTTTTTGTGCTACTTGGTAGCAATCTATTTGCAGCAGAAACCCTAAAATTCCTTATGTCTCCCATTCTGTTAATACTAAGTAGCCTTCTTTTCTTCTATGCCTATCACCGTAGCTGGCGCATAGCGAGCATTATCACTGCCCTTTTCATACCTTTGGCAATATGCTGCATTGATGTCATTGAGCCAGGCGGGTCTCTTCGGGGATTACGCGGGACTATGCCTGTATTGATTGCCGCATGGATACTTTGGAACCCCTCAAAAACTTTGCGAATTACAACATTTCAACTGCCGATCAAATATATAATAGGTGTTATCCTCACCTGCTTCGCCCTTATGACTAGTACAGAGCATGGAATCGCCTCAATTATTGCCTATAGTGGCATCATATTACCAGAAATATGGCGTTGCCGAGATTCACTAAAGCAAAAGGTAGCCTCTGTGATTAGCTTCCTAATGCTCATCCCGCTTACGATAATTGCTTGCTATAGTATTGTTACCCGCGGACACCCCCTTGCTTCACTTAACTATTCCCTTATCGATGTGCCGGCTGACCAAAGTTGGTACTTTGGTTCACCACCCAATCCATATTTATCATGGGAATTAATCAGTAGTACTCTTCGCGATGCGCGCATGTTGCCGTTCCTGGTAATAATTGGCATGGGATTCCTCACTCTTTACTGCCTTAGCAAAACAAAGCAGAGAAATAATGTGGCAGCCGGCTTCTTCTTAGCAGTCTACGGATCCGTGGTGTTCCTTGGAGGGATCACTGGGTATTTCGACCCCACAAGCCAACTCACCCACCTTCAGCGTGGTATGGCGCTATTAACCATAGCGTTCGGTGTAGATCTTGCGATCCAAAACACTATTCACAAGAAGAAACGTGTCAAAATAGCGATGGCATCTCTCCCTATATTCATTCTATTGCTAAGCGGGGTAATCTATAGCCACCATATTAGGGCGATGCCAGTTAAGGAAATCGTCGCCACGGCAACCAAAGCGAGAGTGTCAGACGACTACTTCTCACTCAATAGTCAGTGGAAGCAGCGTATTGATGTTTTCAAACCCTATTTATCATCTCATACATCGCTATGGTCAACCTACGTCGGAGTGTATGAAAGTCAAAAGAAATTTGTGCGAAAGCCCGGTAGCGCCAATGATTATATTATTCATGCACTGGGGGATGATCAGCGCATTCACTACCTGAATGATTTCGTTGCGCAAAAACCAGATTACGTCACAACGCTCATACCAAGCTACTTTTATTACGAGGAGTGGCTATGGTCTACATCGACTGATTTTTATTCATACTTACTCGAGCATTACGAAATTATAGAGAATAATGAATCGCATTTTTTGTGGAAGCGCATCAATACCAACAATTCTACTCCCGCTGCTATTGCCACAAGAGCAACAACAACGCCGTCATCTATCCTGCTGCCACCGAACCATACGCAGTCACCAATCATCTACGAGGTGTCGGTCGACTACAGTATCGCCCCCTCTATAATCTTTACGGAAAAATTCGAACGTTTCCTGCTACAACCTACTGGGTTGAGTGGCCTTCAGTATGCCATATCGCTCCCTCCAAAACACAAGGCGTCAAGAATGATCATTCCAGTATTACCAGGTGATACTAATCCATCGCTCGATGCCATTGTTGACGGCGTAGCACCGATGAGTTCATTCTCAGTGGTCGGCGCGACATACCGGCAACTAAATATACAAGACGATACTGGTATACTTTTCACCGACAATCAATGCTTCATCCGATATGCGCCTATACATCATCAAAAGTGCGCTGTGATGCATAGTGCTTTAACCGATACCGACCAGTAACGACCAAGCAGCAGGCAACGAGCACTGCAATAACAGACCAATAGATGTACCGATAGTCAGCTGCAATAACCACAGGAAAATACCCAAGCATATAGAGAATGGATGACAACACAAGGGCTACTGTTGCCTTACTTCGCAATAAGGCGTTGTCCTTTTTTTGAGTGTATATAAGCAGCATACTAGCGCATAGAAACCAGAAGTATGGTCTAAACACCATTCCTATATCTTTAGCAAAATAATCAACGTATGCCGTTACGCCGTTTGATAACACCTCGTGACGAACCGTCATGCCATACGGATTATCAATTACGCCACTGTGCTTTATATATTCATACTCCTTTGGCGTTGTCATAAATAGCACCATTGTTGCTATTCGATATTTTATATATGCAGCGGGATGATGAAGAATGGTGTATCGCCATGCCCTTGCAATATCATCATATAGCTCGCTACGCACTAAGGATTGTTGTTCTGCCGTGGAGCAGAAGTGGTATGCATGAAGTATTACTCCTTTTTCTCCACAACTCTTCTCTATAGATTCAAGTACTTTTATAGATTGTGCTGACATGTTAATCTTACGCGCGTTAAAGCTCCTTGTCCCACCACTATTCACAACGTCGTCAATCATTACTGATACTATGGCGTGTGACGGCTCTACCTTAAGTGCCTTTGACAGAACTGCACCTCCAGTGAATATAAAGACTATAGTCATAATCGCCATACCAATACTGGCGCGCTTCTTAAACCCTGCTGAAGCAAATAGATACGTGGCGATGGGGAGTACGGCGAATAGTGCGTTATAGCGCAGCAGCAATGCATACGCAACAGCCGCTAAAGATACTGCGAAGAATATCCACTTCTTCCCATTTCTAGCCCTCTTTACCCATAGGCTAGCAACAAATGCCAGGAACAAGCTATGCGCCATCTGCGTGTCCTTCCAAATAACTCCTGACACAGCCAAGATAAATGGCGTAAAGCCAAGGAAAATAGCCAGTAAGGAGAGTTTTTTCGAGTGTGTTGCCTCGTACATCCACCACGCTAACAAGAATATAGCTACCCACAGCAGGAGCGACTGAAGAATAAGCATGCTAGCGGCCTTGCCAGTAACTGCTATCCCGATACTCCATACCAAAGCCATCACCGGTGGATGCCAGTCTGTGTAAGGTTGTCCACCTGTAGCCTGCTGTAGTTGGCGGAGCGAATCAAGGCTCATGTATCCTGGATATGCCATAGCAACATTGAAGGCAAAACCGGCTACGCTAATAAGAAGAAGCAAAAATGGCCACCGAGTTTGTAGTACATGTTGGGCAAGGTTTATCAATGCATTTCCACCAACCCTATACATACCAAATACAGCCTTAAATAACACACCGAGAACATGTGCATTCCCTTTTACTGGGCTAATCTTCGTGGGTGTTTTCTCGTTTTTTGGGTACGAACGCACCACAGGTGTTTCAATCGTCTTGTATTTTTTGCTCCGACTACTTTCAATAGCCAGGTGGTAATGCAGCTCATAGGTTTGAAAAATATCCCTAAACACACCCATATCAGTATCGGTTAATAGCCGAGCACTATATGCCCTAAAACCATTGGTTGTATCTGTATGTCGCTTTCTCGAGGCTAAGCTAATGAGTGGTGCATGTATAACATGTAAACCGATTTCTCGAGAAAGAGGCGTGTTGATAGCCTTTCCGCCAGGAATAAATCGAGAGCCCTGGACATGGTCATACCCACGCTCGAGTAGCTCGATGAATTGCGGAGCACGCTCAACACTATCCTTATTATTACCGTCCACTACAACTACACCTTCGTAACCTTCATGTATTGCCCACGCAAATGCCATGCGCATCTGTGCACTTAGTTTGCCTTTGCCTCGTTTTGTTAGAAGTGCTCGTACATTATGTGCTTTCAAGTACGAAGCGTCTAGCGAGCCGTCGGTACTCCCGCCATCAGCAATCACAATATCCATTTTCGATGCAAGGGGTACCATTTTTTTGAGTTGCTTACGAATGCGTTCGCCTTCATTTATGACAAACACGCAAATGCAGTAGCGCTGACGTTTTTTAGTGAACTTCTCTTCGTCAAAATCTGGGAACTCCCAGTCTGAGTGCTGCTTTCTTATCTTCTGTTGTGTACTCATTGCAACCCTTATGATGCTATATTTCGTCGACCGGTGTCTGCAAGCGCAACCGTGCTGCTTTGCTCATCGAGCACTGTATAGCGCACATCCTTCCTTGATTCCACCATTATCTTTCCAATGTATTCGGCTAGTACAACCATCATTAAAAATAATACGAAGAATAGCCCCGATATCTGCAACGACATAGTAGTCCAGCCTTCGGCAACATGTTGTCGAGTAGCCGCAATATACACGACATATAGCGCATAGACTATACTGACAATACTCGCGACAAATCCAAGCCAAGCCATAAATCGTAGCGGGTGAATAGAATAACTGCTCACAATATCAATCGCTTCGATTGCCCCCACGCGTAAGCTATGGCTTTGAACGGGGTTGGCGCGTGTTTCGTATGGAAAAGTTTGGTACGTAAAGCCAACATGGGCTATCATATGACGAATGTGCGTATCCGACCGGCCTGATGTAGTGATGGCGCGAATCGCCCGCCGGCTAAGCGCCATGAAATATGTTGAGTTCGTTGGAACATCAATATGCATAAATCGCCGGCCATACCAATAGAACAGACGGCGTGATAGGGTTTGGCGAAAGCGTCGTTGGCCTTTGCGCGCCGCGGCAACGCCCTGAATGATGTCGGTCGCTGTATTTTCATCAACAATTTTTATGATATCCTTTGGATTATCGAGAGATGGGTCAGTTATTACTGTGTAATCCCCAATAGACCCCTCGAGTCCGCTCATGATAGCTGTATCATGCGAGTACTTACGCGATAGTTGTATGACCCGTATGCAAGGCAGCTCAGACAATAGTGGTACGACCACGCTCATTAGGTCAGCCTTGAGTTTGTTGTCTACGATAATAATCTCATAGTTGCTATAGTGGCGATACAGCAGGTCACTCAAATCATGAAGGTAGTCCACCACATCAACGTCATCGGTTGTATCATTACGAAGTGCCACAATTACAGACACAAAAAGATCTTTGACGAACACCTCTTTTTGGATAATGCGTTTCTTCTTACTTTGCGCGGGCTTTGCGGTCATACAATCCTTCCAATTCCTCGAACACGTCATAAATATTGTCTAACTTCCCACCCATGATGCACACGTAATTACGAATACCGTGATGAGCCTTAAACAGAATGGGACGACTGTCGTCATCTTCGCTCTTCACCAGCACCGTCTTTACCTCCACGATTGACTCTACGTACTGCATATCGCGTAGCGCAGGGATAAACCGTATAACATCATTATACATCTGTTTGTAGTTGGTAGAAAAATGACGCGAAGCTAGGTAATGGTGCGTGTCCTGCTTTTCTACTGGCGTACCTTCATTGTCGAGCCAAGACTCGTGCGGCGTGTAGCGCACATGCGATAGCGTATACAGACCTTTTGAAGGGAACGGCATGACTGAGAAGAATGGGCCATCCATAAGTGTGATACTGAATTTTTCCATTCCCTTTGGGAGCTTTACCAGGCACATTTCAGTAATTTCGTGCTTCAGCCCCACAAGCGGCAAGCCTGCGCGTCGATGAAGTGTATTAATGTTTGCGTACGTGCAATTCAACACATAGTTGGCCGTTAGTGTACCATCACTCGTTTCTACGTCAATCGTGCTTGTGTCATTGCCCTTGATGGTATCTACTCTTACTCCCGTACGAACCTTGATTTCAGGATAGCGTGCAATCTGCTGTAGTAAATCATCTCGTAATTTGTGTGCATCAAAAGCATACTCTTTGACCTTATACACTGCTTCAACGAGATTATGATTAAAGAATCCTTCAATATCCGGAGGAGCCGGCTGGATGCCCACACCTATTTTTTGACAAAAATTAACAAACTGATGCGCATTTACTTTTGATAAGTTACGTGCGATACCATAGTACTTGTCAAAATCCGCCACAACCGCCGCCTTAAACTGCTCTGTAAAAACCGGGAAGTTCACAGCAGAGCGATACGCCGTAAGGATGCTTCGTGGGTAATGATAACCATTATGAACCCGAGCCTGGTTAACATACGAAGCCCTCGTCATTGTGGCATCTTCTTTCTCAAGAAGAACAATATCTCGTACGCCAAGCTTCTCATATAAATAGAGGGCGATGCTCAGTCCATAAAACCCCGCCCCGATAATGATAGTTGATTGACCACTGGAGAGCACAGCTCCATTGTCCTCACATTTTTTTTCCATCTCTATTACTACTATACCAAACGACATTCGATAGGGTATCATTAGGTAATAAACATGGAGCGTTTTATCTTCTATTTTCAAAGAATCTATTTTCACACAAGAAAGTACTGGCACCTTTATGGAAGTATTTTTATTACAGTAGTCACTGTGTCTGTGTTGACATGGATGCTCTTTTATCGGCTAAACCCCGATGGTGTTTCTTATCTCAAGATAGCGCAAAACTATGCCAACGGCGATATAAAGCATGCCATAAATGGTTACTGGTCTCCCCTTATATCATGGATACTGATTCCAGCATATTGGCTCCCTATCGATCCTCTTGCTGCTTTCCGAGCGTTAAACGCGACACTAGCCCTGCTTCCAGTAGCGACGCTCGCTTTCTTGTCTCGTCACGCACGCATGCATCGGGCAAAACGCATCGCACTATTCTTTTACCTTTCATCTTTGGGGATTATCCTTTCTCTATGGGCTACATCAGAGATAACACCCGATCTTCTGAGTGCGATTATCACAAGCGGTTCGCTCTTTATTGTTTCTCGATATATTAAGCAACCGACCATGAAGATGACCCTATTAACTGGATTGTCTTTAGCATTGCTTTACTTTGCAAAATCGGCAGGCTTATACCCAGCTCTAGCTATCATTGGCTATCTTTGGTACCGAGCCTTACGCATCGGCAAAGTCTCGAGAGACATTATTAACTCACTGGCAGTAATAAGTGTGTTGTTCGTCGCTCTTGCCGGCTCATGGGCACTACTTTTGTCATTAAAGTACAATACTCCCACGGTTTCAACCGCTAGTACCTATACCTTTTCCTTGATTGGCCCAACTCATCCAACACATCCGCAACTGTTAAGCGGGGTACTCCGTGCGCACAACTCAACCGATAGCTCTGCGTGGGATGACCCAAGCTATCTTACACTAGAACCTTGGAACCCACTGCAGCATAAAAAGTATTATGTGAACTATATTGTTAAGAATTCATTTGCCGTTATACATGCACTATTTTCCCTTACGCCCCTCCTAATCGTTGCTGGGTATATCGCGTGGAATTCTCGACATAAAAATAAGGACTTTCTTGTCCTGTTTACTCTTGTAAGCGCTATAACCCTTACTATGTACACATTAGTATTCGTTGAAGCTCGATATTTATGGGCTGTAGCCCTACCTCTACTGCTCATTGGGGGAGTGTCACTTACAAAAGCACGTAGGGTATCAGTCTCGTTGGCTGCTATTCTGGGCGGGGTATTGCTCTATAGTCTCTTGTCCCTTGCTCCAGTCATTCAGAAAGCATCAATGGAGCAGCCAGCTTTCTCCGAAACTTATCAACTATCGAAAGTTATTGATTCTATGCTTCCTCAACATGCAAAAGTAGGGAGCGATACGTTCGTTTTTGGCATATGCTACTATGCTCGTGTACAGTGTGCGGGTATTTATACGCCCGCCACCGATTCAGCCGCATTCCAAAAGATGAAATCAGACGGTATAGAGTATTATATCGACTTTGAGGATAAAAATCTTCCCGTCTCATCCGCATACCGTGTTACACGCCCAGGAAGTGACTGTTATGACTTTACGACTGGAAAAATAATCGTCTGCGGCAAACAGACGGCATCGATCTACAAAATATCACACTAAGTGCGATATACTTGAAGTGTATGAGCAAGAAACCACACGTATGTATTCTTATACCCGCATTCAATGAAGGTGCCGTAATCGCTAATGTTATCAAGAACACAAGACGCGTATTTGATGCATCTTCCTATATCTACACGATCGTGGTCATCAATGACGGTTCTACAGATGTAACTTCTGCAGAAGCAAGAAAAGCCGGAGCGGCTGTCATCGACCACATCCTTAACAGTGGCGCAGGCGGAGCCACTTCAACTGGAATCAGATATGCACAAAAACAATCATTCGCAGCTGCCGCAACAATGGACGCAGACGGTCAACACGCCGCAGAAGATGTAGTTAGGGGGTTTGACATATTGTTTAAGAAGAAGTTAGATTTTCTAATCGGTAGCCGACTTATCGATAGTCGCGGCATGTCAAAAACAAAGGTAATAGGAAACTGGGGTCTTAGCCTGCTAACACGACTGCTGTTTGGTGTTAAATCCACCGATTCACAGTCTGGATTACGCGTATTTTCCCTCTATGCGATCCAATCTCTTCGATGGCAGTCAACCGGATATGAGTTTTGTTCAGAGATGCTGTGGAGAGGGAGTCAACTAAAGTTAAAGATGGGTGAGTATCCAGTTAAGGCTATCTACACGGACTATTCAATTTCCAAAGGTCAAAACAACTGGAATGCAGTCAACATAGTCAAGAACTTACTTCGCCGCAGAATATCGGAGATATTTGGATGAGTCGCTACCTATTGCTTGTACTGCTTAACCTACCGTTTATTGTTGCGGCGCTAATCAGTGCACTCACGCAATACAAACTAGGAAAGCTGTCGCTAGGACGCTTCTTGGCTCAAGTGTTCTTTTGGGTACTCATAGTAACCGGTCTATGTCTTGCGCACCCCATTTACACGTGGCTTTTTAGCCACAACCTTACCGAAACTGAACCACTCAGCCTATTCGATGTTGTTCAGCTTACGGCAATTATAGTTCTTTTTTATGCGGTCAACCGCACCCGCGGTAGAGTTGATGTGCTTGAACAGCGACTGAGGAGCCTGCACGAAGAGTTATCGATTCGTCTCTCTAAATGATTGGCTGCGAAAGATGACACGGCGGAATAATACGTAATTCCACGCCGCAATTAGCGTCATTATTATCAATTTTGCAAGCAGTTTTTGTATACCAGCTCCAACAAGCATAGCAAGGATATAGTTTGATAATACAAGATTGATAATGGCGAGTAGTATGTACTTTAAGAACTCACTTCTTTGAGAGCCAGTGCTACGAAAAACCCACTTTCGATTTAGTATGAAACTTACAATAAGCCCCAGTAAGAAACTTACGGACTGGGCAAAAACAATACTGAATTGAGGCACAACAAACACAATAGCCGCAAAGGCTAGCATTTCTACTACAGCTGCCGTACCTCCCGATACTAAAAAACGAATCGGGCGATGGATGATAATATTCCTGTGCATATACCTTCACTGTATCAAATCTAGCCGCGCACTACCAACCTATGCCGCCGTGCTATAATAAATTCCAAAGGCGAGGTAAAAGCATGACTAAACAACGCGAAAAACTTTATATACTCTTTGGTATTAGCATATTGCTCACCGCGTTCTCGTTGCTTACTGGAACTACCCTCGGCATACTCTTGTTCGCTATCTACCTTGCAGCAACTCATACACCACTACCAAAGAATCTCAGGCACAATCTCACTACACAACTACTCGCAGGACTTTTTGTCGTCGCAGGTTTTATTCAGTCGGGAACCGTATTAATGTTCCTCGCCCACATGAAGACAAGCTTCTTAATCCTATCACTTACTGCACTGGTCGGCAGCCTTGGTCTAGCGGTATACGCAAGGGAAAAAACTAAGGGTAGCTTTACCCTTCAAAAGCCTAGTCAAATAGACCTCCTCATCCTGGTTATGCCCATGATTATTTGCGCGTTTGTGTGGTCACGAACAATTTTGCCCACCAAAGATGACTCCATCTCTATCATACAGTCTGTGTCCTTTGGTATGGACGATTCAACGCATTCAAGCATATTTGGAGATTTGCTTCGCTCAAACGGTAACCTTTTCGCATCAAGTGAGCAAAAAGATACGATGGCTCTCAAATGGCATGCTGGTTATCCTATGGGGTGGCATGTGACAACGGCTACCTTTGCATCAAGCATCGCACCAACACGCGACCTACCTATGATTACAAATTTAACCCTTTACTACTGGGCAAAGGTGGCTAGTCTTTTTGTTGCGCTTCTTTGTATCTCAGCTCTCTTCGTATCACTGCTTTCAAAATCTAAGGAGGCTCTGCATCATAGGGCGACTACACTGGCGGTTCTCAGTCTACTATATATAGGAGTGCTCATCGTACTTCCACTCTACCACGAAGGCTTTTTCTCATTCCTCCCAGTCATTGCCGCAACGGCACTGTTTTCGTCCTGTCTTACGGCAAGGAGCGCAAGAGAACCATTACCCATTTTTCTACTCACCTTACTCACTATTGTTTCGGCCATAACATGGATGATTACCGCACCAATCCTTACTATTGCCTATCTATACGCCATCTACCGCGAGACCGACCGGTATACATTACAAATCATAAAGAGAAATCTACTCCCTCTCCTCTTAATGGTAGGCGCGACCGCAGCACAAGCTTTCTTATATAAATCAATCAATGCAGACCGTTCCATCGAGTCATTAGCCGAAGCCGGAGGCATCATGGCTCCGACGCATATTCTACTTATCATTTTGCTCGTTATTTATGGCTATTCATACGTAAGGGCAGGCGAACAAAACATAGCAAAAAAACTACTGCCCATTGTCGGCGCATCACTTCTGGTTCTAGTGTGTGTACTGGCAGTCATAACCATAAAGTCGCCTACTATCAGTTACTATTACTACAAACTTCAATCAGTTGTTGTCATTCTGCTTCTCTGTTTCGCACTAGCACGAGTCACTGATTACATGACAACAACCAGGCTGCTAAAGAGCTTTGAATCTATTATTATACTTCTGATAGTATTTGGGCTTACGGTGCCCAGTATAATTGGTTATGAGTATGCGCGTGCAGCCCTCGGGAGGATGCACGACTATACAATTTCTGACCAAGCTGCCGAAAGCCTAAAGAACGGCGCGCTAGCGCGACCGTTTAGTGCAAACAACTCACGATTTATTTACTATATAGAAGGTAATTCCCCTGAAACGATCCTTTCGTCTAATCTGGCGCGATCATCATATCGATCAACATCATGTGACGGAAGCGTGTTTACTGGAGCCTATACCCAAAACTACACTCGTTTTGTTGATTCTGTACGTCGCTGTAGCAGTAAAACACTTCCGATAACCATATACTCTAGCACTGAAACCTACAATAAGTTAAGAGCAGATTTAAGTAACTCACAGGGTATAATTATCCGTAAAATTGATTACTAGACGGGCCGGCACTACTTGCATAATGTGCATACTTATGCTTAAATTATATGTAATAAGGATACGCTTTCATGAATATAAAAAATAGAAAAAACAATACTGTCCCTTTTATCGCACTCACTGGTGTTGTCGTTGCATGCATACTCTTTGTGTTATGGCTTGTGAGTAAGCCTCATGCGGGTGTTCAAAATCCAATAAATCTCAACACACCATCAAACCAACAAACCACAGCTGGTGAGGCAGCAAAAAAAGAGTTTGAGACCAAAACGACAGAAGCTAGCCAACAGTCAGAATCAGTCAAAGCAACTAATGACACCGAGACCAGCTCACCGTTAACTGTTTATCTTCAAATCGCCTCAGTAAGAAAATCAGGAGATGACCTTAGTGTATCAACAGTCATCCAAACAATTGACGATAGTGGTGAGTGTATACTTACCGTCCTACAGAATGGCACGGCAAAACTAACTAAAACTGTAAAAACACAAACCATGGGATCATATAGTACTTGCCAAAACTTGGTTGTGAATATACCCGCATTACAAACTGGCACCTACACAGTAGAGGTCAACTACAAGGGTAGCCAGAATCGACTCGGAAAAGCCTCCAAAGAGGTAACTATATGAAGATAAAGCTTGGTTTACTAATCTCAATAATTAGTGTCGCTATTAGTATTAGCCCACAAGTTCTTGCTGCAGACGCGCACAACTACAATGCAGGCAGGATAATTGATGACTCAGTCTTCACTAATAGCAATACTATGACTATCGCGCAAATTCAGCAATTTCTTGATAGCAAAATGCCAAATTGTGACACCTACGGCACAGCGGGCGGCACATACACTAATCGCAACTGGATCGAAGATAATCTTGGTATATCACCACCCTATCGTTGCGTGCGTGATTATCGTGAGAACCCATCCACGGGCGCCAACAACTACGGCACCTGGACAAACCCCAGCGGATCACTCAGCTCTGCCGAGCTTATCTATAACTATTCAAAGCAGTTTAATATAAATCCCCAGGTACTACTCGTTACTTTGCAAAAAGAAAATGGCCTCATTACTGATAATATTCCTATCCCCCGCCAGTACCAACAGGCGATGGGGTTTGGGTGTCCTGACAACGTCGCGCCTGGCCAACCTGTTTGCGACCCTGCATATAACAGCTTCTCAAACCAGTTATATCAAGCAGCTCGTCACTTTAGGGGATATATAGATAAACCAGCTGGGTGGACAGTCACTTTTGATACTGGCTGGAATGATATCATGTGGAGTCCCGACCAGCCACGATGTGGTTCTGGCTCTGTATTTATAGAGAATCGATCTACCGTTGCCCTCTATACTTATACCCCTTATCAACCAAATAATGCCGCAAAAGATGCGCAATATGGTTACGGTGATAGCTGTAGTGCCCATGGAAATCGAAACTTTTATCTATACTTCACAGACTGGTTTGGCACAACGGCCGGAAGCTTTACCACCCTTTCCACACCCAGGTATTTGCAGACGTCAAAAGAAACACGAAAGGTTGATCCAGCTACAAGCAGCCGAATCGACAGCCTAATCCCAAGTGGAACGCAAATTTACTTCAAAGACAAAATCGATACAGCATATGGCACATGTTTAAGGACAAGCCACGATGCAAACCTAAGGCTACGAAAATGTATCCCTCTAAACGAAATGGGCGAATTAACCATTGTCTATAACGACATTAACACACAAGAAACCACCATGAGCACAAAACGTGCGCTGTATAAGCAAAATCTCCGAACAATGGCAGATGCCAAGGAGTATCCTTTACCACAAGCGCGCATCCTAACCTTAGCGAAAAAGACGGTTATAGCCGGCACAACCTACTTCGTAACTGCCGCGGATATATTGAATGGAGTAGAGAGCGGGATACCAGCATCAGCTCTCGCTCCTGCCAATACATACACACCCATTACGTCAACCTGGCTGCGCCTTACTAGCGACCAACAAAAGGCAACCGGGCCGCAGGCAATAAGCATAGACTCAACGATACCTGCCAATACGATCGTCCCTCTCTTATCAAAAACGACCATTAATGGAGTTGACTACTATCGAACCTCATACGACACAAACAACAACCTGGACAAGGCTATTAACTTCTCCTCACTTGCAGACCCCTATACCGCATTTAGATATCCCCGATGGATGCGCATAGGTGCAACAACAACTGAAATTGACCCTTTCACACAACAGAAAGGTAACGCGCTACCTTCCGGGACAGATGTATTTATTAATTCCAAGGTAGTATATAACGGTCCTGTGTACTATAGGTCAAAAGCAAACACAGATGCGGGTAACCGACTATCTATACCCGATAGCAACCTGAATGAAATTGCCTATTCTGAGTTCATCGCCTCACGATGGATGTTAGTATCAACGACAGAAAAAGTAGTCGACCCTATAACCGGTATCGAGTCAGGCATTACGATTCCTGCTCAGTCTCAGCGGAAATTCCATGCAAAGATTAAAGTGAATAATACTTGGTATTTTCAAGATACCTCCGGCTCAACAGTTTCATCATCGGGTATCACAGAAATCCCCTATATTCCTTTTGTTGCGCCCCGACCACTCAAGCTATCTACCTCTACTCCAAAGATTACACCAAACACAGAGCAGCCAGCTAGTGCAGCGATATCATCTGGGTTGATTGTCCGTTTCGCTGCAAAAATACAAATAAATGGCGTGTGGTATTTTCAAACAGAATATGATAGTACATATGGTTATAATCGCGCAATTCCTGCAGCACACCTAGTGGAGCCGTAGTGTTTAAAATAATCAAAAGACTCCTGCCCCGATCAAAACAGCCTATACGAATATACTGGTGGAGGTATGATGTAAGTGAAAATGGAAACTTTGGTGACGAAATAACTCGTCTCATTATTCGTCGTGTTTTTCGACGAGATTGTTTATGGACACCGATGGAGTCGTGCGAGCTCATCGGGGCAGGGTCATTGCTGCAGGATGTTGTCGATAGTGAAGGTAATAACAATCCATATATATGGGGAACTGGTTTTATAGAAGAAGGTGACAAGAAAATTAGCGGGGAGAGATTCAGGATTACTGGTGTTCGTGGAAAGCTAAGCTCCATGCGGGTCACAGACTGCAGTGCACCTCTCTTTTTTGGCGACCCAGGGTTGCTGGCTTCTAGGGCCGTTACGCAAGCCGTCAAACGTTACAAGATTGGTATAGTACCCCACTACGTTGACTCAACTAATGAGATGGTGGGTTTTATACAATCTTTAGCTAAACATGTTGACGATATTGTCATTATTGATGCTACCGCTGACTGCGAGAAGGTTGTGAAGCAAATATCCTCATGTGAAGCAATTCTATCCTCAAGTCTTCACGGGCTCATAGTTGCCGATTCCTATAAAATACCAAATGCGCACCTTATATTAAGCAGCAGCGTGCGCGGCGGTGCTTACAAATTTCTCGACTATCTGTCCGTATTCCCCGATCGAGAGTATAAGCCGGTATCTGTAGATTGTATAAAAAAATGTGGAAACGTCGATGAACTACTCAGCTTAGTTAGGGGCTCCTATACGCCACCCAAGAACCTTCGAACCATCCAGCAATCAATTATTAATGGCTTTCCTTTTTAAAATATTTTTTCAAACCACTTCTATTGATTGCTCTTGCTACCAATGAGTGAAGCAGCTTGTCATGTGTCCTCTTTTGCATTGCATAAATGTTATCTACCCTATTAACAATACGTTCTTCTGCGCGGTTAATGTGGCCTTCAATCCTCACCACATTGGACATATCAGCCACAACCTGATTCATAATACACCCGACACCATACCTACCATTCATAATATCTTCACGGAGATATTTATTACGTACTCTATTGATAGCTACCTCTTGGTCGTGAATACCAGCATGAACTGAGTTTCCATTCTCATCCTTTATATCAGGACGCTGGTGGTAGAAGAATAATGACTCCACACTGGGTATCAGATCTACATCATATCTCGAAAGTAATCTGACTCCAAAATCCCAATCTTCTGCTGTTTCGAGGTTTTCATCATAGCCACCAAGCTCGTCATAGACCGCCTTTCTATAGGTAACTATCCCGTTCGATATGTAGTTTCGCGCACATTGTTTAAATAAGCTAATTTCGCCATCACCGCTATCAGGGTGCAGGTACTGATCAATACGCACCACCTCGTTATCGACAATATCCTCAACAACGATATCCATCTTAACAACACAAGCCTTTGTTGCAGGATGCTTATCGAAGTAGTCAAGAACCAGTTTCACCCGATCTTCATGCCAACTATCATCATCGTCAAGGATACATATGTACTCACTCTTACACGCACGTATCGCTTGATTGAGTGCCGGTATAAGCCCTACTGATGTTTTATTATTAAGTACAACCCTTCTCGCGTCAGGCAACTGACTGATTACTTCATCGAATTGTCGTTGATCACCCCCGTCATTGAGCACAATATGCACATAGTCCTGCACAGACTGATCCACTATGCTCTCAAGAGCGCGCTTCAGTAGTACTGGGCGATTTTTTGTGCGAGTAACAATTGCCAGTCTAGCAACATTTTCTTCATTTGTTTTATGTGCTGCCACGAACAACCTCCTTAAGCTCAGTATAGATGGTATAAGCCGTTTTATCCCAGGTAAACTGTTCGGCATGAAGTTTTGCCTCTCTCTTCCGCAGCTTTCGCTCAGCGTCATCCCAGCCGATAATCTTCTTTACTTGGCGTACAATACCTTCCCAATCTTGAGCGTACAACGCAAAGTCACCACCAACTTCATATGTTGACGAGTTGTTATACACAACAACTGGACACTCCATAAGCATTGCCTCCAAAATAGGTATTCCAAATCCTTCGTATTTTGTCGGGTAGATATAGGCAATTGCATCTCGATATAACGTCTGCTTTGTTTTATCATCTATATATCCCATTGTCAGTATGTCACGCGCATATGATGACCCCATCACTTCATTGCGAACTACTCTATTTGGAATGGTTTCTGGACTTTTGAAATTTTCACCCGCAAGAACAAACTGTAAATCATAGCCTTGTGATCGAAGGTTGTTGAATGCAGCAATCGCATCATCTACTCTTCGACGAGCGTCACCAGCACCGATGAATAATAGATAAGGTTTTGATGGCATATCGGGTCGGTTTGAACTATTATTAGTTTTAGCCGGTTTCTTGTCTACGCCAAGTTGGGCAACCTTCATCTTACCGCCTGGGATACTAAAGTATCTTTTTAGATCCTCCTTTGTGCTATTAGAAACAGTGATTATCATATGCGCATTGCGCAAACCCCGGTGCAGCAGCCGCATGAACTTATAGTTAGCAAACAGTGTCCTGATTGTGGACCGAAGTGCTTTATTCTTAAAAGGTACCCATGCGGACTCAAAATACTTATCCCAAAATATATAAGGAATGAGGTCATGTTTCACCAATACCGTTCTTGTGTTTTTTGGAACTCCGGCAGCATAATCGTACTGCAAGAATACATCAACGTCCTTAGACTGTTTTATGGGGTGAGAAATCAGTTCATTGTATACACGCATTAGCTTTTGCTTCTTTGTGAAGCTATTTGCTGCACGTTCAGGCATCGGGCCTAAACCGACAATCGTATATGAAACATCTTTGGGAATTGTAAGGAGCTCCAGGGGGTTAGAGTCATCATATGCGTAGAATACAAAGCTATTCTTTTCTTTCGCGCCGTATCTAATAATCCGATTAGTCACCTGCTTTGCAACCTCACCGATACCGCGATACCTGTGGCCATTCTGAAGAGGCCTCAAATCAATACCTATACGCATCCCTACTTTGCCTCCTGATTGTTCTGGAAATAACGAATGGGCAGGCCGGTTAGGGATGCGGCTGTTACTTCAGCACTTGGACGCCAACTAAGCGACTCAAGGTGGCGTTCCATGCGATCACTAAATTGCCCCCTATCATCTTCTGTCTTCTTAACCATATCCAAGAGTCCCTGACGTATACTCTGAACACTAGAGGGATCGACGTAGAGCGCACCTTCACCAGCTGCTTCTGGAACACTTGCCACATCACTTGCCAGCGTAGGTGTCCCACATGCCATAGCCTCTAGCGGTGGCATTCCGAACCCCTCATATATGGGTGTGAAGACAAAAAATTGCGCACCCGAATATAGTGCTGGCATATCTTCATCAAGTACAAATTGCTTTGGATTAATGATTCTGAAGCCATCTTCCTTCGCTTTTTGGATTTTCATCTTCACCTCATTGTTATTCCAGCCGCCAGCACCAACAATAACGAGCGGGTATTTATCGGTAATCTTCCGAGGCAGCTGTGTGTACGCATCTACGAGACGCTCGTAGTTTTTTCTTGGCTCAATATTACCTACCGACAAAATATACTCTTCACTAAATATGTCGTATTTTGCTTTTACATGATGGACTTCTTCTTCACTTCGTTTATAAAAGTGCCGCCTATCTACCGATGGGTGTGCAACTGATATCTTGTTTCTGTCGAGTTGATAATACTTGACTATTTCATCCTTGCTAAACTGGGACACCGAAACAATATTTGTAGAGTTACTAATTGAGAAAGGTACAACCCTCTCTAGATAGTCTCGATTACCCACCTCTACACATTCAGGTACAGCCAAATAGGTAACGTCGTGTACAACCACCGAAGATCGACTAAACCATAGCGGCCAATTTAAGAATGATGGAAAATAGTAGCATCCCCTCCCATTAAACAAATCGAGTGGGACATTCAGCCTGTACTTCATAAATCCCCGAATCACTCGATTAGGGATTGGATTCTTAACAATTTTCCTGTAGTGCTCAAACTCGTACTTTTTAAGACGTCCAGCCCACTTGCGAGGAACAATTAGCGAGTAGGTCAGCTTACCTTCGCCAGCCATCCTATCAAACTCTCTTACTATGCCTAGTGTATAATGCCCAACTCCACTAAAATGGCTGTCGACCAAAGGAAAGGCATCAACCATGATGTGTGGTCTACTTTGTTTTCTTATCACTCTGAACCTCCAGTTTAGCGGGCATAACAACAGGATAGTGCCCCTCAGACCTTGAATACCCGATTTTCTTTATGTTACTCCAAGAATCACAAATCGTTGTTCCATCACCGAGTCGAACAGTAGCCGATAGCCAAAGATTGGTTGTGCCAAAGATATTATCAATCTCAAAAGTAAGAGATTTTGCTTCATTGGCAGAGAAGGACAACTTTACTCCTTGTTGAGCATTAAGCGAATTCCCGCCCGCAATGACCCGTTCCTCTGCATCAGTAAATCGATAGCCGAACACACAGTCCTCAACAGGCTCGTCGCCAGTTTCAAGTAATACCCTCAGCTTCATCTTATCCCTACCCGGAATATATTCTATATTTGCAATACGCACCTGTCCATTACCCCATCTGTTGGGGTCAGATGACGCAATGGTGTCCGTAGTATTAAACAATTTCAAGTACTCATCTGCTACCCGATTTGCACCACCCTGATGTGTAATAACACCGTCATTTATAAGAATAGCCTTATCGCAGTACTCACGAACCGCATCCATACTATGCGTCACGAAAACGACGGTTTTTCCCTGGCGTTTTAGTGACTTGAAAAAGTCGTAACACTTTCGCTGGAAATCCGCATCGCCAACAGCGAGCACTTCATCAACTAATAAAATATCAGCTTCTGCGCGAGTCGCTACTGAGAAGGCAAGTCGTACTTGCATGCCGCTTGAGTAGTTCTTAAGCTTCTGATCCATAAACTCTTCAAGCTCAGCAAACTCAACTATCTCATCATACCGAGCATCAATCTCCTTCTCAGAAAACCCAAGAAGTGCCCCATTTAAGTACACATTCTCGCGACCAGTTAATTCTGGGTTAAAACCAACACCCAGTTCAATAAAAGGCACAAGTTTGCCTACTTTTGACATCTTACCTCTTGTTGGCTGATATATTTCAGCTAGAATCTTTAAAAGCGTGCTTTTTCCTGACCCATTACGTCCCAATATCCCGAAAAATTCTCCTTCATGAACGTCGAACGACACTCCGCGCAAGGCATGTTGTATGTCGACACTCTTATCAACCTTACTAAACACACCGACAATAGCGCTCTTTAGTGAGTTATTCTTCTCGTGAGGTAGGTGAAAATCCTTATAGATATCTTTTGCACGCAATACGGCTTTCTTTTGTGCAACCACTATACATCCTCCGCAAATCTTATTGAATGCTTACGAAAATACCATGCACCAAAAATAAATATCACGATAGACGCCAGAACTGGTATAGTAGCGACCCATGGTCGTTGTGACACCGAAAGGAGCGTAGGCATGTCGTGACTAATGAGAACATAGCGAACATCTTGGATTGTCTGCGCAACAGGATTAAGCATGAGAAGCTCGGTAATTTTTTTGCCCTTATCAAGTATCATCGATGCTGGATAGATAACAATTGATCCATAAAACAATCCTTGCATTAGAATTTCCCATATATAGTTTATATCCCTTAGCCTTACGTAAACTGCGCTTAGGAAAAATGCGATACCGAGTGCAAATATAAACAACTCAACAATAATAAAGGGGACAAGAAGTACTGTCCAAGACAACTCTACCTTATCTATATACATGAATATAACAATAACAAAGAGGTTTATAGCTAGGTTGATAAGTGCTGACATTGAACTCGCGAGTACAATGATATACTTTGGAAAATTGATTTTGCGAATTACATCACCTCGGTTCACAATAGAAGTAATACCCACATTTGTCACCTCTGCAAAAAAGTTCCACAGCACTATGCCTAGTAGCATTGCAACCGGCCAATGGGGCACATCATGTCCGACTTTAAGGAAATGAACAAATACAACATAAAGAATAATGAACAGAAACAATGGACGCAGTAATGACCACAGGTAACCCAACACTGAGCCCTGGTATCGTAGTTTGAATTCTGTCCTAACTAGTTCGCGCAATAATATTAATGAGTAGCGATATTTATCTTTATATTTGCTCCACATAGTTATTGTTATTATACCGTAAATCCTAGTTGTCGTCACTCCGAGAATAGTCGGTCGTGCGGGTATGAAGTTCTTCGAGCGTAATACTCGCCTCCGCTGCGAGCGCAAGCGCATAGGCATGGGTTGCTTCACTGTGCCGTAAAATAGCTTCGTTACTATCTGTAATGTTATATTTTTCCACAAACTCTTTATAAGAACCAGGGTTAAGTGCTTCTACTTCCTCACGAGTTGGTCGTTCTGCCATAGGTATATCTCCTCCCACCTCATTATTCAGTATTCTCCCGTTCATTATATACTAAAAGGAGTTATGAAATTATTAGAGTATGAAGCAAAGGATATTCTTGAACGATGCGGGATACCTACCGCAGCAAGGGCTCTTTACGAGGTAGGTACAGCCGTAGCTATGCCTCTGCCTTGTGTTGTTAAGTCACAGGTGCCTACTGGTGGACGTGGTAAGGCCGGTGGTATACGCGTCGCCTCTACACTTGAAGAACTCCAACAGGCAGTGGATGAAATAGCAGCGCTTCCTATCAAGGGTTACATGCCGAGCGCCCTATTGTGTGAAGAACTTATTGACACGCAAAATGAATACTACCTATCGCTCATCATTAACCGCAGCAAGTCATGTATTGAATTGGTGGCTCATCACAATGGTGGCATCGAGGTTGAATCGAACAGTGCCGCTGACTTTTTACACGTAGCACTTACAGATAAAAATACCGACAAGGCCGGCGAGGCGCTCGCTGAGCTATACAACCTCCCGGAAAAGTCCTTTATTTTGCAAGACATAGCCGAACGACTATATCGATGCTTTACGCAAAATGATGCAACGCTATTAGAAATTAACCCCCTTATCCTTACAACCAATGGTGAGCTCGTAGCCGGTGACTGCAAGATGGAACTCGACAATACTGCCGCTTTTCGTCATCCAGAGTGGGACTTTGAAGAAAAAATTGTGAGCGCCAATTTTGTCACCCTTAACCAAAAGGGAACAGTGGCGACAATCGCCAATGGTGCCGGTCTCGCCATGGCTACCGTCGACGCCGTCCAAGCTGCTGGTCTTACCCCCGCTAACTTTTTAGACATTGGCGGCGGTGCTACTACTAAAAAAGTAGTAGCAAGTTTTCGGCAAATTATGAAATTTAAAAAAGTAAATGCTATCGTTATTAATATCTTTGGCGGCATTGTGCAGTGCGACACAGTGGCCAAGGCTATTATAGAGGCAAAAAAGCAACTTCCCAACATTCCCGCCCTCTATATACGACTTAGCGGAAACCGAAGCAAAGAGGCGGCGGAATTATTATCAAACCACAGTCTTCCTCTCTATAGTGACCTCGCCGAATGTATAAAGGAGCTGCGCTCATGAACCCTGCCATTTTTAAAGGGAAGAGTGTCATTGTACAGGGAATAACTGGTACCCACGGAGCATTTCATGCCCATAATATGGTATCCTACGGTACTAGCATAGTTGCAGGCACGTCGCCTACCAAGGCCGGCCAAGCAATGGATGGAATCCCTGTGTATGCGACGATTGCCGATATCCAAGCCGATATGCATGTCGACGTTTCGGTTATTTTCGTCCCTGCCCCTCACGCAAAGGCAGCAATTCTTGAAGCGATTGACGCCGAAATTCCTCTTATCATCACCATCACCGAAAACATTCCCGTTCATGACATGCTGATGATCCGACACCGCCTTGATAGTTCTAAAAGCACATTAATTGGCCCAAATTGCCCGGGCGTTCTGGTGCCTGATGGCAACCTGCTTGGTATAATCCCTGCTCACCTTGCCACCCCAGGAACCGTAGGGCTTGTTAGCCGTAGCGGAACACTCACCTACGAGGCTATGGATCTATTAACCCAAAGAGGCTTGGGGCAAAAATATATCATTGGGATTGGTGGTGATATGATCCGCGGGAGTGGCTTTATCGAGTGCCTACAGCTGTTCCAAGATGACCCAACCATTACGCATATCGTCATGATTGGTGAAATAGGAGGCGTTGACGAAATCGAGGCGGGCAACTACATACGGCAACATATCACAAAACCAGTGTATGCTTATATTGCCGGCCACACTGCGCCCCCTGGGGTGCAAATGGGCCACGCAGGCGCTATTCTTGGTTCAAATTCGCTCGAATCTTCTGACGCAAAAACAGCTCACCTTAATAATTGCGGTGTAACCACCGCTCCAAGTATCACTGAGCTCATCGACCGCATAAAATAGCGTATACTAGTACCATGAAGAAGCTTATTTCTATTTTGATTCCTGCCTACAATGAGCAAGAGGTGCTCGATATGCTCATGGAGCGGCTTGGTAAATTGGCGCACGAAAACAACTCGTATGATTTTGAGTTTTTGTTTGTCAATGATGGAAGCCGTGATCGAACACTGGATATCATCAAACAATACGCTACAAAAGACAAGCGAATAAGCTACGTTAACTTGAGTCGGAATTTTGGCAAAGAAATCGCTATGTTGGCTGGGTTCGATCGTGCCAAGGGCGACGCTATGGTTATCATCGACGCCGATTTACAGGATCCACCAGAGCTTATTCCTGATATGCTTGCCTATTGGGAACAGGGTTATGACGATGTATTTGCCCGTCGACGTAGTCGTGCCGGAGAAAGCTTCATCAAAAAGAAAACTAGCCAATGGTACTACAAGATTCTCCAAGCCAGTACGCGTATTCCCATACAGGTAGATACGGGAGACTTTCGATTGCTTGATCGGCGGTGTATTGAGGCGCTTCGCGCTTTCCGTGAGAGTGAGCGCTACACAAAAGGTATGTTTAGCTGGATTGGCTATCGAAAAAAAGAGATTCTTTACGACCGTGACCCGCGTGCCGCCGGGGAAACCAAGTGGAACTATCGCAAACTCATGAACCTTGCAATAGATGGAATCACCAGCTTTACCACAACTCCACTGCGCATTTCTACAGCACTAGGATTTATCGTTTCCCTTGCCGCTTTTTTCTATATCGTCTACCTACTGGTGCGTCCTTTGTTTGGCGTTTCAACCGGTGGTGGCTATTCATCGCTTATGGCCGTTATCCTTTTCCTTGGCGGTGTGCAGCTGCTCAGCCTTGGGGTAATTGGCGAATATATTGCACGTATCTTTAGTGAAACCAAGCAGCGCCCGCTCTACTTTATCGAGGAGTATCACGAGGGCGCCAAGCATGAAAAATAAGCGTCAACTGCTCCGATTTGGCGTTGTTGGTGGCATTAATACGGCTCTTGATTTTGGGTTACTGTTTGTTTTTAAAGCTTTCGGACTACCGATTGGATTTGCTAATATTCTGTCTACTGGCATCGCTTTTGTGTTTAGTTTTTTTGCCAACAAAAAATATACCTTTAAGACAAGCGGCACAAACGTAGTCCGTGAAATGATACTTTTTGTTATTGTGACACTATTTGGGTTATGGGTGCTACAAACGGCCATTATTCAGTTAACCTTGCCGTGGCTCACAGGATTTATTAAGCAACAAGAGTTAGCCCTCCTCGTCGCTAAACTACTAGCAACCGTTGTGTCGCTCATCTGGAACTACCTTCTCTATTCAAGAATAGTGTTCAAAAAACACTAACGTTTATAGTCATCCTGAAGTCGTACGATGTCCTCTTCATCGGATGGCTGCGAAGCGTCTGTGTGCTGCCATATTTCAGCAACAAGTGTTATGGCATTCGCATCACCCACAAGCCGATGGCACTCCCCTGCTTCAAACTGCACTACATCGCCAGGTGCTGCATAAACTACGTCACCCATTTGCACTGGATCGGTGCTTTTATAGTATGCGCCACTCGTGAGAAATACCCATCTTTCAGCTCGTCGATGATGGAGCTGCCAGCTAAGACGCTGGTTAGGCTCAACAAGGAGAATTTTCGGGCTGAGTTCTGCTTCAGGGTTACCAAGTCGAGCCGCAACTGGGTCAACATCTGGGAAAAACTCTGTTACAAATCGGTCACCGTCAGCATAGTCAAACCGTACAAACCCACCCCATGGCCTTGCATCGTCAATATCTGCCACTGTATAGCCGACGTTTTTTGCTGCTTCTACAATTTCAGCAATAAGCTGGTGTTTCGGTACTTCTTCTTGCTGAATACGACGTAGTTCACTGGAAAATTCTGCCATAGTCACTCCTTTGTTTATCCTTTTATTATACCGTATACTGGTGACATGCATATTGTGATAGATGCTCGCGTCATCAACAGCGGAACTGGCACCTATGTGCGTGAACTACTTAATCATCTTCAATTAATCGACACGACAAACCGCTATACCGTACTCGTGCCCACTAAGGACCTTTCTTATTGGCAGCCTAAAGCGGCTAATTTTTCTCTTTTGGCAGCAGACTTTGCAAACTACTCTTTTGCTGAGCAGGTTGGCTTTAGGCGGTTTCTCAAAACACTTTCTCCTGACCTTGTTCATTTTTGTATGCCCCAACAGCCACTCCTTTACAAGGGCAAGCGCGTCACCACATTTCACGACATGACACTACTTAACACCTATAACAGCGACAAAAACTGGCTGATATTCCACATTAAGCAGCTGGTAGGTAGGTGGGTGTGGAAGCGGGTTGCCATGGTAAGCGACCATGTGATTGCTATTTCTCACAACACTAAGCGCGAATACCAAGAGTTTTCCGGTATTCCCGACAGCAAGATTAGTGTTATTTATGAGGCAGGCGAAGCGCACCCCACCACCCTCTCGCCCTACACAAAACTTCCGTTTAAAACGTTTATCCTGTATGTCGGTCAACAACCCGACTACAAGAATATTCGTCGGCTCGGCGATGCCCACCAGCTTGTCCTTAAGAAGCACCCAGAACTGGGATTAGTGCTCGTCGGGAGACTAAAAGCAGATGCTCGGCGCAACCAGGCGTATTTTGAAAGACATGAATACCAAAACATTCACTTTACCGACTATATTGATGATCCACAGCGTGATTGGCTCTATACCAAAGCAACCGCTTACGTATTCCCATCCCTTATGGAAGGGTTTGGCTTACCGCCACTTGAGGCCATGGCCTATGGCACGCCGGTGATTAGCAGTAACACGTCTTGCATGCCTGAAGTACTCGGCGATGCACCCCTGTATTTTGACCCCACCGATGTACACGACATTGCGGCAAAGATTGAGCAGCTCGTTGAAGATCCCAAGCTTCAGCATCAATTGCGTGAACGTGGTAAGCAACAGGTTAAACGATATTCATGGGAAGAAACCGCCAAGCAAACCCATGCGGTCTATATGAAGCTACTCAAAAACACCCCGTAGGGTGTTTTGTTTTTACCTGTACTACGATGACTTTTGAGCAATAATAACATGTCGATCCCGGCCCTCGCCTTCGCTAAAGGTTTGGATATCGGTGTATTCCTGAGCCACACGGTGGACAATACGGCGATCGGCGGCGTTAATGCGCGCGATATGGGAATCACCAGTGGCGCGTACTTCTTCAATCCAGCCGCGTGCTTTCTCAGCAATCTTTTCTTCGCGTTGTTTCTTGTAGTCTGCCACGTCTACATTTACTCGTGTGAGGGCGGCGTCTTGATTACGGAGCGCGGTTGATACAACATATTGCAAACTACGAAGCGTTTCGGCATTACGCCCGATCAAAATACTATTGAGCTCGCTTGACTCGACATACAGCTCAATAACATCTTCTTCTACACTAGCGGTAACGTCAATATTTTCACCAAAAAACGATATGATATCTTGAAGAAACTTTCGCGCAAATTCAATTGATTGTGTTTGATCCATCACTTACTTCTTTCCTTTCCGTGTATCCTTAGCAACGATGCGGGTTATATTGGCTTCGCTCGCCTTCTTCGCACGATCTTTCGCTTTTGCGACAGATTTAGTTGAAGACGTATTCACCACCTCATCAGCCAGCTCATCAAGCTCTTCAGCATCCTTATTCAGCAAATAATGCTGCTGGGCAACCGCTACAATGTTGGATACTGTGTAATACAGTGCTAGTGCGCCCGGTAGGCTTACCATAATAAAGAACATCATGATTGGCATAATCTTCATCATATTGTTCATCATCGCCGCACTCATTTCGCTCGGATCAGTTTCTTTGCCAGAAGCCGTTTCTGCCATAATGTCGCGGAATCGCTTACTCGATTTACCGGTTGGTGACGTTTGTTTAGTCATAATATACTGTGTCACTGCCGAAATAATCGCGAGAGTGAATAGTGCTATATCTATTCCGCCACTACTAAATGTTGTTTTAGTAAGGTCAATAAACCCAAGCATTGTATGGTTGAAATTATCAGGATTCTCAATGATTTTTTGCACCGCGGGTAGGTTTTCTGTTGCGCTGTATGCGTAGTGAGCCACCTGGTCGCGATGAAGGGTGATCACTTGAATCACCTGGTAAAGCCCGATGAATATTGGCAGTTGAATGATGAGAATAAGAATGGAGCGGAATGGGTTAATTCCATATTTTTTATAGAGCTCCATCTGCTGAGTTGCTTCAAGTTGCTTATTGCCCGCCGCAGCCGCTTTAATCTTTTTTAGCTCTGGCTGCATCTTGCGCATCATCTTCGTTTGGTGCAGCTGGCTTTTTACAAGCGGGTAGATAACAATACGAATGAGAATCGTAAAGAGAATGATAGCAACTCCAAAGTCACCCCCAGGAATGATGCTATACAACCACATTAGGGCGTTAAAAATCGGCTTTACTACAATCGTTTCAAACATACACTCTCCGGATAATTATTGATACCAGTATACCACCCCTGGGAGTGTTTTCCTATTGTATCGCTCCGGCTTGCTGAAAAAGCTCTCGTACTGCCGCCTCTAGTTCCACGTGGGGGGCTAGTAGTGCCTCACCACTTGTAACAATCACCGCCACATCATATACCCCAACGATTTCTGTAGACTGGCGTCGTATAATTTCATAAACGCGACGACGAATTCGATTGCGGCCAACCGCACTTTTATGTACCTTCTTGCTTACAACCACCGAAAACCTGCTTGACGAACGATGTGGGTTTGCGATCGCCTTCATAGTAAATAAGCGCGAACGGTACGCATCGGCGTTCTTGTATAAATACTTCAGGCTACCATGCCCATGAAACCGCAATCGTTTTGCTAACATATTCACCTATTAGTATACACAAAAACCGCCCTGCTTTTGGGCGGGCGGCTTATTGCTAGATGGCTATTTTTGCGCGACCTTTTGCGCGTCGGCGCTTAAGAACGGCACGTCCAGCTTTGGTTGCAACACGAGCACGAAAACCGTGTGTTTTTGCACGGTGGCGTGTGTGTGGTTGGTACGTTCGTTTTGGCATATCTCAGCTATTATACCCCTATAGCCCATTTTATTCAATACTTCCTTGCGCGCTCTGCAAAAATATAGCCTACTACATTAATTTATCCACACTATTATAGACTTTATCCACAGATTAACAGGGGTAGTCGTGTTTTGTGGAAAACCAACACCCCCGTTTCACCTACAAGAATCGATAAAAAATCCACAACATCTCATTGGTTGTGGAAAACTCGTCGCTCACCTACAATAGGGTGTAGTTATCAACTTGGAGGAGGGGTTACCGGCTGACATGCATAGCGCACTATGGCAAAGCGTCCTAGGCGAAATAGAGCTCTCCGTTTCGCACGGAAATTTTGAAACTTGGTTCAAAAACACCGAGTTGCTTCATTATAGTAATAATGAGGTAGTGATCGGTGTGATCAATGTCTTCACTCGCACGCAACTTGAAAAAAAGTACAACTCACAAATAAAACAAGTGCTCAAAAATAACGGTATTGCCGTTAAGGCGATTCGTTACGAAGTACTCTCTACTAAAAAAAGTGTTATTAGTCGCGAAACAACCGGACAATCTGAGCGAGACAGTCGCGTAGATGACCTTCTAAGTACACCTGCTGCGCGAACAACCACGACTGCCAAGACGCCCGCTACCACACTCAATCCGCGCTATACTTTTGAGACTTTTATTGTGGGCAGTAGCAACGACCTTGCGTATACTGCCTGCCAAGCGGTCGCTGCGATGCCCGGCATCAAATATAATCCACTTTTCATTTATGGTGGCGTCGGCCTTGGCAAAACCCACCTTCTTCAAGCAGTAGGAAACGAAATTATCAAAAAAAATCCCGGTGCCAAAGTAGCCTATTTGAGTAGCGAAACCTTTGTGAAGGAGTTCCTTGAGAGTATTCGCTTCAAAAAAACCGGCTTCAGTGATAAGTATCGCAATGTTGATGTACTCATTGTTGATGATATGCAGTTCATTGCTGGTAAGGAAAAAACGCAGGAGGAATTCTTCCATACGTTTAACGCCCTTCACCAAGCAAATAAAGCAATTATTATCGGTAGTGACAAACCTCCGCGTAGCATTCCCACACTTACCGAACGACTCCGAAGTCGATTTGAATGGGGCATGGCAATTGATATTCAAATGCCCGACTTTGAGACACGTTGTGCAATTGTCGAAACGAAGGCAAGTCAAAGCGGCATCACACTTGGCCGTGAAACCGTTGAATACCTTGCTAAGAATATTAAAACGAACATCAGGGAGCTCGAGGGTGCACTCAATCAGCTCCTTGCCTACGCCGAGATGCGCGGCATCACTCCAGACATATCCATTGCTGAAGGATTAATAGGTAATGTGCGGCACAGTCGACCGCAGCATCTTACCCCTAAACAGATTATCGATAAAACAGCGCGGCACTTTCAAATCGATATGAAAGATATTTGCGGCAATAAACGAGACAAACACATCGTTGTGCCGCGGCAAGTTGCAATGTATCTTTTAAGGAGTGAGTTACACCTTAGTTTTCCCCGTATCGCCAATGAACTTGGACGCAAAGATCATACCACTGCAATCCATTCCGTCGAAAAAATTGAGAAGTCAATAAAACTCGACTTTCTCATTCGCGAACAAGTAGCTGAAATCCGGGAGAAGCTATATGCATAGCAATTGTGGAAAATCTGCGAATAATTTGAGGACAGAGCAAGGGATAACCAGTGTATCACTATTCACAGTTGCTGATGCGGTTCGCTATACATGGGGATACCTACAAAGTCTTACCCACTCTATACGCTTAGTTTCCACCGAATTTTCCACACGCATAATGCCACCACTACCCCTTTGTGAACAAACGATTTACCCAGTTTCCACAGCACCTATAACTAAGACCACGAATGTAAAAAGGAGAAATAGTTAATATATGGAACTTTCAGTCACCCAAGAAAATCTTGCACGAGCACTCTCTGCGGTAGGACGTGTTGCAAGTAGTAAAGCCGGGCTGCCTATCCTGAGCAATATCCTCCTGCGAACCGAGGGTAACAGATTGCTGGTAGCGGCAACAAACCTTGAAATAGCCTCCACGTATTATATTGGCGCGAAGGTTGTAAAACAGGGTGCAGTCACATTGCCAGCAAGGCTTGTCAGTGAATTCGTTGCAAGTCTCCCAAAGGGCACTATCGAATTGAGTACAAAAGGTGCACATATGACGCTAAAGTCTGGTACCTACCAATCGGTCATTAATGGCGTTGATGCTGACGATTTTCCGGAGCTTCCAACAATCAATGAAGATGAATCGGTTAAATATACGATTGCAACACCCGACTTTAAGCAAGCGGTTGCGCAGACGATCATTACAAGCAGTAGCGACGCTACCCGACCAGTGCTCACCGGTGTGTACTGGCATTCGGTAGACGGATGGTTGTGCCTTGCAGCAACCGATGGATATCGATTGGCGGAACGACGATTAGTGGAGACAAAAAGCCAAATCGCAGCCATTGTGCCAACAAGCAGCCTTCAAGAAGTACTACGTACACTATCTGAAACAGTAGAGGAAGTTGAGTTGCTATTTGATGATTCACAGGTGCGCTTTCGTATTGGCGAAGCTGAAATAACCAGTCGCTTAATTGATGGAAATTATCCAGACTACCGGCAATTGATCCCGAAGGAATCTGAAACGGTGGTCACTATTAAAGCGGAAGATTTTGGACGTATTGTTAAGATTGCTGGATTGTTCGCTCGAGAATCTGGCGGCAGTATTACACTTACTGCAGATGCCGAAAAACAAGAACTCAGTATCCATTCAATTGCCAGTGAACTCGGTGAGAACACGAGTAGTGCCCCGGCTACTATTACAATGGCCGGTCAAGTAACACTTAATTCACGATATGTGAGCGAGGCGCTCGGTGCAATTGATGGCGATAGTGTTATCTTTCGATTCAGCGGTAAGCTGTCGCCAACCGTACTGGGGTCTGACGAGAAGAACCCTGTTTATACGCATATTATTATGCCGCTTAAGAGCTAGGCTGGTATGAAGCTTGCCAATCTTCGTGTTCAGAACTATCGTAACCACAAAGACCTAACGTGTACTTTTTCGCCGTCGGTAACAACGATTCATGGCCTAAATGGTACAGGCAAAACGTCTCTACTTGAGGCAATTTATACAATTTGCCGTGGGATTTCGTTCAAAGCTAGTGACACCGGTATTGTGCGGGAAACGAGCGATTGGTATCGAGTTGATTGCCGCGATGATGAGCAAAAAACACGAACATATTTGTATGATAATCGAACAGGAAAAAAGGCAAAACAGTATACAATCGATAATAAAAAGTTTGCCCGGATGCCAGCGCAATACAAGTGGCCAGTTATCCTTTTTACACCCGATGATTTGCGACTGATTGATGGTTCACCTGCTCGACGCCGTCGCTACCTGGATCAATTACTGTCGCAACTTGACCCAACCTATGCGCAAGCGGTGAGACGCTACGAACGAGCCTTGATGCAGCGAAATCGGCTACTAAAGAACAACGCCACCATAGACACATTGTTTTCTTGGGACGTACTGCTAAGCCAAGCGGGTGCGTATATTATTGCCGCTCGTCACAAGTACATCCAGCGAATTAATGAGCGAATAAACCAACAATACCAGCACATAGCTGGTGTAGACGATGCACTTTGTGTTGAATACACAGCAAACCGAGTCCCCTCGCCCGCTCAGCTCCTTGCAGCACTTCAGCAATCGACTGAACGCGATCTACTGGTTGGAGCAACCTCAACTGGCCCACATCGCCACGATATGATTGTTACAACAAGAGGGAGACTTGCGAGCGACACCATGTCACGTGGTGAGATTCGCACGTTTATTCTCGCCTTGAAATATATTGAAAAAAATCTTCTTGAGGAGCAGTCTGGTCAAAAACCGATTGTGCTTCTTGATGATGTGTTTGGAGAGTTGGATCAACACCGACAGCGACATCTTCTTAGTGCTTTTTCTGATAATCAAGTGATCATTACATCAACCCACTCAGTGGGTCGCCAAAGCCGCCAGGCAACGAAGATTCGGCTTGTTTAGCAACTACTGAAGCCCAAGCTTATTTGTTGCTTGCAAAAGTGAGCGGTCAACTGAAGGGGTATTATAGACAGTAAGGACAACCTGTGGCTTACTTACCACTTCCCATGAACTGTCTTTCTTTTTTATAATTGCACGATAAATTACGCCTGGATTGCTATCGGTTGCAGTGCGTGAGGTTAAAAGTACGCCCGCCCAGTCTGCATTTGCCATCAATGTGACATTGTTTATCTGGTATGAAGCCATTGCAGTCGGATACTGTGCGCGCAAGGCGTCCTCAAGCTGTGGCTTTATTTTTGGAACAAGCTTCTTTCTGTACTCCAGTGAGTAAGCTGGCGCGATAGTAAGGGTATCATTCTTCGTGACCGTAAAAGAGTTTACCGAAGTGTCAGCGTCCTTTCCTTGTGGTGTGTAAATGTAGCTCCCTTCTTTTAAGCGGATAGTCTGGTTGGAGGTGATGGTTATTTCTTTTTGCGTCTCCCCCTCATGAGAAGCACCCGCTTTAATAACCACTCCCGTCGCAGGAGAGTTGAGTACGATAGTAATGGAACGGTAGCTTAAGTAATCCTGGAGCCATAAGAGTCCACCAAGGGTAGCGGCTGCAAGAATTACAAGAATAATTAGCTTCTGTTTCATCTAAAAGGGTTCTCCTCTTTGTTGATTTCTATCTTATAGTCAACGGGGTCATATCCCCAGTTAGAAATTTGCGTGACTGCAGCATCATAATAATCAGGGGTGGTGTGTATGGTAAGGATAATCGATTCACCAGAGTTGTCGGATGGATCGTTCTTGTAGCCAATAGTAAAAAGCATATTAGAATAAGGGAGTAGCCCAACGATAGGGTTCTTTTCTTGAAAGTCCTCGCCTTTTATTGTCGCAGCAGTATTGGCGAAGTCCTCTAATCGCAAGTAGTCATTGCGGCGCTGTTTATAGAGTGTCCTCCCCTCATTATCAAGCGGATCTAGGGGGGCAATGATAGAGGATGATGCACCTTTCTTTACGACTAACGTTCCTGACATTGGCGTGAAGTGATCCCTTGTAACACTGTACGAATAACTCCCCTCTTTAAGGTAGGTGGAAGTATCCTTTATGCGCTTTCCATTAATCGTTACAACTGAATCGAGTGGAGCAATGTAGATTTCCACCTTTTCCTTACCTGCAATCGAGACTGCATTCCATATAGCAAGGAGAATAGCTATGAGCATGATGAGCGCTATTGCTCCAAGTCCTAGTTTTACAAATTGTTGGGAATTATCTTGCATATTACTTTTTCCTATACCAGTTTGTGTCGCCTGATGTTATAGTTTCTTTGCCTGCCATGGGAGCGCGTGAGCAAAGTGACGCTGAGGCAATCTTACTTCCGAATCCCGCAATATCACCAACAAAGATAAAAGTGTGGCCTGGTGAAAATGCGACGTCGCCGGGTTTGAGCGTGGCAGCGTCAACACCAGATCCAAGTGATTGCCAGTTTTCTTTAGCCCATCGTTCTTGGTCGCCGGTTGGCCCGCCCTTACCTTTATAGTTATAGCCAGGATCTAGCCCACTATTAATGACGAGTCGAGTGACAAAGCCTCCACAATCTACGCTATCATCGGCAACACGAATACCTTTTTGTTTAAGGCAGTAGTCGATTGTTCCGCCAACGTAAAGCCCTTCGCTCATCGCTTTCTTTACTGCATCACGGTAGGCTGGCCGTGTTTCGGTAAATCCTCTTCCTTTATACTCCGGCCAGGCATAGGCTAGTGTTGTTGCAGCCAGGTCGCCGCCAGCAAAGCTACCCCCACTGCATCCCCCTTCTGTTGCGCCTGCACCAGTCGGGTTGGCGGCAATGATGCCCTTCGAGATTCCTTCGGCGTAAGATTCAAGCGTCTTTTCACTCATCGCGTTACTCGCGTTATCGGCGACAATTTCGTTGTATACCCAAGGCAACGTATCGGCAATGAGCATAATGTTAGGTATGTTGCCACCCGCTAGTCCAGAACGCCCCTCAAACGATAAACTATCGGTTGAAACTGATTGCGCTTCAACCTTAGTGCGTTCCTGGGCGATAGCTTTTGCATACGCCTGGCTTTTATCAGCAGTGTCTTTATTGTCGAAAGTTATTTTTTTAGATGACCCCGGAGATTGCATGCGGTAGTCGCCTACATGTTGCGGCGTTGCTGTTGACTTGCCAGGCTTAGGGGTACTATGAATACTCACGGCAAGTGCCGCTTTTGCTCCTAGTGCACGATCGACGCGTTGCCGATACGTAACATCTTCACCAACACTTGTCTTTAGCATTACAACTGTATAACCCACCTTTTCAAGTTTCGCTTTTACGCGTTGAGCAACAGTAAAGACATTTTTATCCTCTGGTGGGTTAGAGTAGTCGATCATCTTGATTCCAGTCTTCTCATCAACCTTACTCGTGCTCGTACCATTGTGCCCCGGGTCAATGGCAATCACTCCCTTGCCTGTCGCGCTTATTTCAGATGTTTGTGGAGTACTGGTGGTTGGTGTTGGCGCAGTAGAAGGATTAGTCGTAGCGCTTCCTGCTGAGGGTGATGCCGCTTCACCGCTTGACTGCGATTTCATCTTTTCGAGGATTTTTTCGCCAAAATCTGCACGCTTTGCGGCGTGGGATTCACTTTGATCGCCAGGGCGCTCAAAGCTATAAAGCCATACATCAGAAGCTTCGCGCACTGTCTTGGCAGCTTTTATTGCCTCCCACTCTGTTGCACCCGAAGGGCCATACCCATCGCGTACTTTTCTCGTTGTACTCTCCTGGTAAAGGTAGTCGAGCTCAAATGATAGGAAGCTATCATTAGCACCTATATCAACTCCATCAGGCACATACCCCTTACTTTCAGCCGTGGCTTTGCCGTACTGAGGAGAATAGAAAGTGGGAAAAATTTCAGGCAGACCTGATCGCATCTTGTCAACCACTTCAGTTCGTCGGCTTCCCGTCCACTGGACAATACCATATCCGCCCTTTGGCCAACCCTGACTCTCTTCTTGTCGGAACGGACTAAAGCCGCTCTCTTGCTGAATATTACCTAATATTCCTGCTGCCTGCTCATTGCTCAAGCCTTTGTCAATAAAGTAATTCCACATTTTGGCAACATTGTCATTGCCTCGTACTTTTGTACCGGCTGATGCGGTAAAACAAGGATCGGTGGCATTGGGGTCATAGATGATGACACCATTGTTGGCGTAGAAGTTGTAATCTACATCGACTGCTGCGGCTAGTGTGGGGTGAATAACAACAAGAGTAATGGCAAGTAATAAGGCAAAACGGCGAGTATATCTCATCACTACCCCCTTCCTATGCACTGAGCTGTTGCTCGGCCCGCTAGGTCGTTATAATCAATATTCTTATTAGCGGCAAGGTCAAGAAAAACGTCGTTAGGGCAAATGGGTTTACCGTTGTAGTCTATATCCATATGAAGGTGGGCGCCACAGGAGTTTCCTACATTGCCGACGGTCATGATCTGCTCACCGGTATTGACGGTGCTTTTTGTCGTCACATCGTTACCATGGGCATACGACACTCTCAATGTCCCACCGGGGACCTTTGAAGTTACCTCCAGGCCACCATTGTTGCTAGGGTTGGGTGTCCCAACACATTTTTGACTCGATCGCGGTAGGGGTCGCTTTGTCACATTCCCCCCTACCATAGCGTAAACAGGAAGTCCTAAGATACCGTTAAAACTAATATCGACAGAATTATCTGCACCATAGAATGACCCACCACTATACCCATGGCCCTTCATGAATCCAGCATGCGTTGCCGGGTCGTCATAGTATTTGCGATCGAGTACCCAGGCTACACCACCGGCTGTTTGGCTGCCAGGATAGGTAAGCTTCGCATACACAGGTTGGTGGTCTGATGCTTTCGAAACGACTCCCTCGTTCGCCATATGTGTCCAGTTACTTGCGGTTAATCCGCCTTCTGTAGATACGTAGATATGATCAATGCCGTTAATCTTGTCGGGGTTGGGACACTCTTTATTTGGCGCCCCGTCTTGCATATCTTTGGCATGTTGCATAATTCCACCTTTGGTATAGGTGCAGTATGACAGCTTTTGTTCTGGTTTGTCGTTAAAGTCACCAACTACGACAACAGGTGTAGTGGCGGATACCTTAGTTTTAGCCCAGTCAATAGTGTACTGTGACGCCTTCTTAATGACATCGGCTGTTCCCCCATATTCCGAGATAGGATAATGAATCGACATCACAAACACCTTATTGCCCTTTGCATCTTGTAGTTCAACCCACGGAACAGTTACGTTTGGAAGACTTCCCTTCACAACATTGCTTACCCCGGGTGCCTTACCGCTAGCTACCTTTGTAAATTTTGATGAGTTCCACCATATCGCTGTTCGGCCGTCTTCTTGCTGTGTCATACGTGACGTATCTTCAGGGAATACCGCGTAACCTGAAAGATTGGATTTATAGTAGTCATATTGTTCCGGTGATGTCTCTTGTGTACCGAACACGTCAAATGCTGGATTACCTGCTTGGCCCTTGATAATTTGGAACTGATAGTCACTTCGTAGCTTAAGACATTCTTTACTATTTGCTGCAGCCGTACAACCCGAGATGTCTTTACCCTTAGGTCCCCAGTTGTCGAACCCAAGAATGTTATAGGAAGCAACAGTGAAGTCACCCCCGCCTGTTACACTCTCTTGGCCTAGCATCTCGGGCGGGTTAACCTGATTTACAAAGCGAATCGCGTCATCATAGAGGGGGTACTTATCTTTATCATACTTAGGGCCACCCACTACACAGGTTTCAATGTCATAGATATTCGATTCTTCATCGTCTACGGCATATTGGGGGTCAAGTTCTGTGCGTCCAGGGTTGTGGCACTTTTCTCTATATTGGGCAAGGTCGCTATTCTCGATGATAGCCATCTTTGGTTCACCAGTCGTACTGTCGCCATCGTATCGAATTTGAGGGTTCTCGCTATCCACTAGCTTTTCCATAATGTCTTCAAACGTATACTTCTTTTGGAATACGACACTAGGTGACCCCATCGCCTGTAATGCAATTTTGTTGTCGCTAAAGAATTCATTCCCAACCTCATCACCTACCTGTTCGGGTGTTGGTGGCTCTCCAATGGCGCTTGCGATTGAGCTTGCAGGAGATCTAAAGGGGAGCGTAGCAAGGGACGCAAAGAAGGCGAGCGGATCTTTAAACGAAGCCGCTCCCATTGTGCGCTGCACTGATCCAGCTGCAATGCCGAGGGTTGAATAGGGGTTAGTAATATCAAGCGGTGTATCTTTTGCTAAGTACTTTTGATCATCGATGTAACTATTTTGATACTGTTTCAATGTACCCTCGTATGCTGTCATTTGTGCATAGGTTGCAGCATTTCCTCCTGATCCGATACCGTTAGAAAATTCATACATCTGCCAACCAGTACCAAGTCCGTCGAAAGCAGCGAAGCCATTCTTTATATAGCCCGCAATATTTCCACCAGACAGGACTTGAACAATATATCCCATTCCAAACGTACTTACTCCAGCAAGAAGTATTCCCAATTTATCCCATCCACTTAAGCTTTTATTTAGGGCCTTAAATGCTTTCCAAGAGTCCTTTGCCATGGTTCTGAATACACCTTTTTCAGCAAAGTCCGCCATCTTTTTTTCAAGAAGTTTTTTCATTGCTTCTTTACCAAACTTCTGGGTCATTTTCTCTGCCATGTCTTTAATGACCTTCTTGAAAGTCTCTTTGATAGCAACCTTAACGGCAGTTTCGGCTGCCTTTTGCGCCGCTGTAGCTGCACCGCCTGTAAAGAAGCCGATAACGAAAGACGCAACGGTTACGCCAATTTGGACACCCAAGTTTTGTACAAGTCCACAACCAGTTTTCATAACTTTTCTTCCTAGGCGCGCCTTGGCAAATGGAGTATCTGCGCTTCCAAGGCTTACAATACTTCCTATGGTTGAGTGGAGGGCAAGCATACCTGTATAAAGCGCAACCATCGCGCGCCCACCCGTGGCGGAAACAGCACTCGGCTCACTACTCAGCTGACCACTAAATAACATAGATGCGTAAGATGAACTGTCAAAATGTTGACCTGTGACCGGGTCTTTCTGCATAAGAAGGTTCATGAGATAATTTACTGAACCATCATCCTCACCAGCCTTAGCACGCTCAAGGGCAGCGCGAATAGTCATTGCAAATCGTACAGTATTGACGAGTGCGACACCACGGGCAAGCGCATTTGCTTGTTGGGCAACCTGATAGATCGTACATACCGTATCGAGCACATCGAGTGAGTTTACAAAGCCCCATATCTGTCCACCTAGTGACTTTGTTGCGGTTGTAACATCGACACCCTCCTGAGACATGAGATAGCCCAAGTTGCCCATATTACTCTTATTAATCACGTCCTGAGAAGTCTTTCCGTCAGCTATTTCTGTTTTGACTCGATCAACCTCACTCTTCATTTCCCCAATCGTTTCACGGGCCTTTTGCTGCTCATCAGCGTTGGTTACTTTGCCGTCTTTATCTTTTTTATCATCAATACCAGCTGCAAAATTTGTTGTTGTTTCTTCCATGGCAGCGGCATAGAGTTTCTTATTCTTTTCTTCAGGTGTTTCACCTTTGAGATCTGGATTTACAGGGTATTTGAATATTCCCCACACTTTTTTGGCCGCTGCGCTTTTGGCGGATTTGAAATAAGAGCCCTTATCAATTACCATGGCACGCCGAAACGCGGGGTTTCTAATTAGCTCCGTGCGAAACTGCGAGGCGGGTACCTTGGGACCATCCTTAAGTTGGACAGCCTCGAACACATATTTGCCGGATTTGGTTTTTTTACCACCTTCCGGATAAAGTGTAACGCCCTGCTTCTTTAGCTGCTCAATTTCAGTGTCGCGAAGACCACGGAGTTTGTCACCATTAGAGTCAACGGTAGTCTTTTTGCCCCCAAATATCTTGTATCCATAAAAGTCTTCTGAGTATTGCTGTAAACCATGCATGAGGCTCTTCATATCCATATTGCCAAGGATAGAAAATGGCAGAGATGTTGCACCGAGGAATGGTATAGCGGCGCCACCACCGAGAAGTGTCACGAGGCCGATGATAGCTCCACGCTTCTTTAGAACCAACTGTGCCTTCTTGGCCAAATCAGTTGCTTTAGCTGCAAAACTGGCTGGAGCCGCTTCGGCGCCGGTGACATTGGTTGCCCAGCCACCACCAGGGCTGCCTTCAAGATCGCGTACGCCATCAGCCAGTGAGTCGGCGTTTCCACCCATAGTGTCCATAGCAGACGCTTCTTTGCCGAGGCGTTCTTGTTCTGAAGCGTTAAAGTTGCGATTTATGATATCATCAAAGTGCTCATCACCAGGATTAACTCCCTCGTTTCGGTCGGCCTCTGGTTTTTCGAGTAGTGGTGTTGGCATAAATCTTTTATTCCCTTTTTATTGTACGCTACCGAGCGGATTGCTGCCCTTGCTGTAAAATTGACGCTTGTGGGTTAGTAGTAATGAGTCCGGTTTCGGTTTGACTGGCGATAATCTGTACATGCACGTGGTTTTGGCCAGCAAAGAAAAGCCCCTGCCCCACGGGGAAGTTAGCGAGTCGCTTGCGCTCTTCTTCGGTAAGTTTAAACACATCCCCCAGTACATCTACCGCACTTGAAGATTGCTTAAGTAGTAACTGCATTGATGAGTTTGCTACAATAGCCCGTCCCATTTTGCTTCCCATAAAGTCCTCGACATCTTGTGTAATCGTAGTGAGGCCAAGGAAATACTTACGTGCGCGTTTGGCAAGGCTAAACAAGAAATTAGCGGAATCGTCGTACTTCATGAGCTGCCACGCTTCATCAACGATGAGCATACGCTTGCGCTGGATGGTACGAGTGATATTCCAGATATGACTAAGGACGATATACATGGCCACCGGGCGAAGTTCATCTTCAAGATCGCGGATATTGAAGACTACCATGGTGTTATTGATATCAATATTACTCTGTTGACTAAAGATACCAGCAAATGTACCGCTCGTGTATTTGCGCAATCGCTGTGCGAGCGCTGGCCCGGTACCACCCATATGGAGTAGCGTGTCGTAAAGGTCGCTGATGGTTGGTGGCGTGCTGTTGTGGGTGAGCGGATCACTCGTGATACCAGCGCGAGCATAGGTATCAATCAGGCCTTGGTCTAAGTCTGCTTCTTCAGCTGGGGTAAGCGCACTCATGGCTTGTCCGGCTGCTGTCACCTGGGTGCCACCAAGCATAAGGCGTAGTAATCCATGGAGTGTGACAAGGTTAGCCCGCAGTGCATCATCAGCCTCTTCACTATCAATAACTTTCGGTAAATCAAACGGGTTAATACGCGTATCGCTACTCAAGCTAAGACGAATATAACTACCACCCACTGCATCACTCAGCTTTTGGTATTCATTTTCGGGGTCAATAATCAATATGTCGGCACCCATCATCATACTGCGCAAGGCCTCAAGCTTAACAGTGAAAGATTTACCCGCACCAGACTTTGCAAAAACTACCATGTTGGCATTCTCTAGGCTGAATCGATCAAAAATTACCAGGCCATTATTGTGCATGTTTATGCCGTAAAGAACGCCCTTTTCTTGGGTAAGGTCGGCGCTGGTGAATGGGAAGCTGGTACTAATAGCACCGGTATTCATGTTGCGGCGAATCTGCAACTGATCGGTCATTTGCGGAACGGTGCTGTTCAGCCCCTGCTCTTGTTGACTGCTGGCGGTTTTGCTGTACACCAATTGCTGGCCAAATAGAGTTTCTAGACTGTGCTGTACAAAGCCAAGTTCTTCTAGGCTGTCGGCGTAAATCGTGACGTATAGTCCGTAGCGGAAGAAGCGTTCGGCACCGACTTGCAACTGGTCTCGTAGTTCCTCGGCGTCTTGCAGCGCGGCTTCGCGTGCAGGGTCACGTGTTTTGCCCTTTTCGCTACTGATAGCCATGTCTGCCTCAAGCTGTGTCACCTTCTTGCGCAGGTTATTGAGCACTACCTCAGTTTCTACTGGATAGATAAACATACTAATGTCGAGCACTTGATCTATATTGATAAGTCCACTTAACCAACCGGTATAGAGTTCGCGGGGATAGCCATAAATATACATCGTACGGCCGTACTTGGTGCCAATACGAAAGTGGCTACTATGGATTTCAAGACTGCTCGGTGCAATCAAGTCGCGCAACGTAGTCATACCTTTTAGGAATGCTTGCTCTACTTCGGCCTGTTCTTTGGCGCGCTGCTCAGCAGCAATATCCATTGGATCGAGTTTTTTCTTGGCCATTAGGCAGCGCCTCCCCTTCCAGATACCGTAACATCCCCCTGGCCCTTACGAACATACATACTGGTGACGCCGTCAAAGTTCCCAAGCGGTTCACGCACGGCAGTGTCAGGGTTGTATACATTGTAGTAAAGCTCACCAAGCTCTTTTGTTGTTAGTTGCACCGATTGGACACCAACCTGAGCGAGGCCGCTCAGTACAGAATCTACTCGGTTTTTAATCTCATCCTTCGCTTTTTCGTAGGTCACTTTGTCGATTTTTGTCACAGTAGTTTGCTTTGAGCCACCACTAAAAATCTTGCCAAAGAAGCCCTTGCCTTGGTCGACAACGTTGCTCATGTCGCCCGCTGGAAAATAGGGAATCACTACAAAAAAGCTCTTATCCATAATGTTGGCTTCTTGCGATAGAACATCAATAAACTGAATATAATCATCCATGAGGACATTGAGAAGCATATTATCTTGGCTGCGACGGATTTCTTCTAACCTGTCAAGGTAGGGGCCAATATCGACACGTTGGGAGCGAATGAAGATTTGAATCGGAAAATACAGCGCGTTAAGAAAGTTTTGGTAGCTAAACTCTACGCCTTCACGTTCGCGGCTACTCATAAGATCGAAGTTGATTGACTTGCAAGCTACAACCGCTCTAAAGCTTCCATCGGCCATAATAATCATGCCATCGCGAAGCTCAGATAAAAGTAAACTATTTTGAGCAGAAGTACTACCCTTTTTGGACGCTTCAGGCTTTGCTGCTGGTGCTGGCTGTGCTGCCGCAGAGCCTACCGGAGGCTGGAACTGCTGGTCGGGCATACCAAGATTGCCAGCTGGTGCTGGCTGTTGTGGTACAGAATTAACCGGTTGTTGGTTGTTTGGCGGCACTCCCCACTCTCCTATGCAACCTACCTACTTAAGCCTAGTGCAGCTTGATGACTACTTCTTCCCCTTCATCCTCATCATGTTTCTGTTGGATGCGGTTCGCCTCACGCTGGATTGTCTCAATAGATAAATCAGTGTTACTTGCAAGATTAATTATATCAGGAGAGATAGCGTTTTCGCTAGTGGTTGGCGTAGTATTTTCAGGGGAAATTGGCTGGAGTGTTGATTGTACGGGGGCCGGTGGCACCTCTTCTAATTGCCCACTCTGAGATAAGGGGTTAATAACTGTCTGGTGTATTTCGGTTGGATAGGGGTTGTACTGCACTGTTGGGTCAACGAGGCTAGTGGTGATTTGTGGCTGAGCGGGTGCTAGGTTGACATAGGGATCGGCAATAGGTGGAATGACGACTTGTGGTTGTGGCTGAGCGGGGGCTGGGCTCTGCATACGCGCCATCATTTCTTGTTTACGGCGTTCATCGGCTTGGGTGATCATATTGTCGATATTCGTCGCAATACCCCCCGTTTCGTCGAGTACATCTTCGGTCTGCTGTGCAGCATAAAATGCATCGGTGTACATAGCATTATCGTTGAATGGCTGTGCGGCATGACGAATTGCCCATCCTTGGGTGTCGGCAATGTCAGCCAGGTAGCCAAGTCGACGCTCTGCTTCAGATTGAGTGATGTCTTTGGTGCGTTGCACTTCAACAACCTTTGGTGCAGTGATTTCTACCAGCGATTCGATACCATCTGGCTCCCATAGGCGCTTGCGCGGCTTAAGATAGAACGACACAATTGCCGCCATATATACTTCCATTGGCTGGTCCTTGCGCAGCGGCAGTGCCAGTGCACCAAAGAAGAAGATAATTGGCACTGGAATAATAGCGAGTACTATAAATATGCGACTTAGTCCCCATGCGAGCGCTATAGCAAGTGCAACAATAATCAGATAGACAAACTGCCGAAAACTAAACGGCCCAATGAGTTTATCATCTGCCTCTACATCCTGTGCTACTTTATATACTGCCAACTCTAGTACCTGCTCATATTATCTATACTTGCGGACATATTACCCGCAATTCTACCGCTCGTTGCAGGTAAGGATTGGGCTTGCTTGGCAGCCTGTCCTGCCTGCTTTAAGCCAGATGCGGTAACAGTTTTCTTGGGATCTGTTGGAGCTGCGACAGTGTGCATGACTGCGTTTCCGTTTGCGTCTTTTTGCCCAGTGTCCACCTGCTGGGCTGTTCCAGTACGAGATGCCTCAAGGACAGAGTGTATGCGATTAGCGGCCGTTCCGTCACTCACCATTCCTTCCGCTGTTAGTTTACCAGCATTCGCTGTTTCAACGATTGCCTGGTCTAGGTCAGCTTGACTACCAACCTCCCCTCGCATCACCTTGTCTCCAATTGATCCGCCGAGATACGAGTTCATACCTTTTGCATAAGCCCCATCTCTGATTGACTGCTTTGCTCGATCAGACTGTCCAGCAGACGAAGCAAGCATTGCCATACGCTGCTCATGATTTCCGTTCTTCATTATTTCACGCACTGCAGCCACTCGCTCCGCATCACTCGCAGCAGTTCTACCGTGAGCAATATCCTCTACTTGCGCATTTGTCATCGTCTTATGGGAGGCTTGCGCTGCAGAGACATTTTCCTCAAACTCTTTATCTTCCAATGCAGCGGCTTGAGTATCCAGTCTGTCCCCGTAGCCTTTTCCTCCGGCCCTTCTTGCAATTACTCCTGTGACACCCCTGTTACGTTTCCCTGCTAGATTAATCGCTCGACGCTGCGCCCGATATTTGCTTGCATCCGAAAGCGCCGTACCTAGTCGCGAGGTCTCGCGTGACTTTGCTCCTACCCTACCCGTTGCTTTGTCTCCCCAGCCCTGCATTTTGGCGCCAAGCTTGCCGGTTGCTGCGAGTGACCCCTTGAGGAGTCCTGGGACTACAAATAACGGGAGCGCGCTTGCTCCAAGTGCAACAATTTTGTTCATGTCTCCGTCCAATTGAAGTAGCACACTGGATGCAAGCGCACTGGCGCCGAACACCACACCAATAATCGGATAAAGCATGAGTAAGCTAAAGAATAATTTCCCCCACTTTTTGGTCCACTGTTCTGTATTGGGAAGGAGGTAGAGCGCGAAAGCAACCGGCGAGACCACGATAAGCAGAACAATGAGCGCCTTACGGACAATAAGAATGAGAGCAATCATAGCGAGCGCCAAAAAAGCAGCAAGGAGTACTGGTGTAGATACTGCAAGCAACAATAGCCCTGCACCTGCCGCGGCCAGCACAATTGCGATAATTTTTGTCCAGCCACCAGCAGCAACATTAACTTCTGTGACATTTTGGCCTGCAATGGCATCGAACACAGACTTAAGGCTGACTCCGAGCAGGTTGCTCACATCCACCGCTAGCTGACACAAGAAATACGAAATATTGACGAGAATTGCAATGACGATGAGCTTAGGTAGCATCTTTTTGACACCATAGTTACTAAGACCCGCTCCGGTAATTTGTGAATACACCACCACAATGAAGCCAATGATAAAAATGACATTTGCAATAGACTGAAACTGTTGCCATGCCGGGTATGGGCTTTTGTCTGAAGTATCAAATAGTTGGGGCTCGATGATAAGGAATGAGGCAATGGCAGCATAGAGTGTATCATTCATCCCCGAGAGAATAGTCATTATGGGGCAAATTGCCCAACCAATACCACCTGGCACAGCACACTCAGCTTTACCTGCTTCGGCACCCTTTTCGCTACACTTTTTTGTTTCAGCGTTCCACTCCCATGTATCGCCCTTAGCTTTACACTCTTCCTCGGTTTTTGGTTCGGCGGTAGCGGCGGCTTTACCGGCGTCTACGGCAGTTTTCAGGTCTTGGGCACTAACGTTTTTTGCAGTATCGCCAAGTCCGCTTTTAAGACATTGGGCGATTTTGGCACCATCTGCTCCGCCAGTATTACATGTAGTGTATTGACTAATTACCTTTTGGGCACAGCTATTCCATAGGGCGATTTCTTCGTCAGAATTTGGAGTCGATTCACTACCGCAGATTTTTTCTACAACAGGCTTATTCTCGGGAGAAGTTGCTACTGCCGAAGCCGCTTGCGGGAAAGTGAGTTGGCCAAGGATGGATGCGATGGTGCCAAACACAAAAAGAGCGACAGCAACAAAGTGCCTGCTTTGTTTTGCGCGTCCCACCATCTGTTGCAGCTTAACCATAACCTATACGTAGTGTACGATATAATGCCCACATCAGCAAGCAACAAAAAACCGGCGATTTTATTCGCCGGCTTTTCTGGTATTGGCCTATTACTGAATGACCATGTCCCATATATATCGACCATCAGACGTAGGTGTGTATTTACCAATCCACGTGACGGGTAATTCAGCATTTGTACATGTCTTTGCTGTCCATGCGTGTTCCCACGGCTTTGAGTCGTACTTAGAAAGCATCCTGTCGGCGACACCAGTACAGCGCATCACTGCGTTAGCATCGGCCCCTTTGAATACAAAGTGCGGATCGATCTTGCCATCAATGGTATTGTCTTTAAAGAATGTCTTAATATTGTCAGAGATATCTTCCGAATACTCAAGAGTATTGTTGTTGCTGCTGGTTTCAAGAGCAACCTGCATCAAGCGTCGCTTGTATTCGATTTGCTCTTCAGTGTCGCCCCAGTCGGCAGCTACGCTGCTTACGGTATCAAGCACCTTATAGCCATCGGCAACGGTGTCACCAAGTCGATTGGCAAAGTCATCGTTGCGATTATACTTGACATACATCCAGTCAACATAGTTGACAACGAGGGTGCCTTGTTCTGCTCGCGGAAGTTTTTTGAACGCAGCCGGGTCAATGTCGAGTGCTTTCGATACCTCATTGCGCTTTGCCTCAATCTGTTCAACCGTCATTTCACCAGCAGTTTCACTAGGAGATGGCTTGGTCGTTGGAGTTTCAGTTGGCGTCGTTGTTTCGCTTGCACCAGGGGTAACTGGAGCACTGGCGGTTGTTGGAGCAGGAGCGGGAGCTTCCTTTTCCGATGGCCCACAGGCAGTAAGCGTGGCAAGCGTCGCACCTGCACCAAGCAAGGCAACACCACGGGTAAATTTACTTTCGCGTAGACGATCCATGAAGGTTCGTGGAGTCGGGTCGTTATTCTTTGGCACTTTTAGAATCCTTTCAGATATTATTACCAACGTTGAATATACGTTTGATTACATTATACAGTATATGCTTAAATTTGTCAATACCCTACAAAGTTCACTAAGGGTTGCTGATAACCACTAGGTTACCGGCAGCATCGCGCTGAGCGATGGATCCTGGTTGTGGAAGTGTGGGATCGCCAGCGCGCTGTGCGTCACTATATATAGAGAACTTTTCGTAAACACCCTGCTTTAGTGAACCCAGTGCAGTTGGGTTGGAACGGATAGAGTTAACCACCTGCATGTAGGCGCTACGGTTGGTATTGTACAGATATTCGAGTGAATGGAACTGGGTTGCGGCATTTTGTGACGCAAACGCTGTAGCCGATAGATTTGTCCAAGTTTTGACATCTTCGGCGAGGTTTTGGAAAGTACGGTAGATTGGTTTGCCATCGGTGCCAATCACAGCGTTGCCACTTGAATCATTGACGGTGCTATTGGTAAGGAAGAATTCGATATCTTTACCAGCACCCATAATGTTGCCTTCCATAGCCAGTAGCTCTTTGAAGTCAAACATTTCTTCTTGGCTCACGAGTGTGCCATTTGGATTCGAGAAATCGCCAATATCGGTCAACAACTTGCGCAGCTCGGCAACACCCGGCCCACCATTTTTGGCCATAGCTTTTGCGTAGGCGACCTTCTCGGAAAATACTTGGGTATTTTCGAATGCTTCGCGGAGCCTCTTGTTATTAGTAGCAAGGCTATAATCCATGGTATTTTGGATGTTCTTAATATCGTCAATGAGCGCTGTTGATACTTCTGATTTGGCTTTTGCAATCACAGCTCGTTCACCCTTTTCTCCTCGCACGCCTGCAGCGTATTGAACAACCGTCTTACCATCGATGGTCAACGTATTATCCTTAAGAGCAGCAGTGACATTTTCGGACAGTTGCCGTTCGTTACTTGCTTTTGCGGTTGCGGTGAGGGATGTGGTGAGAGTATCTGTTTTAATGTCACGGGCGATCGACAAAAGCCCGCTGCGAGTACTCGCATCGACACCTCGTAGATTGAGGATGTGTTCAGACTGTTCACCGTCTGCGGCGATTTCGGTATGCATCTTTTCTAGCTTGCCTTTAGATAACTCTGCTTTGACGCTACTTTGCTTTAGCTCAAGCTCTTGCTGCAAAAGGCCCGGATTGGTGCGAACGGCGTTATTCCAGTTGGTTTCGTGTTGGGCTTCGACAGTCTTTTTGCCCATTTCAGCGACGCGGCGAGCGTGATCAACACGATGCCCATACCGCGAACGACCGAACTCATTTTCAATCTGCTGCTTTTCTACGTCAAGCATTTGCGATTGGTAGCGGAGTTGACGACCATCGCGAGAGCGGTCAAATGAATTGTCGATGCGCTGCTTGTCGATAGCATTTGTGCGGGTTTGCGCTTCGATGGCTCGCCCTTGGGCACTTGCCGCAAAGTGATTATCGGCCATACCTTCGTAGGCTTTTTTCCAGCCTTCACGTCCACGACGTTTGCGATCGATTGCTTGGGTACGGCGATTCGCCCACGAGTTGCGGCCGCGGCCTGCAAGAATCTTGGCCTTTTCTTCCTGCGCCCTTCCCTGTGCCCAGTTGCGGGTACGATCCATAATACCTTTCTTTGGATTGTTAACCATGCCAGCAATTCGGCCAATGAGTGAGCCACTGAACTTAACGAGCATCGGTGTGACAACAACCGGGGCTACCATAACTGCCATGCCAAGGATAATGAGGTTAAGAGAGTTGGCATTCTGGATAATAGCGAGGCCCGCAAGCTGTGCGCCACCAAAGATGACCGAAAATATTGGGAACATCAGCAGCATGGTAATAAAGAGGTCTTTCCATTTATCAAAGTATTTTTCGGTATTCGGCAGTAAGAATGCCACAAACGCGAGCGGTGAGATAATAACAAGTACCGTAATAAGTGCTTGGCGAGTTGCCATGACAAGCAGCGCAACCAACACGGCGATAAGAACACCGACAAGAATGGGGATAAGAAGGACGAGCGACGCTTTGAGGCCTGTTCCGAGCACGATAAAGTGTGCCCACAGCCCAAGTCCAACAGTGGCGGACCCACCAGAAAGAATTGCACCTGCGACACTACTCCAGCTAAGGGCTTGCATGTCCTTGTACTGCGCACTGGTGTTCAGTGACTGGAATACCCCCGCAAATAAGTCGTGTATTGAGTAGCCAAGAAGGTTTGAAATGTCTACTGCGAGTGATGATATCCAGTACGATGTGTTGACGAAAATAGCTGCCAGCACAAGGCGTGGAAGCATCCGTTTGATGTTGTAGTTGCTGATACCAAGGCTGGTTACTTGAGAGTAAACGATAGCAAGGAAGCCAATCACAAAACAGATATTGGCGATATCTCGAACAATCGCCCACATACGGTAGAGTGAGCTTGTAGTATCGGTTTGGACAGGACGAACAACGAGAAAGCTCGAGAGGATTTCGTATAAGTGGTCCATGGCGCTGGCCATAAAGTTAACAACCGGACACAATATCCAGCCCATTCCGTCGGTGATACTGCCATCACATGCAGTTGCCCTATCGCTGCCAGTTTCGGCGAGGCTGTCGGGCGCTACATTAGCGATGCTAATGGTTTGTGGAGGTGAAGGGTTGCTGAAGTTGCTACTTGGCAGGCCATCGTAGTAAACATATTGTGCTTGAGTTGCCTTGGCTGGATCGCCAGTAGTCAAGATAAAGTACGTCTTTTTAGCGGCTGAATCAACATACTGGTAACCGCTTGTTCCGCTTGGTAATCCAGCAGGCAAACGGTCGCTTGACTGTAACTGCTCGTAAGATGTGCTGTTGTAAGTAACGGTGGTGCCATTTCGGGTGGCATCAGCAGCGAGCGCTGGCTGAGAAAGCGTGGTGACTACCATAAAAATGGCCATAACAAAGGCAGTGGCCACTAAATGAAAACGTCGCTGGCGATATCTACCCAGCGTGAGCTTGTTGCGCAGTTCCCACATATCAGTTCTATACTACCATTTTTTGGTCAAAAAGTCAATACTTATGCTCACTTTTTTCATCTGTTAGGAGAATACCTTTGCATATATTAGCCGTAACCGCTACACTAGTGTGTAGATAGGAATAATCATGAAACAGAAATTACGCACCCTACTACTGTTATCGCCCCTCATGATGGGAAGCCTAAGTATTGGCGTAGCAACACAGCCTGCTGCGGCACTTGACTGTGCCATTTTGCCTAAAAGCATTTGTGCGCAAGCTGAAGAAAGTAAAGATGTAAAGAAAACCGGCACGATGGTGCTCCTTGTGTGGGTGTTAAATATTCTCACTGCGGGTGTTGGTATCGCTGCCGTTGGCACACTTGTCTATGCGGGGGTCCTGTACTCTAGTGCAGGTGGAAGCTCTGAGCAAGTTGCCAAGGCAAAGAAGCTCATCACCGATGTCGTTATTGGTATTGTTGTATTTGCGCTCATGTATTTTGCTTTACAGTGGCTTTTGCCGGGAGCGATTGGATAATGACCATGTGGCAAAAACTATCGTTAGGACTTTTGAGTATATTTGCAATGGGTACAATGACTATGGCAACAACCGTTCCGGTTGCTGCCGCCTGCAACGATTCGATGTTTGGCATTAATGCTTGGTATAGAGGGCTCGTAGACGGTAGTTGTAATGTAAAGCCGCCGAGCAAAGATGATGACAAAGCAGTACAGAAGTTTGTATGGACAATTGTACTTAACTTGCTTCAGGCTGGGCTTGCTTTGGCAGCGTATGTGACAATATTCTTCCTTATAAAGGGTGGCTTTGTGTACATTCTGGCAGCTGGTTCGCAAGATAAAATGGCAGAGGCTAAAAATACCATCAAGAACGCTCTTATTGGGCTAGTGATTGCAGTGTTCTCAGCCTCGATTGTAAATGCAATTGCAGGGATAATTAAATAATGTTTAAGTACTATTTATTACAGTTTGCTACAGCGGTTATTACACCTGAAGAAGCTGGTATTCCAAAACCGGCATCAAGTGAAGCCCAGCTAACAAAGAATGTCATGTTCCCTATTTACTATTGGGCCGGCGCTATTGCTGTAATCGTCATTATTGCTGCCGGATTCTTCTACGTGACCTCTAACGGTAATCCGCAGCAAGTTACCCGTGCTAAAAATGCGATACTTGGTGCAGTTGTAGGACTTATCGTGGTGCTGTTGGCGTTTACTATCACCGCCATTGTATTGGGGGGTATATAATGAACATTCGTTCTGTGCTGGTGACTGCGGCGCTTCTCAGTGGTATGGCTACGGCAGTGCTCCCTGTAACACCGGTAGCTGCAATTGATGTGTTTAAGAACTGTACTTCTAATAATGCCGAGCAATGTGGACTGGTAAAAGAAGACAAGTTGAATTACCAGGGCACAAACACCATATGGAACGCGGTGCGTACGGCGCTCATTATTCTTGGTGGTATTGCGGTAATTATGATTGTAATTGGCGGTATCAAGTTTGCCACTTCCGCGGGCGACTCCAATAAGGTGACGTCTGCTAAACAAACCATTCTTTACTCGGTTATCGGGCTCGTTGTTGCGATGCTGGCCACGGTGATAATAACATTAGTAAGTGATTACTTTGGATAAGGAGAAAAAATGAACAAAATCAAACTAACTGTCATCGCTCTCGCTGCTGTACTTGGTATTGGTATGGTATCAACTCCAGCCTTTGCTGCAGCGTGTGCCGATGCTAAATCATGTGTTCAGCAGGGTGTGACCGCATCTGGCGGGACGGGTGGTAGTGCTGATGTTGGCACTGTCATTAAAACAATCGTCAATGTACTGCTCTATATTCTTGGTGCAGTCGCCGTGATCATGATCGTGATTGGTGGTATTAAATACACCACGAGCAATGGCGACTCCAATGCGGTGACGTCGGCAAAAAACACCATTCTCTACTCGGTTATCGGGCTTATTGTTGCGTTGTTTGCCTATGCTATTGTGAATTTCATTGTCGATAAGTTCGCGTAAGTCTGTTAACAATGAACGCAATATCTGGTATAAATAGAACCAAGAGTTAATCCACTAGCAAGAAAGGAACGGATAACAATGAAAATTACTATCAAGAAACACCTGCTGACGCTGCTAGCAATCCCCGCGTTTGCCCTAACGGTAAGCTCTGTGCCGGTGTTTGCTGCTGAGGACACTGGATTGTCTATTGGCGGCGGTGCAAGTGCTGCCCAAGGTACTGGCCAATCTGCCTGTTTGTTCGGCAACGAGGACGGATGCGACCAAAGCAAGACACCAATCTTTAGGATTATCACCAACGTGCTCCTCTTCATCATTGGCGCCGTTTCTGTGGTCATGCTCATCATTGGCGGTATTCGCTATACCGTTTCACAGGGTGATAGCTCGGCGGTGACGTCAGCCAAAAATACCATTCTCTACTCGATTATCGGTTTGATCGTAGCTATCCTTGCGTATGCTGCCATTAACTTTGTTATCACGAGCTTTGTAAAGACAGACGGATAATTTTCCGGAGAACACACGTTAGTCCTTCCCCGCCTATAAAGGCGGGGTTTTAGGTTGGTTGGTCGGGCTTATTCTCTATAAAAAAGTACGCTCAGTGCATGAGCGTACTTTTGTTTGATAGTTCTATTACTGAATGGTAATCTTTTTGGCCTGCTCTTGCTTGACCTTTGCGAAAGTAATCGTCAAAACGCCATCCTTAAGTACGGCAGCAACCTCATCTTCCTTAACGGGAACAGGAAGCGCTAGTGTACGGCTGAACTCACCCCAATAGCACTCTTGAATGTGCCAGTTGGTAGCATCAGTGTCATCACCACTACTTAGGGTACCGCTAATGGTCAAAATACCATCGCTAATACTTACATCAAGGTCTTCCTTGTTAACCCCAGCGGTGCGGGCTTTAACAATCAGTCGCTCTTCGGTTTCGTATACATCAACCGCTAACTGACCTGGAAAATCATCTTCTGCATCACCCCAGTTCGCGTCGTCAGTTGCTGGTTCTTGTGGGGCAGTCGTGTTGTCGGCTGCCATGCTGTCGTCATCGTTTAGGAACGCTGCAGCGAGTTCATCTTCGATCAATAGATCGTCATTTTGCTTACGGGCCATGATATCCTCCACTTTCTCATTGGCTTTGACAATTAGTCTGGGTATATTATAACTAACACCCTGGGGATAATCAACAAAATACTATGCCCAAAGGTAAAAAATACAATGTTTCAGAAGCTATCTTCACTCATCGCCCCCCACTACTGTTGCTCTTGCGGCCAAATTGGCCGTAGTTTATGCGATTATTGTAAATACAACATCATTAATGAGTTGCCCGGAGTCTGTATTATTTGTGCTCGCCCTACCCCATCGAGTCAGGCGCTGTGCACCACCTGTAACGCCCCATATACCCGTGCATGGTGCGCGGGCGAAAAGTCAGCTGAGCTTGAAAAATTGATAGAGCGATATAAGTTTCATCGGGACAAAACATCGGTTGCGATTGTTGCAGAACTGCTCGTTAATGCCACCCCCGCGCTGCCTGCTGATTGTGTTGTCACGTGGGTTCCTACAATTCGGCGTCACGTACGGCTTCGGGGGTATGATCACGCACGTGAGCTGGCGGTACTATTCGCACGACATAAAGGCGTGCCCGTCGAGGCCTCGCTCACAAGAGCCGCTAATAGTGTCCAAAGAGGTGCATCCAAACGCGTGCGGCAGCTGCAGGCGCAAAAGGCCTTTAGTGCCCCACTAGTCAAAAATCAGATTTACGTATTGATCGATGACGTGTACACAACTGGTGCCACTGTTCGCTATGCATCGCAGCGGCTGCTTGAAGCAGGCGCACGCGAGGTCTGGGTAGTAGTAGCTGCACGCCAACCCCTAGAAAAATAAGGGGCAGCTTGGTATAATCAGTCGGTAGCATTATGGAGAGGTGACCGAGTGGTTTAAGGTAACGGTCTTGAAAACCGTCGTGGGGCAACTCACCGCGAGTTCGAATCTCGCCCTCTCCGCCAAATAAGATAATGGCCCTCTAGGGTCATTTTTTATTTGCCTCATTTCACCGCTCAAAGCTATACTAGTAAGCATGAGTGGGATTCAAAAACCGGTGTACCAGCAAAATATCGATGAAGTACTGGAGCGGTTTCATACAGACCAGAAAGGGCTCACTGGCACCGAGGCTGCCCGGCGTTTTCGCGAGCAAGGCCCCAATCTCCTTGTTGGTATTAAAAAAGATCCCGCGTGGTTAAAGTATATTCACCAGTACAAAGATTGGATGATATTTTTGCTTGCCGCAAGCGTGGCAGTGTCGCTGTACCTGGGCGATGTTCATACAGCGGCAGTACTCGTGGCGCTTATTTTGTTTAACACCATCATCGGGTTTGCCCAAGAATATCGTGCCGAAAAAACAATGCAAGCGCTCGAACGGCTGGTTAAGCCAACTGCCGAAGCAATGCGCGATGGTTCACTTGTGCAAGTTGATTCTAGCAAGCTAGTTTGCGGCGACATTATACGGCTTACGGAGGGCCAAAGTATACCGGCTGACGTACGCATTATTCAGCGGACGAGTTTTGCAACAAACGACTTTGCCTTGACTGGTGAAAGTAACCCCTCGCGCAAGTTTACCCACGCGCTTGAGAGCGAAGTGCCGCTGGGTAATCGGCACAACCTAGCGTTTATGGGCACAACTGCCGCTATGGGCGAAGCTATGGGTGTGGTAGTCGCGATTGGTATGAACACTGAGCTTGGCAGAATTGCAAGTTTAAGCCAGGCTGCGCCCGAGGATGCTAGCCCACTGCAAAAAGAGGTCCGTCATATTGCCACCTACGTGACCTATGGAGTTGCCATCTTGTGTGCTGTGCTCCTGGCGGTGGCAATGAAAATCAACTTGCCCATAAAGGACGCACTACTGTTTGCAGTGGGCGTTGCCAGCTCGCTCATTCCCCAGGGACTACCCGCCGAAGTGAACACTTCCCTCGCGCAAGCTGCCGGCAAGCTGGCACGGGCAAGAGCACTCGTGAAGAAACTAAGCGCAGTTGAAACGCTTGGCGCGACACGCGTTATTTGCACCGATAAAACAGGTACGCTAACGAAGAATCAGATGACCGTTGAAAGTTTTGTTGTAGATGGTACAACGTATGGCTTATCAGGAACTGGCTATGCTCCTGCTGGAACGCTGCTCTGTAACGGACGAGAGGTAGATGATGCGACGAAGCAAAAGCTAGGCGACTTTTTGGCAATTGGTGCGTATGCCAGTAATGCACGGCTCGTTGAGCCTAGTAGCGATAACCCAGAATGGAGTTGTCTCGGCGATCCAACCGAAGGCGCGCTAGTGAGTGCAGCGGGAAAGGCCGGTGTGACAGCTGAGCATGTTGCGGCTGTTCGAGAAGTACGCGAATACCCTTTTGACTCGGCGCGCAAGCGGATGACATCGGTGCGTGAACAAAACGGCGAGATTGTGGCCTATGTGAAGGGTGCGCCCGAATCGGTACTTGAGCAATGTACGCATATTATTGCCGGTGGAAAAATCCGTAAAATTACCAGTGCTGATCGCCAGGCAATTATTGACGAACATACAAATCGCGCCAAACGGGCACTGCGCAACTTGGCATTTGCCACTCGAGCTTTCAAAACAGATTGGTCTGATTCCCTCACCCATAACCAGGTTGAACAAAACCTTGTCTACCACGGGCTTGTAAGTATGATTGATCCCCTTCGCGAATCGGTGCCCGAGGCAGTACGGGTGGCGCTCGCGGCCAATGTGCGGATCAATATCGTTACCGGTGATTTTGCCCTTACTGCTGAAGCGCTTGCACGACAGGCGGGGTTAATTGCTGAAAACGAAGAGGCACTCGTCATCACTGGTGAGGATTTAGCTAAGATGAACGATACCGATGTGTTAGCTCACAGCCTCAAGGGTAGCGTCATCTTTAGTCGTGTTAGTCCCGAAGATAAAATGCGCATTGTACGACTTATTAAGCAGTCTGGTACAGTGGTAGCCGTGACCGGTGATGGTATTAACGACGCTCCCGCACTTACCTATGCCGATATCGGGGTAGCAATGGGGGTCACTGGCACAGACGTTGCGAAACAGGCATCAGAGGTAGTATTACTTGATGACAGCTTTAGCAGCTTGGTAAGTGCAATTCGTCAGGGGCGGACGATTTACGCCAATATCAAGAAAGGTGTGCTGAGCTGTTTTACAAGTAACTCGACAGAATTAGTGGTGAACATGGGTGGCCTTGGACTTACGAGCGCTATGGGTATTCCCCTGCCCCTGAACGTCTTGCAGCTGCTTGCTATCGATATGCTTGCCGAGCTCTTCCCGATTGCTGCGCTTGGATGGGATAAAGAAGAAGGAGAAATTATGCGGCAGCAGCCGCGCAACCTTAATGACCATATACTTAATCGCCGTAGCATTACTGATTTAGTATGGTCGGGGCTCGTAATGGGTGCGCTGGCGCTTGGTAACTTTCTGTTGGTTTTGGTGCGTGAGGGTGTTGATTTGTACCATCCGGTCATGACGTCAGATATGATTGCACACGCAACCACTATGACCTATGTAACGATTGTGATTGCGCAGCTGATTAATATCACGCAGCGCCGTAGCGTACACGGCCTCTTTACTCGCTATCAATTCCATAATCCCGTTTACTGGGGGTCGATTGTTTTGTCTCTCGGTATTGTGCTTAGTATCTGCTATGTGCCAGTTGTGTCGGGCTTCTTCAATAGTGCACCACTTACTGCAGTGGATTGGCTGCATGTACTGGCGGCGGGAGCTACCTACGCTGCCATACGAGAAGTAACCAGGCTAACGATTCGACGCGCCGTATGAGGTAGTGGTTGTGCCGTTGGCGGCACTTGGCACAAAGCTATTAACGACAAAGTTGACGGCAGCATAGGCAAGGATAGCGATAATGACGCCCACAAGGGCATACAAAATGGTGTTTTTAGCGGCCTGTACCTGGGATGCATCCCCGCCCGATACTACATAGCGAAGCCCGCCAATCACAATCATGATAACCGCGATTGCGCCAACGATGAATAGCAGCACACTACTGATTTTAGAAAATACCCCCGTGTCGCCAAATAGATCGACAGGTTGATCAATGCCGCGTGCGCTGTTTGCGCCCTGGCCAATGGACCCAACGGCGTGAGCTTGGGCAACGTCAAGTGCCAGAACGGTAAGTGCGGCGCCAACGTATGAGGTGAAGAGTAGTAGTGAACGTTTCATAATTGCTCCTGTTTATACTGCTTGCATCTACTTCAAGTATACACGGTTTTTTCATAGGCGCTAGCACCTCTGTTGATAAGTGTAAGATATCTCACACTTCTAAGAAAAAAAGAGGCGAATGCCTCTTCTCTTCTTGGCGGAGGAGGGGAGATTCGAACTCCCGCTACAGGTCTCCCCATACTAACGATTTAGCAAACCGTCCCCTTCAGCCACTTGGGTACTCCTCCATTGTAGATTGGTGTATGGGCTTTGGTCATTGTAGCACATGTTCTCGAGTGAGTACAGGTGTTAGGATTGATTATATTGTTTGCGCTCATGCTATACTAACAGTATGCAACCACAAGCTGAGCAACCCGAATCATGGCAGCAACCGCGCCAAGCGGTGCCGCAAGCACCCTATCAACCGGTACCAGAGCCTGTTTCACCAGCTCCGCCTGTAGAGCCTACACTTCCTTCTCCTCAACCAGCTTTGGATGCTATGCCGGCAGAAGAGACAATTAGCCCACAAGTAGTTGCTGAAGAGCCATACGATCAAGAAGCGGCAGATGAGGAACGGGGAGAGCTTTCAGAGAGCGATGAGGCAACTGAAGCATTGCTTAGCTGGGATGCTGCCGAGTATGTCCATCAACAGCAAACCCCCCTATGGTTTGGTAGTATGACCATTATCGTATTGGTATTTATGGCGGTAGCCTTTCTTGTCATGAAGTCGATTACATTTACCATTCTTATCCCTGTTATGGCGGCGGCTCTGGTGGTGTATGTTATGCGACCACCTGCAACCAATCACTACACCTTGAGTCGAAAAGGCCTTCATATTAACGACCGTCTGTACTCGTATAGTGAGTTTAAGTCATTTGGCGTGCTCTCACAGGGTGGCAATCACGCCGCTGTACTGGTGCCACGTAAACGTTTTCAGCTTGGCCATACCGTTTATTTTCCCGAAGAAGTCGGCGAGCAAGTAGTAGACATGTTTGCACAGCGCCTTCCCATGAAAGAAGTGAACCCCGATATTATTGACAGGCTTCTGGCGAGACTTCGGTTGTAGCCTTGCCACCACCCCTGATTTGTGCTACTATTTGTAGGTTATCAACATAGGCACCCGTAGCTCAGCTGGATAGAGCACTTGCTTGCGGAGCAAGAGGTCGCACGTTCGAATCGTACCGGGTGTACCATAGAAAGGAGAGGCTTTAGAGCCTCTTTTTTCTTAGGAAAGTGTTTTTGTCTCAAATAACGTTCTTGCAGCAATATAATCATCTTTTAGTGATTTTGAGTCCTCAACTACCTCTTCTACGTACGTGCTTCGGCGTCCGCGAATGACATCTTTTGCCACTAAAAACACGAGTACAGGGATTGGTGTGGCGCGTACTTCTGCAATACGGATGATTTTATCGGCAAAGCCAAGGAGCTGTCGGCGCTCGTGAGATTGAAGGGGCCGTGGTAAAAGTCGGTTTGCTAAGAACCAAAGTGCCGCAGCCATGCCCCCAAGCAACACGGTGCCAGGTATGAGCACAATAAGCAGTAACCACCACAATCCATGGATAGCAACCCCCAGGTAAATCGTGACAATATATAACCCTATAATCACCATCGTACCTACCCATATAACTGGGCGGAAGATACGTTGAAAGAAGACCGCAGTAATCGCACGAAAGGTAGAAACTGTCTGATTCATACCTCTAGTGTACTGCGCGTAGCGTAATTCAGGTGTGATATTCCTTACAAATATAAAATACCCCAGCTAAGCCGGGATACGTTATATGGCGGAGAGAGAGGGATTCGAACCCTCGGTACCCTGGGGCACACCGCTTTTCGAGAGCGGCCAGTTCAACCACTCCTGCATCTCTCCATAGCTACATGGCAAATTATAACAAATTTAAATCCCCTCACCCAACCTAGATAGGTCAGATGAGGGGCATGGGGTCACTCTTGTGTGGCGGTCGCTGCAGCAACCATCTCCACAGCGTGGCGCACACCATCGCTGCTGCCCAAGGCATCAGCCAGCACCTCGGAGCCCGCCACTTGGGGCGGGATGCCGATCGTGGCAACGGCAACGGAGTAGAGCGTGGTGCCGAACTTGTTGTAGAAGTCCTGCTTGCAGCGCTGGTACACCTGCTCGGCGAAGGCGTGCAGCCCATCCTCATCCAGCATAGCGGCACGCTCGACGTGCTTGAGCGCGTTCTGCGCAGCCACCGTTACCTCGTAGTCCATGGTGGTCTCGAGGTTGACGATGTCGTTGAGCGACTTCCACAGTGCCGGCGCGTCATCACTGGTGCGTGACCAGCGGTAGGCCAAGTGGATGTTGATGATGTGGCCGGTGGCGTCGGTAGCGTTGACCAGCTCTGGTCCACGCGTTTCGATCGCTACCACTCCTCGGCGCCAGCTGAACCAGCCGGGTACCTTGCCCTTGATGCCAGGGCCGGTCATAGCCATGGCGGTGGTTCGCTTCCAGGTGATGATGCCCGTAGCAAAAGCGACAATGCCGAACACGGCTCCACCGAGGTAGTACCACACACCGCTGCTCATGATAGTTGAAAGCACCACCAAGACCAGAGCGGTGATGATACCTCCGAACACCATGATGCGGCGCGTTGTAGACATCGGCACGTGCTTGTAGTCGGGGCGGTTGTTGCGGGTACGAATCGCTTGCTCGTTGGGCTCGACAAATTCAACGAAGAACTTGTAGATCGCCACGAAGGAAACGATTAGTCCGATAACTCCGCCGATACCCCGGACAGCCGGGTTTTCACTGAGTGACTGAAAGAACCCTGCGAAGTTCACGGTTTCACCTCCTTCTGGGCGATCGTTTCGTGTTTTGCAGTTAGAGTGCACTTTAACATATTTTTAACTCAATAGCAAATCAATAACAGATAAGATGCCGTATCCGCTATACTGGAACTATGGAACCATCAATTTTTACACGCATTATTAACGGAGAAATCCCTTGCCATAAAATTTATGAAGATGACAGGGTCATCGCCTTTTTGGACGTACATCCACAGACGCCTGGGCACACGCTTCTCGTTCCTAAACAACAAATTGATGAATTATGGGATGTCGACGATGATACCTATCACTATTTATGGACAGTTGCCAAAAGGCTAGCGCCACACATCCGCGACACCATGGGAACACCACGAGTAAGTGTGGTTGTTATGGGCTTTGGTGTACCTCACACCCATATTCATCTCATCCCTACTCATAGCGAGGATGACGTGAAGCGCCCGCAAGACCTTGATAGCCCTATTGACCATGATAGGCTTGCGACAGTTGCGGCCACGTTGAGGGTTGATGATTAGCATTATCGCCATTGGTAAACGCCACGAGCCATGGATTGAAACGGGCGTGGAAATGTACTCAAAGCGCCTAAGAGCGCCGTGGGATATAAAATGGGTACTTTTACCACATAGTAGCTCCGAGGGCGCTGTAGCTCGTCAGAACGAGTCCCAGGCCATACTTGAGCGGCTAAGTCCTTCTGATACAGTTATTTTACTTGATGAGCGCGGGACAATGTACGATTCCCCCACCCTTTCTTCACGATTATCGGCTTACTTTACGCAGGGTAAGCAAGTGGTAGTAGTGATTGGGGGAGCTTATGGGGTGAGTGAAGCATTGCAGCAACGAGCAACCGAGACGTGGTCGCTCTCCCAGCTCGTTTTCCCCCATCAGCTTGTTCGGTTGTTGTTAGTAGAGCAATTTTACCGGGCAGAACAAATACACAGGGGCGGTAAATACCACCACGAATAGCACCTACTTGACAATTAATAAAGTTTATGCTAAATTGAATACTGTTATCACATAACAAACCAACATATGACAACAGTAAAAAAACTCACCACTTACCTCGTTACCTTCGTTAGTCTTGTGACCGCCCTTGGTGTGTTTATGCACGATGGACGGGTTGACCGAGCAGTAATGACCAGGCTTCACCGGCCCTTTACGAATAGTGTTGCTACCGATGAGTTAGCGGTACGCTACAAAGCGTTTGTAGAAACAGATGCCCATACTCACCCTGACCACAATGCAGCCCGAAGCTCCCTACTCAATAGCTTTATGTATCAGTCTCCGAGCGTCCCGCCCCGCAATCAAGAGCAGAAAAAACACCTTATGCAAGAATGCCAGCCGCGCGGTCATCACGCGTTTGATAATTACAATTTACCAATCGTCGCCTAGTTTTCTGTAGTGAGCACTTGCAGCTCAGTCTCAAGCCGCTCTACAAGGGCGGTTTTGCTTTGCAATAGGTCGCGGGACTCCTCTACAAGGGCGGCAGGTGCTTTGGCAATGTAGTTTTCATTGGCAAGGCGGGCCTGAAGAGTAGCAACCTCGTTACGGATATCGCTGAGCCGCTTTTCGAGGTTGGTTTGGTGCTCATAGAGTGTCTCAGCATCAAGGTCGAGCCAGGCGTCGCGCCCGCTACTTGCAAGACGGAGCCCACGGGGCTGGTCTACCTTTGTAATACTCTTTAGTTTTGCTAACCGCATAATCATATCGGCATTGTCTTCTACCAATGCATCATCCATATACAGCATGTCGTACCGTTCATTGCCAGGAAGTTCACTCATAACATAGCGAGCTTCAGTAACCAGCCGTTTCAATCGGCTAAATTCTGCCGCCATGATGTCGCTCGCCTCTTTTTGCGCAGGCCAGCTTTCACCCACAAGGAGTGTGTCATGCCAGCTGAGCGCCTGCCAGATGGTTTCGGTAACAAATGGGAGGAACGGATGGGCGAGCTTCAGTACGGTGTCGAGCACGTAGGCGCTTATGCTGGCATGATTTTCTACTTTACTGACCTCTACATACCAGTCGGCAACGTCATCCCATATTAGGTGGTACACCGTTTCGGCTGCTTCGGCAAAACGGTAATCGCTTAGTTGGGATTCAAGCTTTTCGGTGGCGGTATTGAGCCGTTTGATAATCCAGTGGTCAGCAAGACTTTGCGGTTCGGGGTTGATCTCTGGCGTAACCTCACCAACATTTGCTTCGATGTAGCGTGCAACATTCCATAATTTGTTACACAAGTTGCGAGCGGCAACAACTTTACTCACGCTAAATGCTTGTGATTGCGCAGCGCTACGGCTAGAAACGATACCAAGGCGCAGTGCATCAGAGCCGTATTCGCTGACGATTTCCATCGGGTTAATGACATTGCCCTTGCTTTTGCTCATCTTTATACCCTTTTCATCGAGCACCAGCCCGTGCAGGTAAACATGCTTAAATGGCACGGAATCAGTCACGTAAAGTCCAAGCATAATCATGCGGGCAACCCAAGCAAAAAGGATATCCCCGCCTGTTTCCAAGACAGAGTTTGGGTAGAACTTCGCGAGCTCCCCGCCTGTCAGGTGATCTGTCGTGATGAAGGGCCATTGTCCACTGCTAAACCAGGTATCAAAGGTGTCTTCTTCACGAGTATATGTTGTTCCATTTACAACTATTTCCTTTTCGTCTACCCTATCGTCGTATATCCAATCACTCGGGTCATTGACGTTCTGAAAAGCAGGAATAGGAATGCCCCAAGGAATTTGTCGGCTGAGGTTCCAGTCACGGAGTTGTTTGAGGTAGTTCCCTACCACCTTACCCTTATTGGCGGGGGAAAAGGTGACTTCGTGATTGTCAATTGCAGCGATGGCCCGCTCGGCGAGGCTTTCCATCTTAAGGAACCATTGTTCTTTGAGGAGTGGTTCAATAACAGTGCCACACTTGTAGCAATGAGCCACCGCATGCACAATGTCTTCTTCGCCCCTTCGAAGCTCTTCAGCCTCCAGAGCGGCGAGCACTCGCTTGCGCGCCTCATCGGTTGTGAGTCCAGCAAAGTGTGAAGGAACATTCACCATTTTGCCGTCGAACCCAATAACCTGCAATGCCTCTAGATTATGCCGTTCAGCCATCTCAAAGTCATTTGGGTCGTGAGCGGGTGTAATCTTTACGGCACCTGTTCCAAACGCCATATCGACGTAGTTGTCGGCAATAACGGGTATTTCTTTGTTGACAATTGGTAGTAATACTTTGGTACCCACAAGGTGGGCATAGCGCTCGTCATTAGGGTTGACTGCTACGGCGACATCACCGAGCATGGTTTCAGGCCGTGTTGTCGCGACAATAATCTCCCCTACTTTGTCGAGGGTTGGGTACGCAATTTTCCATAGTTTAGACTTTTCATCTTTATGCTGTACTTCAATATCGGCAAAGCTGGTGTGATGTTTGGTACAGTAGCTTACAATCTTTTCGCCCCTGTATACGAGCCCGTCGTCCCACATCTTTTTGAAAGTGCTATACACCGTGTCAATCACTTTCGCATCAAGGGTAAAAACGAGGTCATTCCAGCTTGCGCCAGCGCCCAGTGCGCGTAGTTGCAGCTCCATATTGCCGCGGTGTCGATCAACAAAGTCCCACACTTGGCTGTACAGCTGGTCACGGGAGTATTCGAAGCGTGACTTCCCTAGCGCTTCAAGCTCTCGCTCATATACCACCCATGTTTCAAAGCCGGCGTGATCGGCGCCTGGGATATACACTGCATCGTACCCCCGCATACGGTGGTAACGTACCAAGATATCTTCAATAGCGGTTCCGAGCGCATGCCCTATATGTAGGTTGCCATTCGCGTTTGGCGGCGGCATGACGATTGCATAAGGTTCCCCTTCTCCTTTGGGCGCAAAAGCGTTTGCTTGTTCCCATAGGGCGTAGATGGTTGGCTCGTAATCGTTCGGCGTATAGGCTTTAGCTAGGTTCATGACTTCTCTGTTGAATTAGTGATATTTTTCACGCGAAAAATTGCAACACGAACAAAGCAGTCGGCATAAAATGTTTTCACGTGAAAACATCGTCACCTCTGTTGACCCCTGTTACAAGTGGTGGTCATCTGTTGCTTTCCACGTGTTTGTGTTCATTACCAGTATAGCACAAACGTAGTATAATGAGCCTATGATAACAGGGAAAAACTGTGACGAGCCCGCATTGTGGGATGAAATAGTACACGATATGTCGGGACACCCTCTGCAACTGTGGGGCTGGGGAGAGGTTAAGGCTGCGCATCACTGGACGGCACACCGCGTTCTTTTCACAGATGAGCACGATGGTGTAGAAGGTGCGGCACAGGTACTTGTGCGCACGCTGCCAGGGCCCTTTCGTCGTCTTGTGTATGTACCGCGCGGACCAGTGTGGCGTAAAGACAAGCAAACAGAAGTTCTTGCTGCATTGATTGCCTATGTAAAGCACCATCTGCCAGGGGTGGTTTTAACAATTGAGCCGGATGAAACAGAACTTGAGGTGGCGGGGAAGTGGCGTCGTTCGCCAAATAACATTCTATTAGCCCGCACATTGATTCTTAATCTGGAAAAAACCGAGGATGAACTGATGGGGGCGATGACGAAAAAAACCCGTCAATACATTCGAAAATCTGCTAGGGAAGGGGTTGCTATACGACGAGTAACCGCAAAAGAGGAGGTAGCCCAGTGCCTCGCTATTTATCATCAAACTGCAGCTCGTGCCGGCTTTGCACTCCACGATGATGCCTACTACTACGATATTCACGAAAAACTTGGCGAATCATCGGTAATCTTTGCAGCCTACGATGGTGATGAACCGGTTTCGTTTGTATGGCTAGCGGTTAGCGCCCATACTGCCTTCGAGCTGTATGGTGGCATGAATGACAGGGGCCAAGAACTCCGCGCTAACTATGCGCTCAAGTGGCATGCCATCACCACATGCCAGGATTGGGGCGTTGCTCGATACGACATGAACGGGTTGCTTAACGATGGAGTAAGTGCCTTCAAACAGGGCTTCGCTCAACACGAAGATGAGCTGGTAGGGACTTTCGATTACCCCTTGTCGCCCCTGTATAGTATATGGACAAAAGCGCTGCCGCAGGCAAAGCGCGTTGTTCGTCGTATCAAACAGAGGTAGAAGAGCGACTAACGCCAGGCGGATTTGGTCATTGATAAACTAGGGATTACCTCGAGCGTATAAGGATCGGTATACGTTTTGTGCTGTGCCATAGGATAGGCGAGGGCAGCAATCATGGCGGCATTGTCGGTACAAAGATTCATTGGTGCATACTCGATGGCAATAGGAAGTCGCTGTGCTAGTTGGCGACGTAATTCTTGATTGGCTGCAACACCACCGGCAATAACGACTGAAGCAGGTGAATAGTCGCCGTAGGCGCGTAACGTGGTAGCCACGAGGGTATCAACCGCCACCTGTTGGAAGCTCGCTGCGAAATCATGCTGCTGGGAGCTTGTGAGAAGGCCTGAGAGCTCGTGCGAGGGAAAAGTGAAGTCCTTGCCCACTTCACGCTGAACGGCCCTTAAAACGGCTGTCTTGAGCCCAGAAAAAGAAAAGTCGTAAGGATTTTTAAGTTTTGCTTTGGGAAAACTATAGGCATGGGGATTACCCTGCAAGGCCACTTCAGCAATTGATGGACCGCCAGGGTAGGGAAGTCCAAGAATTTTTGCGACTTTGTCGAAGGCCTCCCCTACAGCGTCATCTTGTGTTTGGCCTAGTAGCTCATAGCGGCCGTGGTCATGAAAGAGAACGAGCTGGCTATGGCCGCCACTAACAATAAGGGCGAGCATAGGGAACTGGGGTTGCGATACCGGCAGCTCAAGGGCATGTTTGCTTTCGGTGATGAAGTTGGCGTACACATGCGCTTCCACGTGGTGCACCGCAATGAGCGGTTTACGCTTTTGAATCGCGAGGGTACGAGCGGCCAGGGTGCCCGCTAAGAGTGAGCCAATAAGACCGGGCGCGTAGGTAACCGCGATTGCATCAATGTCGTCCCACGTACACTCGGCATCGGCAAGTGCCTTGGCAATAACGGGCATGATAACTTCAATGTGGCTCCTGGCGGCAATTTCAGGGATAACACCGCCATATTGACTATGAATGTCGATCTGAGTATGAACAACATTACTGAGTAAACGAAAACCGTCCTCTACAACAGAGGCAGCCGTTTCGTCGCAACTACTTTCGATTCCCAGTATTTTCACTACTGTTAGTATAGCATATAACAGAGGCAGTTCATAGTCCCAGGTGGTGTATATGATGCCTCTTTAGGCCAGGAAAAGTGCTAAAATGAAGCTATGACAAATGCGAGGGAAGATAAGCAGTCGGGCAAGAAGGAACTACTTGCTAAGACAAAGAGCAAATTAGCATCGCTTCGCTATGGGCGACAAACCCATACCGCCAAACTGATTGCCGTAACAGGTGTACATGGGAAGTCCACTGTGGTGCGGCTGGTGGCTGAGTTACTACGGGAGAGTGGGGCGAAAGTAGTAGAGATGATGGCGGGCAATGGTGTGCCTCGCAGTTTTGAGACCGATCCATTCTTAATGCACCGGCGGCTTGCTGACGCTTCCAGACAAGGGTATGACTACATTGTGCTTGAGGTGCACGCGGCGTTGATTGCCAGCCATGTTGCACCTTCGCTCGTGATTGATACACTGGTGGCAACCGAAGACTCCCCTGAGCTTCATGAGCTTTGCAAATTGCCGCTCACCCGTTTGGTACTTCCGCATGGCGTCACGCCCCCAGCCGGCGTGGAACATCACAACATTATGACATTTGGTACCGAAGAGGCTGCCGATATGCGGATTGCTGCCTTTAAGCTGTACCGTAAGGGCACAGAACTATCCCTGGTTATTGATCAGCACACCGAGCTAGAGGTGGCGAGCTATTTAGTCGGTGAAGCGAACGCGATGAACATTGCGACAGCCCTCGCGACGGTGTATGTGCTCGGTGTTGATGTAGCGCGATTTGCTGAGGGTGTGGCGCGGGTTGAGCGTATTGAAGGTAATTACGATTACCTTACTGTTGCTGCTCCCTATGCGATTGCCGTTGACCATGGAGGAACTGCGCAAAGTCTGCCATTGCTCCTTGGCTCAGCACGGCAGCTTGCTAGGCGGCGTCTGATTGCTGCCGTTGATATGCCCTTAACCGCTGCAGAAACTGAGACACTAAAGACGATGGTGGATCGGCTGATCATGGTTGGCGATGGCCAGCATTCATCAGTTGAGAGTGCGTCTGATCACGAAGAAGCTGCCTTTGTTGCGAGTCGGGGTGCCAAAAAGGATGATTTAGTGTTGTTGATTGGACAACGATATACCGTATACGACGACAATAGCCGACCTCTCATCGAAGCTATGGTAGGAGGTATTCGTGAATAAATTGAAAACCACCATTAAGCAAGCTATACCCAAAAAGCTCTTTAAAGTGAGCGAGCCCCACTACCACCGTGCAGTAGCAGTCGTAGCAAATGTACGCTACGGTTTTCCTGCAAAGGGTATGCATGTGATTGGTATCACGGGCACCAATGGCAAGACCAGTACAAGCTGCATGATTCACCGCATGCTCACTGATGCTGGTTACAAGACAGCACTCATGACTACTGTGAGCTACGGTGTTGGTAATGACATTACACCCCAGCAGGTGCATATGACCACGGCCGACGCTGGGTTATTGCAAAAACGGATTGCCGAATTTAAAGCGGCAGGAGTGGAATGGTTGGTACTTGAGACAACGAGCCATGCGCTGGCGCAGTATCGTACGTGGGGTGTGCCGTTTGAAATTGGGGTAATGACCAATGTTACGCACGAGCATCTTGATTATCATGGTACGTTTCGCCACTACCTCGAGTCGAAACTACGGTTGTTTCGTATTGCCGCAAAGCATGGTCGAAGGTTTGGTGTGTACAATGCTGATGATGCCACTGCACCTCGGTGGAGGCGAGCAATACCGCGTTCGCTAAGCTATGGGCTAAAAGAGGGTGATCTTGTGCCACAGGGTGTTATCCTCAGCGCACAGGGGAGCACCTATACGGTGTCCTATGGAGGCATTGAGTACCATATTGTTTGCCAAATCCCTGGTGAATTTAATGTATACAATAGCCTTGCTGCAGTGGCAGTCGGTATAGAATTGGGCCTTAGTAAGCAACAGATAGAACAGGGAATCGCCGCGCTTGAAAGCGTCGAAGGGCGTATGAATACGGTAGACGAGGGGCAGCCGTATGCGGCCGTGGTTGACTTTGCCCATACACCAGATTCATTTGAACGGTTGTTGTCAGACTTACGACAATCTACCAAAGGTAAACTGGTAGCAGTGTTTGGGTCGGCTGGGCGCCGTGACGAAAGCAAACGCTGGACGCAAGGTGAAATCGCTGGTAGGTACTGTGATGAACTCGTACTCACGGAAGAAGATGATCGCGATTGTGATGGTAATGAAATTCTTGCTCAAATTGCCGAAGGCGCCGAGCGGAGTGGTAAAACCCTTGATAAAGACATGTTTTTGATACTTGATCGACCCAGTGCCATTCAATTCGCCGTCACACGCGTTGCAACAAGCGATGATGCAGTTATTTTTCTTGGCAAAGGCCACGAAAAAGTAATCGAACGCGCTGATGGTGAGCACCCCTGGGATGAAATGGCCGAAGTGCGCAAGGCTATTGCGCAAGCGTCAAAGTAGTACAGCGGATATATCCGCCCCCCTTGAGAAGCTCGTGAATTTCGGGTTTAAGCAGGCTAAACCCTCGAGCCTCGAGCTCACGGGAAAATTCGGGCGCATGAGCACTCATGACGACAGTTGATCCCGTTGATACCAGGTTGCAGGCAAAGGCCTCTTTTGCCTCATGCTCACTAACAATGATTTTTTCTACTTCGTCGAGTTGCTCTAAGGTTGCCCGACTTTCAGGAGTAAACGCTTCGGGGCAATAGGCAATCAAGCCCTTTCGGCCATCACTTGGTGCGCGCAAAACACTCAGCGCTAAATCAATATCATAGTAAAAGCTATCTGCCCAACCAGACGAATGGTTAATAATGGGCTGGCCAACTTCGTCGAGCTGCGGAACAGTTTGCAGCTGAATGCGGCGAAACCCGAGTGTGTCGGCAACGATAGCTTGCGCCTCGGTATCACTGCGGTAGCCGCTGCCACAAAAAAGTAAATCGCCGCAGGGAAGCGCATCGCCTTGGCCACTAAACCGTACAGTGTCGGGCAGTACCGTGACTTCTAACCCGAGCGACTCGAGCGTTTGCTTGGCATATGGCTCTTCGCCCTTACGCGCATTGGGTAGCCGGCTCATGACGGCTTTGTTGCCGCGTACAAGTGCCCAGTTGGCAGTGTAGACACCATCTTGGCAATCTGCCGGTGATGGCACGGTAACTACTTCTACCCCGGCTTGCTCCAATAGTTCTCTTATATGGTTATGTTCATCTTGCGCAACCGCGCGGTCAATCGACTCCACGTGGTAATAAGGGTTAATCGGCTGCTCATTACTAAAGTTGGCAGCATCACTCATCAGTACTCGGGCATTTATCACTAGGGTAGGAACCTTTCTGTTTTAGTAATAGGATTCATGGTGTTGCTTGAAGTATAAGCGGCGAACAATCTTTTCTATAAATCGTGTCCACAGCTTACTTTTCCAGCCGACAATCGGCAGCTCGTACGCACCTACGTAGTCAGTCACTGTCTTGTTGAAGCTGGTCTTAAAACGGCCCAAGCCGTAGAACGGGTGGTTGGGGTCGGTAATGTCCGCCGCTGGCGGAGTGCCGCACAAATCGTGCAATTGGCTGCCGTTCGCTTTTGCCCATTCGATAACTTTCCACTGTAGGTAGTGGCTGGCGCCATAGGTAACCTTTTCGCGGATACTGGCACCATCTTTGTACGTACTCTTTTGCCCATAGGCAACAGCGTAGGCCCCAGCGACTAACTGGTCATCAAAATAGGCAAAGAATAGTTGCCCCTGGCCTGCTTCACTATAGCGTTGGTAAAAATCATGGTAGTAAGCACGACCGCGGATAACGAAGCCTGCGCCAGTGGCCGTTTCTTTAAACAAATTGTACATGCGGTCACAGTTTTCGGGTGTGCTGTCGGCCAACTCTACCTTTACTCCATCACGCTCAGCTCGACGAATGGCATGACGACCCTTCTGGGGGAGCGCTTTCATGACGTCGTCAAGGGAGTTGCGCAGGTCAACCACTACAGTTGAGCAGTTGTATTGAATCGGCCGCGTAGGAAGCAGTGGTAACATAGACAGATCGGCACCAAGCGGCAGCTCTGGCTCGACTTTCACTGTGAAGACATCGGCTTTTTTAGCGAACGGCACCAACTCTTCAATGATTATTCGCAGTTGATCAACCGTGGTTATCCCGGGGCCTTTTGGTACGTACCATACCTTACCAATGAGCGGGATAGATTTTTCGATGGCCACAAATGCTGCGGTATCACACAGAATGTAGCGGGGCGTCCACCCACTGCTTGCCTTTACCTCGGCAAACACTTTACCCTGAAGCATATTGCCGCCATCGGGGTTTTGGGGAACAATTTCGTCCCACGCGGTTATTTCCTCTTCTGTCGCGTAGCGCATATTCATAGACTCTATTGTAACAAACAAAAATACCCCTATAAAAGGGGTGAGCCCCGGCAGCGCATGAGCATACCGGGGCAGACCGAGGGGTGCTACCAGCCGCGGGAATCGCGGATGGCCGCGTCGCTGGCACCCTTGCGGGTGCGCTGGCCACGCTGGCCGGTCTGGTGGCTCCCAGCGGCGCCGGAGCGCCGCAAGTCAGACATGGCACGCGCCATGTCCGGGTTGGCAGTGCGGTGGGGGTTGGCGGCATCGCGCCGCTTCGCCCGCCGTTGCTTGGCGGCATAGCTCTTGGTCATGTTGACTCCTCTGGTCGTTCGGGCACACGCCCGATAGTTCAGGTAGTGTGTCCTATAAACACTATAGCACTTATGCTTTAAAAAGTCAAGTGCAGCAGCGGGGTTATGCTGCCAACTTTTGATGCTGTTGACTGCCGGCCTGCTGCGCCAAGAACTCGTTGCGCGCAGCGTAGAGTTTGGCGAGCATGTCAGGGGCTGCTCGGCGAGCGCGCTTGGTGCTTACTCTAAAATTGCCGCATAATTCATCATGACTAATGCCGGTAGTAATGATTGAGTGCGGCCGCTCAGTTTTCTTGCGAGCGTTTTGGGCCGTGCGCTCCGATGCCTTGATATCAATCGGGAAAGTAACGCCATCCAATGTGACGAACATATCAGTGCCGCGGGTGTCTTCTTCTACGCTAACATTGGCGTCGACGCTTACGCGTGGGACGCGGTCACCGGTTTGCTTGTCGACAGCCGGATTGACTTCGTTGATGGCCATAATAATTTGGTGGGCTAGCACCTCTTGTTCCATGCCACGCAGGCGCTGTTCAACCTGCTGTTGGAACCAGTGCTGTTCTTTATGCCAGCCTTGTGTATCGCTGCCCCACCGGCTGGCATTGGTAACGCCGTATACGTCAGTGATGGTAGACGCCAGATTAGAGAAGCGTAGTGAAGAGTCACCGTCTATGAGCACTTTGACAGCGTGGTTAAACTTGGTAGCACGACGCTTGTGGGCTTGGAATTCCTTGGTCTGAGGTGGCTCAGGACGGAAACAATGACGCATACCTTCAAGACCATAGACGAACTGCGGTAGCGTCCCAACTACGCGATTAAGATTGGCTTCTGAGGTAGTTTCAAGCTTTGCTGGATCGTAGTCATCTTCAAGGCTAACAAGCGGGTTCATACCTGCACGTTCTAGTGCGGCGCGGGCAAGGGCCCGCTCAACACTGTGACCATTTTCGCGATTGCGTTGAAACTCGCTCCCATCCGCAATAGCAGTGATAATTTCAGCGGCGCTGGGCTGTCTTTTTTGGTATTGGGAAGGTGCTTTTTCTGTCATAGCGGCGTGTTAGCGAGTGTGCCATTTGTATAGAGTTCTTCAAGCTGCCTGCGCATGGCGCCCGACTTTGCTTGGGCGAGCTGAGGCGGAATACGGAAGGTGCGTGCACGCTTGAATTCAGCATGGGAGAGTTGTGACCATACGGCGCGATTATTGGGGTGTAAGTTGTTAACTTGGCGAGCTTTCTCGGCACTACCTTTAAAATCAATTGGCATCCACCCGTAGTTATCGCCTAAATCTGGCTGCATGTGCACCCAGTCATCAATACCCTTGAGTTCATCATCTTCAGTAACATCGGTATCAATTTCATAGCCTGCCGCACCGACAATCATTTCTCCGTTGATCTCGCCCCACATGCCAAACATAATGGTGTCAACTTCTTCGGTGATTGCCCCTACTTCTTGCCGAGCTTGTTCGTCGCTGCTCCAACCGCTGCGGGCGATAGCAATATAGGGCTCAATGAGCATACGGTGAACTTCTTGTGGCGATAGGTCTTGATAGGCATCAACCATAGCTCGAAGTTCATGGTTGAATCGAATGAGTCGTCGTTTGTGTGGTATTTTTGCCTCTGGAGTAAGGTGTTTGCTGCGTAGTACTTGTGCGCTCGAGGCGACATCAAAAATCTGCCCCACAAGTGCGTATGCGTGTCCCTCGGGAGTGCGGCGGCCAGATTCGGTAGTTTCTAGCTCGGCCAATGCTTCTGCGGCGACACTAAATGCATGTGAGAGGGGTTTGCCGTCTTGCATGGCTTCGCGAAAATCATCGCTATCACGAATGTCAGCGATAATTTCACGAGGTGATGGGCGAGATTTTTGTTTTGTTTGTGTGATGGTCATTTGTTTCATTTAAGCATAAACATGACAAAAAGTCAATACTGGTATGAAACACAAAAATACCCGCAGAGGAGCGGGCATTTAAGAAGTAAGCGCAGACTACGCAGCCGGCTGCTGAGGGCCCGATAAAAAGTCAATTTCCTTAATGATATCAAGGAGAGCCTGAGCTTTACGCGTTTCATCGGCAATCATCTTGGCAGCTTCATGCGCAGGGGCAACCAAAGTTTTATCATCGGTAGAACGAATGAGAAGAAGGTACGTATCGAATTTTTCTTCTGGCGAGAGGTTAAGTTTGTCGACAAGCGGGCGCAGCTCGTTGATGGCTTCGAGCTTTACACCATCTAGACCAGTGGCCGCTGCAGCAGGTGCGGCTGGCATGGTAAGCGGCATATCTGGCACGACGGGAGCAGCTTGGGGTAAGGTCAATGGGTTTTCGGCCTCAACCTCGGCGACTTCATCCACAGCTGGGGCAGCAGGTGGGGGAGTACCAGGGGCGACAGGCGCAGCAATTTCGCTCATCGCCAGGCCCTTTTCAGTTTCATCTTCATCACCGTTAACACCGGCGAGTACTTTTGCCAGTTCTTGATCATCGCTGATCGGTTGTGTTGATTGCGGTTGAATGTCCATGCCCACCTCTACTAATAGTTTTACTTATGCTTATTAGTACTGTACCATAGTGGTAGTAAGTACCGCAAGGGTAGGGGTTGTAGAGAAATGTTAGACGATGTCAATGTGTTGAAACAGCGGGATAGCCAAGGTGCACTCGATGTGGCTGGGCAGCTATATAAACAGGTCGCATACCAATGCGAATTACGCGATGCTGATAATGATGGCCGAACACTGACCGGAGTCGTGGTTGCTGGTATGGGTGGTTCTGCGCTGGCGGCTGATGTGGTAAAAGTGCTTCTTGGACAGTTCCTTACCGTACCATTCGAAGTGGTGAAAGGGTATTCATTACCCGCTTATGCAGGTGCTTCAACGCTCGTGATTGCGAGCAGTCACAGTGGCAATACCGAAGAAACCGTAGCCTGCATGAATGAAGCACTTGAGCGGGGATGCCAAATGGCAGCGATTGCGACGGGAGGTAAGGTAGAGCAAATCGCCCGCGAGCATCAGGTAATGTTTGCAGAGATTCCGCATGACACGCAGCCGCGTATGGGAATGATATATAACCTACGAGTGTTGCTACAAATTTTGGAAGAGTATGGGCTGATTACTCGTGAATGGTGTGATGATTTGGCAGCTGCAGAGCAATGGCTCCACGAAGAAAGTGACAGCTGGACCAAGCAAATGCCTGTAAGCCACAACTATGCTAAACAGCTCGCGCTTACGGCAGTTGGCAAAACACCAGTGATTTACGGCGGTAGCTTAATGGCCCCCGTTGCCTACAAGTGGAAGATTAGCTGGAATGAAAACGCCAAAAATGTGGCATTTTGGAATTACTACCCAGAGTTTAATCATAACGAGTTTTTGGGTTGGACGAGTCACCCTGTTGAAAAGCCCTTCGTGGTTTTTGACTTAGTGAGTAATCTTGAGAATGAGCGTACACTGAAGCGGTTTGAACTAAGCGATAAGCTGCTGAGCGGTAAACGACCAAAGGCCACTACGGTGCCAATTACCGGCGATACGCTACTGAAACAAATGCTTTGGGGGTGCGTGCTGGCTGATTTTGTCAGTATTTACGTAGGGATTCTGAACAATGTTGACCCCACGCAAGTTGACTTGATTGAGAAATTCAAAAAAGAACTAGCGGGGTAGTTCTTCAATAACCGCTTCGATCCATTCGTCAAGCCGATCATATACCGGTACGCTGAATTCTGCGCAAACTTCTTCAAAGTAAGTGCGGTTGCCGCCTGCATAGCGGGGGCTCATGCCAAAGACAAACGAGATATCGGTGTTGTAGTCCATCCAGCCAGCGATGCGGCCAAATTCAATGCGGCTGGTTTGAGCAAAGCTTCGACCAGGCGTAGGGTAGTCTTGTGCTGCCATCCACATTGCAAGGCAGCCCGTCTCGCGAGCCAGGCGTAAGTGGTGCTTCTCCCATGGGTTTTGCTCACCATCAATAAGCCATGATGATGGCGCGCGGTAAAGGCCTTCAGGGCCGCGAGGTGATACGACTGATAACGGCACCGCATAATCAAAGAGCAGTTCGGCTGCTTCTTGCTGCCAATCGTGCGTGCCCTGGACTGGCCCTGCAAGAAAAACGACTGGAGCGCCTGGAGTGTCGATACGATGGGGCGGAGTAATAAATTCGCGCATGGGGCCACCTAGTGGTACTGACGCAATGAGTCAATCGTGTTTTTGTGAGCGGCTTTGAGGGCGGGAAAGAGACCGAATATAACGCCGACACCAAGCGCCATAAGGGCAGCTGCAGCCGCAGTTAACCACGTGAATGCAGGTGCAAAGTAGAGGAACGTACTAATGACAAATGCCAAAATGTACCCAAGGAAGTAGCCGAGGAACCCGCCGACTAAACTCATCATGAGCGACTCAATAATGAACTGACTGACGATGTTGCCGTTACTGGCACCAACTGCTTTGCGAATGCCAATTTCGCGCGTACGCTCAGCGACGCCAACAAGCATGATGTTCATAATACCAATACCACCGACAAAGAGCGAAATTGCCGCAATCGCTGTCATTACCTGTGTTAACGCAACAAATAGTTGGTTGGTTGGTTTGCCAATATCGTCGCCAGTAGCAATACTAAAATCTTTTTCACCTTGATGATTAGCGGTAAGCTTATCACTAATTTTGCGCACGGTATCACTGGTAGTAACTCCTGGCTTTACCTTGATATTAATTTGTTGAATTTGTGCCCTTGACTGGTGGAATTGCTTGCCTTGAGCAAAGCTGACCACAGCCGCCTGGTTGAGGTCGACATTGTTGTAATTAATAGGATTAGCTGAACGTTTGATAACGCCAATAACGGTAAATTGCTGGCCACGGATGGTGAATGTGCGGCTAATGGGACGATCGGTGCCAAAGAGCGTGAGCGCAAGGTTTTCACCAACCACTGCCGTATTATTATCGGTAGTTTCATCAAGGAATTGGCCACTCTTCATTTGGACATTTGCTACCTTTGTAAAATCAGGGGTTGTCGCAAGCACAACATTGTTTTCTACAGTGTCGGTTGTCGATTTTAGTGTGCCGTCGATTGTCATCACAGGAACGGCTACTTCAACTCCTTCAATCCGACTGATATGTATAACGTCTTCTTCGCTGAGGGTGCTGGTGCTAAAGGTCTGCTGCGCAACAGGATTGGTGAGAGCATTGGGGTCGCGGGTCTGCAGGCCAGGGCGAACAATGGCAAGTTGGCCATCGTATTCCTGTACCTGCTGATGAATCATGTGCGATACGCCGCTGCTGAGGGCTAATATACAGGTGACACTGGCAATACCGATAGTAATGCCAAGCGTCGTGAGGACACTCCGTCCACGGTTACGCTTAAGGGAATGGTACGCATTTTCAATATGGTCAAAAAACATATAGTTCATGATTTTGTCCTTTTGGGCTTACCCTTTTTGGGCTTGGTTTTTGTTGTGCGTTTTACAGCGGGGCTTGTTTCGCTCGCTTTGGCACGTTCGGCTTTTGCCAACGTTAACCGACGGTTGAGGGGAATGTTCACCGCACCCTTAGTTCCCGAAACCTTTACTTTAATCTTGGTGTCACTTGCAATCTTGCCATCGAGCATATTGATGACGCGGCTGGCATAGCTGGTGAGGTTGGGGTTATGGGTCACCATGATGATGGTGTTGCCTGTTTTATGCAGCTCGCTCAGCTCTTCCATGATGACATGGCTCGAGCGGCTATCGAGGTTGCCAGTAGGCTCATCTGCCAAGATGATACTTGGCTCGTTGACAAGCGCACGGGCAATCGCGACACGCTGCATTTGACCGCCACTGAGCTGCCAGGGCATGTAATACTCGCGCTCTTGTAGGTGGAACTGCTTGAGTACTTCACTTGCTCGTTCGAGACGCTTCGTGCGCGGCAAGCCTTTGTAGGTGAGTGGCAGCGCAACATTTTCGAGTACCGTGAGGCGGTTAATCAGGTTAAAGCTTTGGAAGACAATACCAATTTGGCTAGAACGAATGCGCGCATGCGTTGCGCCCGAGAGTCGTTCCACGGCCTTTCCATCGAGCAGGTAATCACCATCATCAGCACTATCGAGCAGGCCGAGTACATTTAACAGTGTCGTTTTACCGCACCCTGACGGTCCCATAATGGCAATAAATTCGCCTTTTTCAATCTTAAGATTGACGCCATCGAGGGCGTTAAACGCAGCGTCGCCAAGCCCATACCGTTTGGTAAGAGCTTTGAGCTCAATAACCGGTGACTTACTTGCAGTTTTTGGCATCTGTTACCTAGTATGTTCGGTACACTGCCGCAATGCAAGCGGAATGGAACACTTTGTAGGGTGAAAAATACAACTTTTGACGGATATGAAAGTGGCCGCCCCTCGAATGAGTGGGGCGGCCTGTAGGTTGTGCTGGTTAGTGAGTACGCCATGGGCGCAGCATGATGCCAATGGCCAGCCCGAACAGTGCCGAGATGACCGCACCAAGCAGCGCGCCGTAGGCGAACATGATGAGCCCTGCGTACCATCCGAAGATGAGGCAGAGACTAGCGCCCGCCAGTCCGCCCAGCATCAGACCCATAGGGTAGCTGAGTTGCCAGACGAACGAGGCGAGACCATGTGGCTCAGTATTGCCCACCGGACCCTCACAGAACGCCATGCCCATGGACAGCATGAGCACAGCCAGCACGAAGTCCAACGGACGGTTGGTGCCTTGGGCGAATGCCTGCAGCTGTCCGTTGCCGACCTCCGAAGAGACTTGTACGAATGCCTGCGAGGTAAGCGTCCTGTGTGCGTAGAGCCAGAAGGCGTCCACTGCGAACAGCAAGCTGGTGACCACCAGAGCACCGAGTAGGTGCTGGCGGTACTTCACGATGACTCACCGTGCTCGGGCACATCCTGCGCCGTGAAGAACCGATGCAAGGGGGCAAGCGCCGGCTTGAACATTGGTGCGAGGTACCGACGGTACCCCTCGCGGATGAGCCAGCCGGTGCCGAAGACCGCACCCATGAGCACCGCGAGGGCGATCATGAGAGCGCAGCCGGCAGCGCCGCCGAACACGAAGGCCTCCAGGCCGACGTACCAGCCACCAAGGGCGGCACCAATCATGCCCATCATGCCTCCGAAGAAGCTGAAGCTCATGATGAGGAACATGCCGATGATGCCCGGGATGGTCGAGGGCTCGTTGCCACGCAGGCGGGGTGAGTTCATGACGTGCATGAGCCCATAGAGCATGGCGGTACCGACGACGATGTCGAGCGGCAGCCAGCCGTTCGCCACCCAGCTGGGGTAGTTGCTCATGGGTATGCGAAGCAGCAGGTCGTAGCGTTCGCCACTGAAGTAGCTGCTGCCGGCCAGTGCCCAGCGAGTGAAGCCCATGAGCAGCAGGGTGCCCAGGAGGCTCAGTGCGATGAGCTGCCGCCGCATGCTGACAGCGGAACGGGAATGGTTCATGATCACTCCTTGGTGGTGTTGGTGGCGGGGATGTCCTCGGCGTTGAGGTAGTTGGCCACGTGGTGGCCGATACCAGTGCGTCGTAGTGACGCTCCCAGCTTGGTCAACAGGTGACCGAACTTGCCCAGACCGTTCATCAGGATCATGGCGATGAAGTACACGGCGGTGAGGCCGAGGGTCATGCCGACGCCCACCAGAACGGCGAAGATGGTGCCAGAGCACCAGCCGAACAGGCTGACAGTGAACAGCAGTAGGACCGGGCCGAACACCAGCACCGGGATCTTGATGTTGTTGAGCCGGGAGCTCTCGGCCTTGCCATCCTTGTCGAAGGCGGTGTCGAGCTGGCTGAACGACCAGAGCAGAACGACCACCAGGTACAGGTAGTCGAGCGGCACGAAGCCGCTGCTGATCCAGTTGGGCCAGCCGGCCATGAAGCCGAACAAGGGCTTGGTGGACGAAGGCTCGTGCAACAACAGGGGGACGCCCCAATGGATGACCGAGTAGAACGCGGCGACGATGGCCAAGGTGGCCAGAACCGTCTTGCGGCGCTCGCTGACCTCCTCGCGGGTGCGAGTGGATGTGGATTGCATGGTTACTCCTAACCGTAGGTTGTCGAAGAACGACAGGCAGAACCTATCGTTATTATTATAACAAAAAATATGCAAAAAGTCAATACATCTACCAGAGGTAGCATACTAGAGAGCGACGGTGGGCGTCGGGGTACTATCGGAACCTACCGTCTCGTTGGGGCTAAGCGGAATATCGCGGATATCGACATAGTAGTCTTTAGGATTCATAGGGCTTACGTAAACATCGAGTGTGATAGGAGTCAGCGGATATGCCTCCACGGCGTACGAGGGGTTACCACCAATCCAATCAGAAGTATAACTGCGGGCTTGGCCAGTTACTGGATCGGGCCCTTCTAGAACAAACTGAATGGTCACATCGTTTTTGTTGCGGCGTATGGTATGGCGTTTAATGATAGCTTGCACCTTTGACCCTTGCATAACAAGCTGGGTAATTTGCTCGTCACGTTTTTTGGAGCGAGCATAGGCGATAGGCCCTCCGACGAGCATAGTAATACCAAGAAGTGGAAAAAGTGCCACAAAGAGCAGCGGGCCAGCCAGTGTAGAATGACTATTGCTATTGAATAGGCTAATAAGGATGAATGTGCCAATACCCGTGAAAGAAAACCCCATCACTACCATACCGATGAGGCTAATAATACCAATGCCTCTGCGGTGGGGGGTGTACATTTTGTTGAGTGTATCAATAAGCCGAGGTGTGTTAGATGGTTGTTCCATAGGGTAATCCGATTATGTCTTACAGTATACACATTTGTCGCAATGGGTATCAAATTGCTGTCACAGGGTATAATAAGGTGGAATGGAGAGGTGACCGAGTGGTTGAAGGTGCACGCCTGGAAAGTGTGTGTACGGGGCAACTCGTACCGTGAGTTCGAATCTCATCCTCTCCGCCATATAAAACTCCCAGCGCGCAGGCTGGGTGTTTTATAGGGGAAGCTCTCGGATTTCGCAAAATCGTGGCACGGCACGTTGGTTGCTATAAACACCGAGTGTACGACATAGTCCAGCAATCACGAGGCCATGGGTTACCCATATATCTTCTTCGGGTGGGCTAGCTAAGATTGCTTCGGCGCGCATCAGCGCTTGTGCAGGGATTTGCCCGTTGTCGAGCATAGCTCGTAGTTCCGTACCACTTTGCTGGCGAGGTAGCTCGTTGAGAATAGCATACTGCCGTAGATGGCTATAGTGAGCGCCCATGGTGAGTGCGGTTTGGGCAGTGCGCAGATACTGGGAAGTGGCAATATGTTCCGCATCAGGAGTGATGCCAAACTGTTCTTGTAGCTGCAAGCCTAGCCGCTCGGCAGCGGCATAGCCTTCTGGCATGAGGGGTGCATCGGGGCTGGCAAACGCCGGCGTGCCGATATTGTGACGATTGTTTGCTTCAGATAGGCCATGGCGGATGACGAGCTTCATGGCACCAGTGTAGCATGGTCATTCCGCTATGCTTGCACAGACTATGGTTCCATGGTTTGCTGTAGGGGTAGCGCCTGCTACACCGACAGAGAGGATACTCGAATGAGCTACGGATACGGTCGCCGCCGTACGGGCTCCACTGTCAGCACCTACGTGGGGCTGATTGTTGCAGGGTTGCTGATCAGCGTGGTGGTGAGCCTCGTGGTCGCCATCCCGGTGTTCTTCCTGTGGAACTGGCTGATGCCGGTCGTCTTCGGCGTCAAGGCCATCACCTTCCTACAGGCATGGGGGCTACTGCTCCTGGCATCGTTCTTCTTCAAGCCGCCGTCGACGACGGTAAGCGCGAAGCGGGACTAGCACTACACCTATCGACTCTGAGCGCCGGTCGTAACAAAGGCGCTCTCTTCATTTTGACTTTATTTACTGAAAAATATTTCGCGTAGGCTGAGCTTGCGGCTGTATTCAAGGGCGCCATAGCGGAATATTCGCACGGCAATTGCCATGGTGATGGTGGCACATCCAACTAAGAGTGCAATGCCGACTACCGTTTCCCAAGGTTCAAGGTTGCCAACCGCGTTGCGCAGAAGCATAGGGATAGGCGCAGTGAAAGGGAACAATGTCATAAACCGTACGAAGGGGCTTTCGGGTGTAGAGATGAAAAGCGAAACAGCATACAGAGGACCGAAGATAAGCATCATAATAAGCCCGATGAATCCTCCTGCTTCTTTTGCCGTGGGAACGGCAGAACCGATTGCCACCATGAGGCCGGTGAAGAGCAAGAAGCTGGCGATAAATATTGCCGCAGCTGTAGCAATTCTTAATGGGTCAACAGGGAGCGATGAAAGGTCAAAGTCAGGCAGCCGTAATTTTTCACGAAACAATAGGTAACCTGTGATGGCGGGTACCAGAATGATCATCCCCTGGATGAACGCTAGGATAATAAGCGAGTAGATTTTGCCAACAATGAGCGTGCGCGCCTGCACGGTGGTCAGGAGCATCTCAATAACGCGGTTTTCCTTTTCTTCTGTTGTACTGGTGAGCATCTGGTTGCCAAAGAAGGCGATCAGAATATAAAAGAGAACAAGAAATATTCCCGGCAGCACCATCTGCCGAGCTGGGTCAAATTCTGTTCCCTCACGATACGTAGTAACCTTGCTTTTCGTTGTGTTCTTTACAATAGTCTTCGTGTTGCTATCTACCGTAGCTTCTACCGACATACTGAGAAGGCTCTTGGCAACACCATCGTAGCGTCCGTTGTCAAAAATACCTACATCTTGTCCATACACTTCGATGGCATTACTTGCAATGTCGCGTGGGTAATAAATATAGGCATCAAGCGAACCATCCCTGACGGCGGCAATTGCTGCGGACTTGTCGGCGGTAGTGGTTGCCCCAAAACCTTTGATGAGCGTTGGGTTAAGCAGGCCGGAATCGTCGGTAACCTTCAGGCTAAATTTTTGCTCTTTGAGTTTGTTGGCAGCCTCATCTGTGGAAACATTGCTCAGAAAGATGATGCCAAAAATTGCCGCAAACATAACCGGAAACCCAAATGCCATAATCCAAAAAGACTTCTTTTTGAGAGTACGGATGATTTCAAAACGCATGACAGTTGATAGGTTATGCATGACTACGCCTCCTCCTGAGCTTCGTTTTCGTCGCCGTAAACAGTAAGGAAAATATCGTCGAGTGATTTACCGTGGAACTTCTTTTTGACATCGCTAACGGTACCATATGCGTGAGCCTTGCCGTCTTTTAGGAGCAAAATGCGATCACATAGTCGCTCTACCTCTTCCATTTGGTGAGTAATCATGATGACAGTTGCGCCCTTGGCCTGGTGTTCCTCAATGATGTTCATGAGGAGCCGTCGGTTAACAGGGTCAAAGCCTTTGGTTGGCTCGTCGAGGATAAGGAGTTCTGGGTCACCTAGTACGGTAATGCCAAGCTGGACTTTTTGCTGCTGGCCACCCGAGAGTTTATCAAGGCGCAGCTTCGCTTTGTAACCAAGGCCTACTCGTTCTAGGAACGCGGTTGATTGAAGTACCGCTTCATCATAGCTCAGTCCCTTTAGCTGACCAAAGTAGGTCATAACATCGATGACTGGCTCTTTCTTGTAAAGGCCGCGTTCTTCGGGTAAGTAACCGAGCCTTACGCCCTCGTCAACAGAATAGGGCTTACCATCAATAAGTAGCTGGCCGGCCGTTGGGAGATAAATACCGAGTAGCGCCCGAATGGTAGTGGTTTTACCGCTTCCGTTGCTTCCTAGCAATCCGAATGTTTCCCCTCGCTTGACATCGAAGCTAAGATTCTCGATGACCCGCGTCTTGCCAAAAGACATGGCAAAGTCGCGTATAGAAATAATATTACTCATGCTGCTAGTGTAGCACTATGAAGACGCCCCCTCCACACCTGAATGGTGGAAGGGGGCGGTACTAGAGGTTGGCAGATGTCTCAGTCGTCCTGATCGACGCGGGGGATGCCGATCAGCATGATCAGGAAACCGGCGCCGACGGTCTGCCAGAAGCCGGTGGTGCCGACCATGCCGGGGAACAGCTGGGCGGTGATCCACAGGGCGATCGGGCCCAGTGAGAGCCGACCGAGGAGCCCAGCGCAGCCGAGCGTGAAGAGCTCGGTCAGCACGGCGATGATGATGAAGACGAACGCCAGCAACATGGCAGCGCCAAAGCTGGGCCACGACAGGCCACCGATGGCGGTCCCGTCAGACTTGAGGGCCAGCCAGGCGAAGTGGTTCAGCGCCAGGATGACCAGGGCCTTGATGATCCAGTTCAGGACCAGACGAATCATGGTGTCCTGCCTTTCGATGTGAGGTACCTCTAAGAACTTATATACTTTAGCATTTTTTATAGTAATAGTCAATGCTTTCTATGCCGTATACTATAGGGAGATGAAAGCATTTGGGAGTATCCATCTTGGCGTAGTGGCAACGATTGCCGGCTTTATGTTGATGGTGTTTGAACTCGCCGCTGCACGCATATTGGCACCAACGATTGGCAGCTCTACGTATGTGTGGACAAGTGTCATCGGTGTCATCATTATGGCACTCAGCGCGGGATATTGGGCAGGTGGAAGGATTGCTGATAAGCGCAATCGTCTCGGTGATGTAGCGCTCCTTTTCTTTGGTCTTGGCGTTGCGATTGCTACAACAACATGGCTGTATCCTGGACTGTTGGGGGCAATTGCTACGTGGACGACTGATGTACGGTTCAATGCTGTGATAGCCTCACTCATACTGTTTGCTCCGGCAAGCTTTCTGCTTGGGGCGGTTAGCCCTTATTTAGCTAAACTAAATGTCCGATCATTAGCGAGTTCGGGGCGAGCGGTTGCAAACCTAGGGGCTCTCAACTCGCTTGGTGGTATAGCAGGGACGTTTTTAACAGGTTTTGTGCTGTTTGGTGTTATGGGGGTGCAAGCGTTGATGATAAGCCTCGCGCTTGGAGCAGTGGTAACTGGTTGGTGGATTGGTGAAGTAAATAAGCGTATAAAGATGGTATTCGTTAGTGTGGTGGTGGCACTGAGCTTATTAAGTGCGGCGCCGCAGGCTGTTATGGCTATCGATACAGCGTCTGCCCACTATACGATTGAAACCACAACGGTAGGCGGTAATCAGGTTCGCTTACTAGCAACTGGACCAGGTGGTAAGCAGTCTGGTGTGTTTGTTGATGATCCGAGCGAATTGCTCTTTTGGTACACCAAAGAGATGGCTAAGCTTGTTGGTCGACAGCCTTCGCCTACGCGCATTGCTGTGCTTGGTGGTGGTGCCTACACGTTGCCAATGGCGCTAGCCAAGCAATACCCGCAGGCGACCATAGACGTGGTTGAAATCGACCCGGAACTCGTGGCGATTGCCAAGGCTCACTTTGGCTACATCACCCCACCAAATGTTACCGAGATTGCTATGGACGCAAGAGTATTCGTGAATCAGGCCGCTCGTCAGTACGATGTCGTGCTGGTGGACGTGTTCGGTGATGACAGCATACCAGAGAGCCTGTTTACAGCAGAGTACGGGAGGGCTATTAAGGCAATGGTTGCGCCGGGTGGCATTGTGGTACTCAATGCTATTGCCGGAAACGGGGGAGCGTGTGGTGAACTATTTAATGCCGTGATGCGCCCCTACGCTGATAATTTTGCTCAAGGGTACTACACCATGCAGCTTCCTGGCAGCAGGCGAAGCAATATTATTGCGGTGTTTGGTGAAAGCCCCGTCGTTCCCCTTTACTACAGTCGTCTCGGTGTAATAAACAGTCGGGTTTATACCGATGACTTTCACCCCATAGCCCCCCTGCAGTTTGCGTGTAAAAACCACTAGAAACGCTATATATAGCGTAGTAAATACTACAATACACACTATAAGGTGTTATTTTGCCTGTTGCTAAAAAAACCTAAGCAAAATGCTTGAAAAAGCCATATATAGCGTTTATATTTATATTCAGACGCTACATATGTAGTAGTTCAGCAAAA
>DDEW01000003.1 GCA_002336935.1 Candidatus Saccharibacteria bacterium UBA1944
ACGCCGAGGCTGCTCGCGCAGCCGAACGCGCACGCGTTGAGCGTGAGCGTCGGCGTCGTGAGGAGGAAGAAGCTGCGGAACGCCGTCGGCGTGACAGCTACAACAACACCGTGATCGTGGCTGGCGGATGGGGTTCGTCCTCGTCGTCCAGCAGCTCCAGCGGAGGGTTCTCCTTCGGTGGGGACAGCGGCTTCGGTGGTGGCGGCGGAGGTTTCTCGTCTGGTGGTGACAGCGGCTTCTAGCCGCGGCCATTCCTATAGCGTGAGGCGGCTGGACAAGTCCGGTCGCCTCACGTAAAAGAAAGTACGTCCATCCGCAAATTCTCAAGAAGGAGACACCACAATGGCACGTTCGGCATGGGACAAGATCCGCGTGACCGTCCTGGGCAACCTGCACGATCTGCTCGACCGGGGGGCCAACAGCATCCCCGCCTACGAGCAGACGATCAGGGATCTTGACAACAAGATCCACGAGGTTCGTCGGGCTGGCGACAGCGCGGCTGGCCAGGTCACGGTGTACGCCAACCAGGTCACCGCCAAGAACGCCGACATCGCCAAGAAGCAGGGGTCCATCCTGGACCTGCTGGGCGACGATGACCCGAGCAACGACCACTTCGCCGTTGACCTGCAGGTGCAGATCGAGGATCTCACCAACGAGGTCACCGGCATCAAGGCGCTCAAGGTGGACGCCGAGAAGCTCCAGGCGGAGCTGACCGACGCCGCCAACAAGCTCGACGCACGGCTGCGTGTCATGCAGGCGGGGCTGAACAAGCTCAAGCTGCAGGACGCCGCGGCCAAGGCGAAGTCCGGTGCTTCCGATGCCATCGAGATGGCCGGCGAGGCGCTCGACGCCGCCAACAACGGAGGGTTCGACTCCATCAAGGGCGCGATCGAGCAGCGTTCGGCCGAGGCCGACGCCAGGTTCGACCGCGTCGTCGGCGGCCTGCAGGCCGGTCAGTCGCCCGAGGAGGCGGCCAAGCTGGCTCGTGCCAACGCGGCCATCGCCGCCCTGCGGGCGAAGATGACGGCCAAGGCCACCAGCCAGGACAGCGCGTCGTAACCGTCCTCACACCTGTGTAGTACAGGGATCACGCCCCTGAGCGCCACCATCCGGTGGTGTCTCAGGGGCTGTTTTTATGCCCCAAAATACCGTATAATATATAGCCAATGAGTACGATTACAACCGATGATGTGCGGCATCTCGCACAGTTAAGCAATTTGCAATTGTCTGAAGAAGAGATTCAGAATCTTCAAGTAGATTTAGGCAATATCCTTACCTATATTGATCAACTAGCAGAACTCGATACTACCGGTGTTGAGCCAACCTATCAAGTGACTGGTCTTGAGAATGTATGGCGGGATGATGTTGTTGAAAAAAGCACGGTAACTCGCGAAAAACTCCTTGAGCTTGCACCAGCTATGGCTGATAACGCAGTGAAAGTTCCGCAGGTACTGTAATGACAATTGCGACGATTGCCGAACAAGTTAACAATGGGCAGCTTACCGCTCGCTCGCAGATTGAACAGGCGCTTGAGCGAGCAAAAGCAATCCTTGATCACAATGCTTTGCTTTCTCTTACTGAAGCGCGGGCTTTAGAACGAGCGGATGCGATTGACAAGAGTGTCAAAGAAGGTAAAAACGCTGGTGTGTTGGCAGGAGTACCGTTTGTTGTGAAAGACAACTACCTGGCATTTGGTGCACCCACTACGGCCGCAAGTAAGATTTTGGAAAACTTTACTGCTCCCTTGCAGGCAACAGTGGTTGAAAAGCTAGAAGCGGCAGGGGCAATTTGTATTGGTAAATCAAACTTGGACGCCTTTGCTCACGGTGGTAGTACCGAAAACTCGGCCTTCATGACAACTTCAAATGCAGTTGATAAAACAAAGGTAGCTGGTGGGAGCAGTGGTGGATCTGCAGTGGTTACTGCACTTGATGTTGTGCCATTTGCCCTTGGAAGTGACACGGGTGGTAGTATTCGCCAGCCAGCGAGCTTTAACGGCGTATTTGGTATCAAACCAACCTATGGCATGAGTAGCCGTTATGGAGTAGTTGCTATGGCAAGCAGCACCGACTGCATGGGGTGTTTTGCAAAGTCAGCCGAAGATGTTGCACTTGTGACGAGTGTTATGGCTGGCAAAGATGACAAAGACATGACGACGCTGCCTGATTATTTTCAGCCGACAACCTACGTTGCGCCAGGACTAAAAATTGGTGTTATTCGTGAAACGATGGACGACAATGTTGATGTTGAAGTTCGTGAGACGGTAAATGCTTACATTGAAAAGTTCAAGGCTGCTGGCCATAGCGTGGAAGAAGTCGATATGCCTATTGCCAAATTGGCACTCGCAATGTATTACATTATTGTTCCAGCTGAAGTGTGTAGCAATTTGGCACGCTACGATGGCGTACGGTATGGCCGCCGCGCAGAAGCGGTGAAAACCCTGGCAGAACTGTATGGCCGCTCACGCGACGAAGGTTTTGTTACAGAAAACAAGCGCCGCATTATGATAGGAAGCTATGTGCTCAGCAGTGGCTTTTTTGACGCGTATTACCTGCAGGCACAAAAGGCTCGGACACTGCTCATTCAAGCGTTTGACGAGCTGTTTGCAAAGTATGACTTTCTTATTACGCCGACAGCGCCAACACCGGCATTTGGTATTGGCGAAAACACCAGCGACCCTGTAAAGATGTATCTAGCCGATGTAATGACTGTCCCTGCAAGCTTGGCGGGCTTGCCGGCGATGAGCGTCCCTGCTGGTACCAACAAAGCCGGACTGCCTATTGGCGTGCAAATTATTGGTCCCATGCGATCAGATGCCGCACTCATCGCGCTTGCTGGGCAAATGGAGGTGAGCCGTGGATAATCCTGCCAGTATCTTTTTACTTATCGCTGTTCTGTTGGCGGCAATTGTAGGTGTGGTGGTGCTTGTTTTTGCAAGCAAGAATGGTCCGCGACTCAATACGCAGCGGTATCAAACCAAATGGCTTGAAATTGAGAATGCCCTATCACGTGATAATCCCGCAAGTTGGCAGGTTGCCATACTTAGCGCCGATAAGCTGCTTGACCAAGCACTCCGCGATCGCCGTGTGAAGGGTAAGACCATGGGTGAACGTATGAAAACGGCCAATAAGATGTGGCGCAACGCCGACCATGTATGGAGTGCTCATAAAATTCGTAACAAACTCGCCCACGAGCCAGATGCAACCATCACCTATGACATTGCGCTACGCGCACTGAGTGCGTTCAAACAAGGCTTGAAAGATATGGGGGCCATCTAATGAATGTAACCGAAGCTATCCTGGCGAAGTATGATTTAACAGTGGGGATTGAGTGCCACGTACAGCTTGCTACTGCAACGAAGCTGTTTAGTCCAGCAGACAACGATGCCCGCGATAAAGAGCCGAATGCAGCTACACACCCAATCGACTTTGGGCTACCCGGTATGCTCCCTATTCTCAACCGTCACGCAGTCGATTTGGCGATTCGCGCTGGTAAGGCACTGAATGCTCCTATCGCGCACGTGAGTCGATTTGACCGCAAGCACTATTTTTACCCTGATTTGCCAAAGGGCTACCAGACGACGCAAATGTACCAGCCGATTATACTGGCTGGCTATGTGGATGCACCACTGGAAGACGGCACAACGGTGCGTGTGCGGATTCACCATGCACACATGGAAGAAGATGCTGGAAAATTGAGCCACTATAGTGGCTACAGTTTGGTTGACCTGAACCGTGCTGGCACACCATTGATCGAAATTGTTAGCGAGCCAGATATTCACAGTGCAGCACAGGCAAAGGCCTATGCCACAGAACTATATAGGCTGATGACGTATGCTGGCGTAACCCACGGTGATTTGTACCACGGTAATATGCGCTTTGATGTGAACGTTAGCGTAGCGCCAAAGGGCGCAAATGAACTTGGAAAACGCGCAGAGGTGAAAAATCTTAATAGTTTTCGTAGTGTGGAGCGAGCTACTGAATACGAGTTCCGTCGGCAAGTTGAATTGCTTGAAGCTGGAGAAAGAGTAGTACAGGAAACGCGTGGCTGGAATGATACCAAGCAAACTACCACCAGCCAGCGCAGCAAAGAAGATGCACAGGATTATCGCTACATGCCCGATGCGGATATTCCACCGATTGTTTTGAGCGACGAAGAAATCGCGGCTATTCAAGCTGATGTGCCGATGCTACCGGGTGAGTATCGAGAGCACTGGGAAAGCTTGCAACTCGACAAGTCGGTTGTGAATTCTTTGCTTGCTAACCAAAATTACGCACGAATTATCACCGAAATACAAGCTACATCAGGTGATGTCATTGCAAAGCGAGTTGCCCATTGGTTTGCCAGTGCCCTTGGCCAAATGACGACCGAAGATGATGCAACGCCCGTTGATGTTTCTGCTCCTTATGTAGCGGTTAGCGACTTAGTCGAGCTTGCTAAAATGACAGAAAAAGCCGAGCTAAGTAGTACCGCTGCCAAAGAAATATTTATGGAGTTGCTTGGCGGTGCCGAAAACCCCCGAGCCATTGCTGAGGCAAAAAATCTTCTTCAGGTTAGCGACGAATCAGCTGTGGCTGCCATAGTTGATGAAGTGCTCAGTGATCCAGCAAGTGCGGCCAGTATCGCAGACATTAAAGCGGGTAAAGACAAGGCCATTGGCTATTTGGTTGGTCAAATTATGAAAAAATCTCAAGGTAAAGCTAATCCCGCACTCGCTCAAAAATTGATTCGAGAAAAGCTGTAGTATGCATAACCGGCCGCTTATCATTCTCGTAACAGGCGCGCCGGGATCGGGCAAGTCAACGTTAGCAGCAACCATTGCCGACCATATGCGCCTCCCACACATTGAGCGCGATGTTGTTTTTCGCGGCATCAACATGACCCATGGTGAAAAAACAGACCCCATTACCGTTGGTATCCCAGCTTATTATGCTGTTATTCATGCCATGCTTGATTGCAGCATGAGCCTGGTAACTGACGGCACGATGTACAAAGGAATATCAGAAGAGGATATAAAGAAGCACCTTGTGAGCCGCGGCTACGTCATTAATCTTCATACTCGCGCCAAAAACGAAAAAGAGCGCTTCCGCCAGCGCGAATATTCACGAACATTCCAGCCGAGTGACTGGGTTGAGGGTCATATGGCACGACTCGATGCGATTTATACTGATACAGTTGACCCACTTGAGTACGGAGTGGAATGTATAGAAGTCGATACAAATGATGGCTATCACCCAACCATCGAACAGCTTGCGCGTGAGATTATGAAGCGTTACGATAAAGACACAAAGGAGAACTAATGCAACGACCAACAAAAGCAGTTATTGCTGCAGCCGGGTTTGGCACACGCTTTTTGCCGCAGACGAAAGCAATGCCCAAAGAAATGATGCCAATAATTGATAAGCCAATCATTCAATATGTTGTAGAAGAGCTTGTCGAAGCAGGAATCAAAGATATTATCATCGTTGGAAGCAGCAATAAGCGCGCGATTGAAGACCACTTTGATCTGCCCAATGAAGACCTATTGAGTAACCTCCGGGCCGGCGGTGAAAAGAAAAAACCACTCTTAAAACAGGTTGAAGACATTGCGAATATGGCAAATTTTGTGTATGTTCGCCAAAAAGGTCCGTACGGCAATGCAACTCCGGTGCAGTGTGCTGCGCACTTAATTGGCAATGAGCCGTTTATCTATACCTTCGCTGATGACTTTTTTGTTGCCAAGCCTGGGCGAACGAAGCAGTTGATTGAAACGTATACAAAGTTTAATGGTTCAGTACTCGCATGTAAAAAAATTATTAATGATGATGAATATGACCGCTATGGTGTGGTTGCGGGCGACGAAGCGGATGCAACAACCATTAAGGTAGCAAAGTTTGTTGAAAAACCAGGCAAGGCGGATGCGCCGAGCGACCTAGCGAGCGTTAATGGCTATTTGCTTACGCCCGAGGTTTTTGAATATATCGACAAAGCAAGCCGTGACTTTGATGGTAGTGGCGAGCTAATGATTCAGCCGATTATGCAAAAGATGATCGACGACGGGTATGGTGTATATGCTCGCGAAGTTACCGGAGGCAAATACTACGATACGGGCGACAAGGTTGAATACCTCAAAACCGTAATTGACTTCGGCTTACAACATCCCAAGCTTGGTGATGAGCTGCGCGAGTACCTTGTAGAACGAATTAAAAAGTAAGCCTAGTGAAGAATTTCACAGTGGCCCTCGCAAACGAGGGTGTATACTAATAGTAGTGTTTTGCACAATAGGCAGAACAAGAAAGTTAAGGAGCATTGATCAATATGGAATGGGCTATGGTTCTCGTGATCATCCTCTCAGTATTCCTCGCATTGTTCTTGGCACTTGCTATCGTGTTAGTGGTTTTACTCATTAAAGTCACAAAGCAGATCAAGTCAGTAACAGGAGCAGCTGAAAGGACGGCGCTCAAATTTGAGAGTGCGGCAGCGAATGCGGCAACGTTCACGTCGCCAATTGCACTCGCAAAAATTGTCAAATCATTTATTAACGATCGTAAAAAATAGGAGGATATATGACTAAAGGTAAATTCGCTCTTGGCGCACTACTTGGTGCGGCTGCAGGTGTTGTTGCGGGTATTTTAACTGCACCAAAGTCTGGTAAAGAAACACGAGCTGATCTAAAGGCAAAAGCCGATGAGCTAAAAGCTGAAGGTGACAAAAAAGTTACTGAAGTAAAGAAGCAGGGCGAAAAAGTCTACAATGATGCAAAGAAAACCGTCGACGATTATCGTGGTCGCGCAGAGCGCGCAGTAAATAGCGCAAAATCTGAATTAAAGGCGGAAGAAGAAAAGAAAAAGTAGGACCAACTATACTAAAGCACCTCGCTAAGGCGAGGTGCTTTGATTATGGTACACTAAAGCTATGAAGAAATTTTGGCAAAAACTAAAACGTAATGTCAAGGATGGCAATGAAAAAGGTGCCCGTGAGGCAGTGCTTGAGGATTTGTTTAATGATTTTAATAGAAATCGCTTTACCATATATAAGTTCAACTTTTTTCGTGGTATATTCTTCGGTTTAGGTTCGGTACTTGGTGGTACGGTTGTCATCGCGTTAATCGTATGGCTTCTTAACCTCATTGGTTGGCTCGTTCCAGGGGTGGCTGGTTTCGTTAATAGCGTTGTTGATGTCATGCAGCAGACAGTCAATAAGTAAGCTACGTCGATATTATTACTACAGTCGTGAGCGCATTGCTGGCGTATAATAAGGGTAGTAATGGGGAGTATACCGAGGGGAGCAACTAGTGAAGACTCTTCGCTTTTACCAAGCGATTTTGTTCACTTGCACAATCACAGCCACCATTCCTTACTTGATGGACTCACCAAGATTCCTGAACTTGTTGCAAAGGTTAAGGATTACGGCATGGAGGCGACAGCAGTCACCGACCATGGCACGATGAGTGGTATTTTGGAGTTTTATAAAGCTGCAGTCGATGGTGAAATCAAACCGATTCTTGGCATCGAAGCCTATGTGGCTGCACGCAGTCGGTTCGATAGAGACCCAGCCAAAGATAAAGCCCGCTACCACTTAACACTCCTTGCCCAAACAGACGAAGGCTACCGTAACCTCATGCAGCTAAGCACCCTTGCCAACCTTGAGGGTATGTACTACAAACCGCGTATGGATCATGAGATTCTTGAAAAGTACAACGAAGGGATTATTTGCCTCAGCGGCTGTGCGAGTGGTGAACTTGGGGAGAACCTGCGCGTCGATAACTATGAAGAAGCAAAGCGCATCGCCAAGTGGTATAAAAGCATTTTTAACAATCGTTATTATCTAGAGCTCCAAGATCATGGCCACCAAGACGCTCCCTATACATGGCCTGTGCAGCATAAAATCAATGAAGGACTGATGAAGCTCAGTAAAGAGCTCGATATTCCTATGGTGGTGACCTGTGACGGACACTACTTAACGCATGCCGACCAGGAAGCGCACGAAATATTGCTTTGCGTAGGAACTGGTGCATACCTGAGCGATGAAAAGCGCATGAGCCTAAAAGAATTCGAGCTGCACCTTACTGACCCTAAAGATATTATTCAGCGCTGGGGGATATCGCATCCGGAAGCCATAAAAAATACCAAGAAAATTGCCGAAAGCTGTCATGTGAATATTGAGCTCGGTAAAATTCTTATTCCTAAATTTCCGGTACCCGATGGTGAAGACGAGAAAAGCTACCTTGATAAGTTGGTGTACCGCGGTCTTGCCATGCGCTACGAAGCCAAGTCGCCCGAAGAGGTTGCTACGCTCATGCCTGCTGCATTGAAAAAGTTATTATCTGCCGAGGTTAATGAACGAGTCGAAATGGAGTTCGAGGTGCTCGACCGCATGGGCTATAACGGCTATTTCTTGATTGTGCAGGACTTTATTAACTGGGGGAAAGATCAGGGGATCATCTTTGGTCCTGGACGTGGTTCGGCAGCGGGAAGCATCATTGCCTATGCGCTACGCATTACGGATCTTGACCCACTAAAGTATGATTTGCTATTCGAGCGTTTCCTAAATCCTGACCGTATTAGCATGCCTGACATCGATATTGATATTCAGGATACCAGGCGTGACGAGGTGATTCAGTATTGTGCCGACAAATATGGTGAGGCGCGAGTTGCTAACATTGTAACGTTTGGCAAAATGGCAGCTAGGGCAGCGGTGCGTGATGTGGCGCGTGTACTAGAAGTGCCCTACGCTGAAGCTGATCGATTGAGCAAAATGATTCCTCCACCAGTGCAGGGCAGGCATATTCCACTCAGCGTCAGTGTGCAAGACGATAAAGACCTTAAGGCAGAGTACGAGTCTAACCCAACAGCCAAAACAGTATTTGATTTTGCAATGCGGCTTGAAGGAACGATTCGAAGCCATGGTGTGCACGCTGCGGGAGTGGTAATCGCGCCAGATGATTTAGTCAAATTTGTCCCCCTTGAAATGGCGCAAAAGGGCGTGGTAGCCACTCAGTATCCCATGGTCCCAGTTGAGGAGCTAGGACTGCTTAAGATGGACTTTTTGGGGCTGTCTAACCTGACGATTATTAAGAATGCACTCCGCATTATTCGCAAAGTATACAAAACGGAAATTGATTTAAGCCAAATTCCGCTCGATGACAAAGCGACCTATGAGCTTTTTCAGCGTGGTGATACAACGGGCGTCTTCCAGCTTGAATCTGCAGGCATGAAGCGTTATTTACGTGAACTACGGCCAAGCATGTTCGACGATATTATTGCAATGGTGGCATTGTATCGGCCAGGTCCAATGCAGTTTATTGATAGCTTCATCAAGCGAAAACACGGTGAAGAAAAAATCACCTATTTGCACCCGGGCATGGAAAACTCGCTGAAAAATACCTATGGCATATTAGTTTACCAAGAGCAGTTCATGCAGATTAGCAAGGAATGGTGTGGGTTTACTGGCGGCCAGGCAGATACGTTGCGTAAAGCAGTGGGGAAGAAAAAAATTGATTTAATGCGCAAAGTTAAAGTGGACTTTGTGAAGGGTGCAGTAGAGGTGGGTGGTGCCACTGAGGAAGTGGCAGAAACCTTTTGGGCGCAGCTTGAAGAGTTTGCAAACTACTGTTTTAACAAAAGTCACGCCGCATGTTACGGGTTGATAGCCTACTGGACGGCTTACCTTAAAGCGCATTACCCAGATGCCTTCATGGCTGCTCTGATGACAAGTGATGAAGATGATATTGACCGCTTAGCAATCGAAATTACCGAATGTAAACACATGGGTATGACGGTTCTTAACCCAGATGTTAATGAGTCGTTCGTGGAATTTGCCGTGGTGCCAAATGAAAAGAAAATTCGTTTTGGCATGGCGGCGGTAAAGGGTGTAGGGGTTGCTGCGGTTGAAGAAATTATACGTGCGCGCGACACCGATGGCGAATTTAAGAGCATTGAAGATTTTGCAAAACGAGTAAGTACAAGTAAGGTCAATAAAAAGTCGTACGAAGCGCTGATTAAAAGTGGGGCATTTGATAGGCTTGGGACTCGCAGCGACCTGCTGTTTAACCTCGAAGATATATTGGCCTTTGCGAGTAAGCTACAAAAGGAAGCTCTGAGCGGACAAACGGACTTGTTTGGTGCTTTGGGGGGCGGTGACGCACTCATGCCGTCCATTGAGTTAAAGTCTGCGCCAGTCCGCTACACCGATAAAGAGCAGCTGATGTGGGAGCGCGAGTTGCTGGGTCTTTACATTAGTGCACATCCGCTTGATAATTTTGATGCCTTTTTTGAAGAGCAAACGGTACCGCTTAGGAGCGTATCACCACAGATTGACGGACAAACGATCACCATTGGTGGATTGGTGGCAACGCTGCGAACCATTGTCACAAAAAGCGGCAGCAAGATGGCTTTTGTTGGCTTAGAGGACAAAACGGGGGAAGCGGAAGTGATCGTATTTCCTAAACTATTTGAACAGCTTGGTGACAACTTGCGCCAAGACGTAGTGCTGAAAGTTTCGGGGAAGGTAAGCGCCCGTGACCGTGATGGCAACGTGGGAAGCGAAGCAAAAATGATTGCCGATGAAATTAATATTGTCACCGACAAAGAATTGTCAGAGTATGAAAGTCATGGCCGTAAAATGGCTGCGCCGACAAGCCAAGCTGCCGTTACGGGGTATCGGCGTAAAGCAGCAAAGCATACGGGAGCAATGAGCGCAAAAATGCCCGAACCAATTACTCCTCCTAGTGCTGTGCTCAAAACTGCGTATGTGCATGTTGCCGATCCTAATAATCACGCGGCACTCCTTTCGCTTAAAAAGGCTTGCGGCTTGCACCCTGGCCAGAGCGATATCATCATGGTCCTTGGCGGTGATAAGGCAAACGCAATACGTCTACCTTTTCGAGTTGACCTCGATGGCGGGTTAATAGCATCATTGTCCGATATTCTTGGACAAGATAAAGTGGTAGTAAAATAAAAATACGTGTATAGTTGACACTTACTCCTTCTTCGAGTAGTATACTCATATACGGAGGAAGCATGGAACGACCACACGCAACAATTGAAGCACCACAAGACAACTTTGATCATGAGCTCACGCAGCCGCAAGCAGACTTCATAGCGCTGACCGATGTGCTTTTGGCACATAAACGAGATGGTGGTATACCGCTGTCATTTATTGATATGACTGTTCAGCACTCCCCCGATGAGGTGGAGCAGAAGCTGCGCGCTACTCGTGTTGGTCAGCTCATGCGTCCAAGTGATGCTCAGCTGGCTATTGAATCCGACGGCTCGTACTACCCGCAGCTTGACCTGAAAAAACAGGATGGTCGGCTTATGGGTGTTTCTATTCGTGCATGGGGTTGGGATGACAAAAAATATCGCTACACTGATCCTGGCAACACTACGGTTCCGCGGGAGTATAAAAAGTACCAAGGTGAAATCGACAAAACACGCCAGCTTGATATTAGCTTTAGCTATACAATTGGTGATACTTCGGTAGTAGAAAGTATTAGTCTTTACGGCTCTACTACTGCACCTGATTATGTATATGCAACCAGCCAAGTGTGGGCATCTACCTACGCGGAAACTGGTTATGAAGGCCACGGTGATGATAGTATTGACGAATTGAGTGACGCTGAAGTGTACGAATTTTTGGAATTAGTGGCCGACATGGTAGGGGATACCCCAGAGTCGTATGGCGAAATGTACACTCGGCAAACTGCTGCGTTACGTTGTGAATTTGAAGGCACACCACACTTTGATGGGGTGAGTCGGTTGATTGATTTACTATGGCCTGCTCAGGCATGCTATGAATTGCTGGAAAGACCCTACGCTAATAATGAAACAATCGTATCGGCGCTCCGTTCAGGCGATGCCGAACGGCAACGAACGGCTGATGAAGCCTTGGCGGAGGCGGTGATGTACTACGAACAAATGCGCAAGCGTACTGCTAGCCCGCCTGATGCATAATGCTATAGAGCGCAATCCCTGTAGCGACGCTCACATTAAACGATTCTTTCTGGCCTGCCATTGGTATTTCAACAATATCATCACACATAGCCAGGAGCTCTGGCGCAATGCCATCGACTTCCTCGCCTAATAGAAGGGCTATTTTTGCGTGTGGATGGTAAGCGGAAAGGATGATGGAGTGAGGTGACTGCTCAAGGCCGACAATATGATATCCTTGTTGTTTGAGGAGCTCGATAGGCGGTTGTTCAGTATGAGTAAAGGGGACAATTGTTTCTGCACCTAACGCTGTTTTATGAATTTGCTTTGTAGTTTTAGTGGCAATATGGGGTAACCGCGTGTCATTAATTGTTTGGGGGTAAGGGCTGTAGCCGCTGAGAATTATTTGTTGTATGCCAAGTCCCTCGCAGGTGCGAAAAATACTTCCCACATTGTGAGTACTACGAATATTGTGAGCAATAACAATAATTTCTGGCACGACCTTAGTATATCACTGTTGTTTGCATAAGCTTTTTGCTACACTATGTATAGTGAACGAAGAAGAAATCCAGCAGCGTCGGCGAGAACAAGATGAGCGCTCCACTCAGCAGCGGGCTGCTATTTTGGGACTCCAATACCTTGATACACGTCAGATTGAAAATGACCTGCCACTAGCTAATGATGTTATGCCAGTTGATGCGATGCACCGCGATCGCATGGTACCCCTCGTGAAGGGTGATAGCCAGAACATGTTCCAGTTTGGTGTCACTGCGCAGACTCCTCAATCTGTCATACAGCGCATGACAGGCGAATACAATGAAAAGGGCGTGACAGTTCAGTTCCTATTGATAAGCTTGAGCGGGTATCGGGCGTTTATGAATCGCTACGATCCACCAAAGAAGGTGGTATACGACGACATCGAGATTGCCAAAGAAGGTGACAGCGATACGATTAACCAGGTGAGCCAAACGCTTAATACGGTGAGTAGCGAAGAAGTATTCGACTTTATCATAGCGCAGGCTGACAAGCTGGGGGCAAGTGACATTCACATTGAAAATGAGCGCGATAATATTCGTGTGCGGTTGCGCGTCGATGGCACGCTTCACCCTGTAGCACACCTGGGGCGAGACAAATACCGCGTGATTATGGGCGAACTTGCGAGCCGCGCCGGGATCAGCAGCGCAGCCACTGAAAGCCAGTCTGGCCACATGCAACGTGAGATAACCGACGAGGCGGGCACTCATTTGTTGAATCTCCGTGTTGAAACCGTTCCAACGCTCTATGGTCAAGATGCGGTCATGCGCCTGTTTAACTTTGATGAAAGCCTGCTAAACCTTGACCTCCTTGGCATACCCGACAAACAACGGCACGAGATTGACGAAATTGTGAGTCATCCTCGTGGACTGGTACTCATGGTAGGCCCAACCGGGAGTGGTAAATCAACCACCCTCTACAGCATGTTGAATGCTTTAAATACGCCTGATCGAAAGTTAATTACCCTTGAAGACCCGATTGAATATGGGTTGACGGGTATTTCACAGATACCTATTGATACAACTGGGGGTCAACACTTTGCTGACGGGTTGCGCAGCGTGCTGCGACTTGACCCCGATGTCGTGATGGTAGGCGAGATTCGCGACCAAGATACAGCGCGTACGGCAATTCAAGCGTCAATTACCGGGCATCTGGTGCTGAGCAGCTTTCACGCCAACAGTACCAGCGCGGCATTTAGCCGTATGATTGACATGATTGGCGTTAACCCTATTTTCAGTTCTGCAATTCGCCTAGTGATTGCTCAGCGTTTAGTGCGACGGCTGGTTGACGACACCAAAGAAGAATACGAACCCGACGAAGCAACGCGAAGCTATGTTAAACGTGTGCTTGAGGGTATCCCTGAAGACACTGAGCATCCAAATCTAGACACCTTTAAACTATGGCGTCCTGTGCCGAGTGATGATGCTCCGTTTGGCTACAAAGGACGCATTGTGATAATGGAACAAATGGTAGTAACTGAAGAAATACAAAAGTTCATTCGTGGTGATGTTGAAGACGTTCACCCCGAAGCCATTGAAAAAGTTGCTAAACAAGAAGGTATGCTCACCTTAGAACAAGTCGGTGTGCTGGCTGCGCTACGCGGCGAAACTACGCTCGACGAAGTCGGCCGCGTTGTATAGGCTAGCAAAGAACGGCGCTACTTGCTACTATGCATGCATAGGAGGATGAGATGACGAGTGAAAAAATACATGGTGGTGGGGAATACCCCGCGAGTGATTTTCGTCAACTTCAGCAGGTTGTGAAGGCTTTTGCAGATGCGCGGGGCACTATGCTGTCTGCTGCCAGAGGGTGTGCGGCTGAGGACTTATTAAATATTGCGAGATACGGGAATGGCGTGGAGCCTAAAGACGCTGGACCCGCAAAGCGTCCCGTATACAATGAGCTTCTTCTGGACAATAATTCGCCGATTGCGCATGCGCTTGCGGCTAGAGCGGCGTCGCTCGCAGCGGTAGATCCTACTCCCGATATGGTTCGACGTGCAGCATATGTTCTCGACGATTTATGGAATGGAGAGCTTACGACGACACAGCAAGCCAACGATGAGCACATTACCTATATTCAAGGTCAATAAGCTACTTGATGGCACGCGCTATTGCATCGACTAGGCGTGGATCAAATACACTGGGGATTACTTCATTAGGAGTGGGGGACTCGATGAGGCTGGCAATGACTTCGGCGGCTGCGATTTTGTGTTCATCAGTAATCTTTTTAACTCCATGGTCAAGCGCCCCGCGGAATATGCCCGGGAAAGCAATCGCATTATTCACCTGATTAGGGAAGTCGCTGCGCCCAGTTGCAATTACCGCTACACCTGCGGCCTTAGCCTCTTCGGGCATTATTTCTGGTGTTGGGTTGGCAAGGGCAAATACCACCGGCTTTGGCGCCATCTTCGCTACCATTTCTTTCGTGAGAAGCCCTGGTTTGCTGACGCCGATGAAGATATCCGCACCAACGATAGCATCATCAAGCGTACCTGATATGCCGGTTTCGAGATACGTCATGAGCGCGCGCTTTTCTTCGTTAAGGTCCGTTCTGTTGTCACTAATAATTCCTTTACTGTCGACAGCGTAAATACTGCCGACGCCATACATGTGGAGCAGCTTCGCGATGGCCGTACCGGCGGCTCCAGCGCCAATGAGCACTACTTTGCAATCATAGAGGTTTTTACCAACTACCTTCATAGCGTTAATGAGACCCGCTAGCGTAACGACGGCAGTTCCATGCTGATCGTCGTGGAACACGGGAATATCGCACTGCTCCTTCAGGCGCTCCTCTACTTCAAAGCAAAGCGGTGCGGCAATATCTTCTAAGTTAATTGCCCCAAAACTAGGAGCAATGGCTTTGATGGTGGCAACGATTTCATCCGCTGTATGAACATCAAGAATAATAGGAACACTATCGATATTAGCAAAACGCTTAAAAAGCAGCGCCTTACCTTCCATAACTGGCATACTTGCCCTGGGACCAATATTTCCTAACCCAAGTACCGCAGAGCCATCGCTGATAACCGCGACAAGATTATTAGTCCAGGTATAGGTGCTCATTTTTGAAGGGTCTTCAGCAATGACGCGACTCACTTCGGCAACACCTGGTGTATAGTAGGCGCTCAGTTTCTCTTTATCAAGCGTGCCGGTGTCGCGCAGTGTAGTGGTGATTTTACCTTTGTATCGTTGGTGTAGCTCAAGAGCAAGTGCGTTGTAGTCCATATACCCTAGTATAGTCTATTTAGATTGATTCTTGAGATTGACTAACAATGTATTTTATAGTATGATTTAGTTTATCAAATATGCAGAGGGTAACCCCTGCTTTTTTGATCGAACATTTTGCAAAGAGACCCTGCTGAGCGAAGCCATTTGCTTGTCATTACTGGTGACGAGTGTATAGCCTCGCTCAGCATACGAGGACAGTGAAGTCTAGTGTGTACGCCCGCTAGGGCTGAGTTGAGAACGAGGATCGTTCAAAAATCGGCCATTTGTCTCAACCTTTACCGGTTGATGGACAGGGCAAATGTGGTGTACTCACCGATTGCCTTTTTGGGCAATTGCTTCCATGTGAAGTACGTTGCGTTGTCTTGCCGTGCATAGAGAGCTTTGAGCGGAGCATTAATCAGTAGTTATCCCATAGTCTTTTGCGGCCATAGGTAATGGTTGTGCAGAAGGTGCGGGGAATCTGCTTTGAGCGATGTCTGCTTGGCAATAAAATGCATGATAGTGCGAAAGAGAATGGTAGGCGATTACCTACGTAGTTGTCGCGAGCCCCTTGTGAGAACCCTCTTCACGCCATGTGGCTTATATAACGAACAAGTGCTATGTACCTCGCGTACATGTCAGTGTCCTCAGGAGCGGAGTGTCAAAGTGACCATTGGTCAACCAGGGCACGCCGCAAAATGGTGTGTTCGGTTTGGTGCCGCCAGTGGGTCTCTTTGCCACTGCTTCCATAGGTGTGTTCCTATGCTGATGAGTCTAAAAGGACGAAAAGCGCCCCGTACCCCTTTTAAAAGAGCAAAAAGTATGCTATAGTTAATAGTCGAATTGCTATAATAAACGATAAGTGAGTAAGAGATGAGTTTTGCATTGATTCAAAAAGTGAACGACGAGCAGAAAAAGCAGCAAGTCGTTGACGTTCGCAGCGGTGATACCGTACGCGTTCACCAGAAGATTAAAGAAGGTAACAAGATGCGCATTCAGATTTTTGAAGGCGTAGTAATTCGTACCGACAACAAGGGCCAGCACACGAGCCGCATCACTGTTCGCAAAATTGCCAGCGGTGTTGGTGTTGAAAAAAGCTTCATGCTCCATAGCCCGCTTGTCGAAAAAGTAGAAATTGTTCGCAGGAGCAAGGTTCGCCGTAATTTCCTCAGCTATCTTCGTGGTCGCAGCGGTAAGAGCGCGCGTCTCACAGCTGTTCAATTTGATCGCGAAGCCGTCAACTCTGTTAAGAATGATCATGCCGAAGAAGATGAAAAGGCAATGAAAGAGCAAAAAGCCGAAGAAGCTGCTGCAAAGCAAGCTGAAAAAGATGCAGAACAAGCTAAGCTGGATGCACAGGCTGCTGAAGTTGAAGCGCGTCACGCTTCGGCTGAAAAATAATTTATAGATTTACGTATCCATGACCCGCCAATTTGTGGCGGGTCTTTGCTATGCAAAAGTAGCCCTGCCTCAACCCATTGCTGGGTCAAGGCAGGGCCTTCCATTGCGTGGCGGCTACGCGCGCATCGATCTACTCTTCCGGAGTCGGACCAAACCGAAGGACCTCTCCGTGCTTCAGGGCATCGATGCTTGCTTGCGCAGCGTCACGGTCGGTGGTGAAGCCAACAGCCAAGATGAGCTCGGCGATCTGGGGTGAGGTTGCCTTGATGGTCTTGGCTGCATCCCCGATGTCGAACAGGCCGTAGAACAGCGGCATGGCGGTGTCGTCGCAGCGCTGCACGAGAGCGAAACGCACGAGCGACGCATTGGAGCGGACTTCAGAAGTCAGCTCTTGCTGCAGGCGAGTAGCCTCGCGTGTGTTATTGATTGGTGACACGATAGCCTCCTGGTTTGTAACGAGCAATGGATGATTTACTATAACATAACTAAAGCTTTTATTCAATACTAAGCATAGCGTACAATGGAAGGATGATCCTTGGTATTGATGAAGTTGGGCGTGGACCATGGGCGGGGCCACTTGTGGTTGGCGCAGTCGTACTTGGTGGTCATGTTCCTGTGGGAATTGACGACAGTAAAAAGCTTTCTAAAAAACGTCGCGAAGCGTTAGCTGATGCTATTTATGAAAGAGCAGAAGCGGTTGGGCTGGGCTGGGTAAGTGCAAATGAACTTGATCAGTTGGGTATGAGTGAAGCCTTGCGTGAAGCGACACGCCGAGCGGTACGGGCTATCCACACTCCCTATCACGAAATTATTATTGACGGCACGGTGAATTTTCTTTCCGGCACACCCCTAGAGAAGTATGTTACCGTTTCGCCGAAAGCAGATAGCCTATTCCCAAGTGTGAGCGCGGCAAGCATTGTTGCCAAAGTAGCGAGGGATCGCTATATGACCGAACAAGATGCTTTGTACCCCAATTATGGTTTTGCCGCACATGCAGGCTATGGTGTTGTTCGGCATCGGCAAGCGATTGAGGCCTATGGGGTAACACCGTTGCATAGATTAAGCTTTGCACCATTAAAAAAGTTTCAAGTGGAGAAGCCCGTTGATGGGAGTGTAACGAAGCCGAGCACACCTCTAGCAAAGAACTCACGAGTAATCGGTAATGAAAGTGAAGAAGCCGCAGCGCAAGAGCTCGTACGACGAGGACACGAGCTACTTGAGCGAAACTGGCGTACAAAATGGTGTGAGATAGATATCGTGTCGCAACGCAAAGGTATCCTGTATTTCACTGAAGTTAAGCATCGTAAAACTGATACGGCAGGTGGCGGTATTGCAGCCATTACACCCAAAAAACAGCGCCAAATGGAGTTTGCCGCACGATTGTATGCAGCATCTTTTGGTGATGCCGATTTGCGACTCGTGGTTATCGTGACGACAAATGAACCGCCTCTAGTAATAGAATACTTAGAACTCAGTTAGTGCTGCGGCCACTGCTGGGCCATCACGCTCGAGCAATGCAATTCTGCCCTCAAGGTCGAGCACACCCATGTCGATTGAGCGTGTGAGCGATGGATTATCGCGTAGCGGCGTAAAGAAGTTTCGATACTCTTGAAGTTGTTGTCGGGTGCCGAGTAAGTTGGCAGAATAGCGGGGGAAGTAGTCATGGCTTTTATCGCTTGCAAACGTCTTGTCAATCCATGGCCACTCCTGCCGCATCCAGTTCCAGGTAGCAGCCCGTCCGTCACGATTGCGGAGCAGATTAACAAACCATCGTACAGTATCTTGGCTGCGAATCGTATGGGTATCAGTAAGGAGCCCTATAAGTCGCGTCAATACGGCTGCGTCTTTACTCGATGTGAGCGCCGCTGCAACATCATTCTGCAGGTCACTATTGGCAGTGGTGGTATAAAACTTCAAAAGATTATCAACAGTTGTGTCGTCATTGCCATGGCGCACCGCAGTACTGAGAATAAGGCTGCGTAATTCTGGTGTCAATGATTCAGGTTTGTTCACGTGATATAGCTCAATGGCATGGTGAATTGCTGCTTCATCTTCGCTATATAACATGAGCCCAATGATGGTTGCGCGAAGTTTTGTATCATCTTCGCTTTCACCTAGTTTTGGGTCCCAGCCCAAGGTAGCGTACAACGGCCGAGCTAGCTCCCCTGCGATACGACGCAAGTTTTTCTCGGCTGCCTGATCGTTTTCAACAAAGCGCTTAAGATCAGCAATAGCGAGCGCGATAATACCCCATACTTTTTCGTCGGTTTCGTGCCTGTAAGCTTGGAGCAGTGTCACAAGAGTAGCGCTGCTGGTGTAGCCTGCACGCGCGAGCATAAGCTGCTCATGAAGAAACTGTGCCCGCTGAGTTTCGCTGAGCTTTCCTTGTGTAATCTCTGTGATAATTCTTTGACGAAGCGTTTCATCATAATTGACGATGTAGTGTCCACTATCGTCGCTATTAAGATGAAGTGCTCGTGGACTGGTATACGGAACTGATACAGACTGAGCATCAAGGAGGTCCGGAATACTGTCATCGTTACCGCGCAGGGGGATTGGCCATAGTGTGTCATCTGGTTTATGAGGTCCAACGAAGAACCTTTCTTGCGTAAGGGTAAGTGTGTCACTATCAAGCGCTGCAGTGACAACGGGGTAGCCGCTTTGCGATATCCAGGCATTCATGAGTGCGCCGACGTCCTTGCCGCTGGCAGCAGATAAAGCATTCCATAGGTCATCGCCCGTAGTGTTGCCATACTCGTGGTCGGCAAAATATTGTTTTAGACCACTGCGGAAAGCCGCTTCACCAATCCAGGTTTGCATCATGCGGATCAAACGGCCACCCTTCGCATACACGATGGCTCCGTCGAACAGGGAAGATATTTCATCAGGATGGTTGACGTCAACCTGCACTGACTGTACACCATCTATGCAATCGCGGCGAAGTGCCATAACACCTTCGTTGGTGCTAAATTCAAACCACAAGTTCCACTGCGGATGAAATGCATTGGGTGCCAGGTATTCCATAACGGTTGCAAAGCTCTCATTGAGCCATAAGTTGTCCCACCACTGCATGGTGACGAGATTACCAAACCACTGATGGCTGAGTTCGTGTGCAACGACTTCTGCTACGTATTGTTTGCCTTCTATGCTCACCGTCTCGGGATCTGCCAGCAGCGCGATTTCACGGTAGGTTACAAGCCCCCAGTTTTCCATTGCGCCGCTGCTAAAGTCGGGGAGGGCAACGTGATCACTTTTGGGCAAAGGATATGGTGTGCTGAAATAATCATCAAAGAAGTCTATTGTTTGTGCGGCATGTTCAAGCGCGTAGGTAAGTGCAGCGGACGAGTGGGCTTTTGTAGCATACACATTCACTTCAACACCATGCTGTGTTGTAGTAGTTGCGCGCTGGAGGTTACCAACCACAAATGCAACCAAATAGCTGCTCATGCGAGGTGTGGTAGCAAATTTGGTTGTGGTTCCTGCGGGCGATTGCTCCTGTGCTGTAATGGGCATATTGCTCAGCACAGTTTCGGCATCTTTGGTGATGAGGGTAATGTCGTAGGTAGCTTTCGCGGCAGGCTCATCAATGCACGGGAATGCTTCACGTGCGTGATGGCTTTCAAACTGGGTTGCGTATACTTCTTGCCTCGCATCGTCAACTGTGTAGTAGCAAGGGTATATTCCGTGCATCGCATCGGTAACTGAAAGTGTATAGGTAATCGCAATCTCTACTTCGCCAGTACCTTCGCTAGTAATAACAAGCTCATCGCCATTTATGACAAAAGAGTCGACGACACGATTATTAACGGTAATGCTCGTAATGGTAAGTGCTTTTGCGTGCAGAGTAATAGTAGCCGAATTCTTTCGAGTGCCGTGAATAATGGCAGTACCAACCACATGGCGTTCAGGCAAGCAAATCTTCGTAAGATCCCATGTAAGCGAATATGATTGAGGAATAAATTGTTCGAGGAGTCGAGAAACTTTTTGCATAGAACTATTATATCAGAGGTATAATAGCAGTAAGATGCAACGAAGGCGGAGGGTTGTAGGAATAGTATTAATTGCGATAGCAATCGTGCTGTTTATGTTTGAGCAGCAATCATTTACTGCTCCGACGTATGTGCCCCAGACAAAGCCAGCGCCTACAACTGCTGATGATGCTGCCGACGCTAGTATAGAAGAAACTACAGCAGCGGCCACGGTTCATCCGTCATTGGCACGAGATATTTTGCAACGCCTTGAAGTAAAGGGCAGGGCGCCCAAAACAGGTTATGAACGTACGCAATTTGGTGATGGTTGGCTGCTGGTTGGCAGTTGTGACATGCGAAATATTATTCTCAACCGCGATCTTATGGATGCATCAGTCAACGATACTTGCAAGGTGACGAGTGGAGTGCTAGCCGATCCGTATACGGGTACTACCGTCACCTTTACACGGGGTAAAGACACAAGCGACATTGTGCAGATAGACCACGTTGTAGCGCTGAGCAATGCATGGCAGACAGGTGCACAGCAGCTAAGTGTCGAGCAGCGGATCGCATTTGCTAATGACCCACTCGAGTTGTTGGCGGTTGATGGCAGCGCCAACCAAGCGAAGGGTGATGGCGATGCTGCCACATGGTTACCGGCCAACAAATCATTCCGCTGCCAATACGTAGCGAGGCAAATCGCAGTGAAATATAAGTATTCGCTATGGGTAACCGGTCCTGAAAAAGAGGCAATGCTACGGGTTTTGGAGGGCTGCCCAGAGCAATCGCTGCCATCACCCTAGTGAGTAGTGTATACTAGGCACTATGTTTTGGATGAAAAAGAAAAGTGTGCATGTGTATGAAATGCTTGCGGGGTTATTTGTCATGACGCTTATTGTGAGCAATATTGCGAGTATCAAAATGGTGCAAGTGGGGCCTCTCATATTTGACGCAGGGACTATTCTATTCCCACTGGCGTACATTGTGGGTGATATTGTGACGGAAGTATATGGCTTTCGAAAAATGCGTTCGCTCTTGTATGTTGGTATGACCACACTGCTACTCACGAGCGTAACATTTTGGTTAGTGGGGTTACTGCCCGCTGAGACTTCATGGAATAATCAAGCAGCATACGACAGCATTTTGGGCGTTGTGTGGCGTATTGTAGCGGCTAGTATAACGGCACTATTTATTGGTGAGTTGCTTAATAGCTATGTGCTGGCTCGTATGAAGATTCACACCAAGGGCAAGCAGCTTTGGAGACGGCTTGTCGGCAGCTCGGCAGTAGGAGGATTGGTAGACACTACGGTCTTTTCGCTCATTGCCTTTGCTGGCACCATGCCCGCAGCAACACTCATGCAATTGATCATCACGGTTTTCTGTATCAAAATTGCTACGGAAATCGTGGTATCTCCACTAACCATTCGTCTCATTACGGTTATTAAACGGCACGAAAAAATCGATACTTTTGAGCACCCGACACTACGCCTGGTTGACTAAATCACGACGCCAGTGGGTAGTGTATCACCGTAATAACGCGACAAGAATGATTGCTTAAGCTCAAAATAAGTAGCATCTTTTAATGATTCGCGAATTTGATCAACGGTTCGTACGACAAAACGCTCATTGTGAATACTGGCAAGTGTAGCACCTAAGATCTCGTCAGAGCGAAACAAGTGATTTATATAGGCTCGTGTGTAGTGCTGGCAACTATAGCAGTCGCATTCACGATCGATAGGCGAAAAGTCGCCCTGGTACTTTGCATTGGTAATGTTGATGCGACCATCGTAGGTGTAGAGCGCGCCGTTACGAGCCTGGCGGGTGGGGGCAACGCAGTCAAATGTATCAACTCCATATTCAACGCCAAGGAACAAATCAGCTGGCTGCGAACCCATGCCGAGCAGGTGACGCGGTTTATCATCGGGTAGCGTTTCATTAACCCAGCGCACCACACTGGGAATCTCACCAGGCTCAAAGACACCACCTATGCCGTAGCCATCAAAGCCTAAGTTGCCAAGAAACGTGGCAGATTGTTTGCGAAGGCTTTCGTCCCGGGCACCCTGAACAACGCCGTAGAGTGCCTGTAGGTTCTCACCTTTAGCGATGTGCTCAGCGTTAAGCTCATCGTGGCGCGTCAAGCAGCGCTCGGCCCATTTATGAGTCCGGTCCATGGCCGCTTCAATGATGTCGTGCGAAGCGAGTGGTGCAGTTAACTCGTCAAACGCCATGTGAATGTCGGCGCCAATGGCATGCTGCAGTTCCATTGATGATTCTGGAGTCATCATAAGTTTTGTGCCGTCTATGTGGCTACGAAACTGTGCACCACTATCTGTTACTTTTGCCAATTGGTCTTTGGTGTGCGTTGCTTGCTTTGCATCGCCCTTTTGGGTGTGAGCAACGGCGTCGATGCCCTTTTTATAGGCAATCCCCAGGCTGAATACCTGGAATCCGCCGCTATCCGTAAACGTCGGACCGTCATAGTTCATGAATGCACCTAACCCGCCTGCTGCTTGTACAATATCGGCGCCAGGACGCAACATCAAATGGTAGGTATTGGCCAAAATCGCTTGGCCACCGTACTCCTTGACCTGCTCGGGCGTTAGTGCTTTGACGGTTGCCTTGGTACCGCCAACAATAAACGCCGGTGTTTCAATTTGCCCATGAGGAGTAGCAATAATACCCGTGCGTGCGAGCGTGCCGTTAAGACGGTGAGTAATGGTGAACGAAAGCGCAGATGACATACACGTATTGTAGCAAACTATCAGGCTAGCCGTTGGCGAGGCGAATCACCGCATCAAAGCCGTCTTCATGCGATGGGGGATCAAGTCGTAAGTTTGTATGCATACGGCTGATCACAGCTTCGGGAACAAATCGTTCACGCGCACGATTACGGGTTAGTACTGTTTCAAGCTCTGCAATCACGTGCACACAGACTACCATACGTGCACCATATTCTCGGTAACGTTCGATATCTCGCTCTCGCACGTGAAGGCTATTGTGTGTTGCGTCAACAATACACGATTGCCGTTGTGTGATAGCGCGTTCTACTCGCGAGTAAAGGTTACTCCAGACGTCACGGTCTCTGCTGAGGTCTGATTCGCTACCGGTAATTTCTTCACGGATTGCGTCACTTGATAGCACATCCAGGTCGAGCATGGTGCCGAGTTCACGGGCAATGGTTGATTTACCGCTGGCAGGTACGCCCGCCATCATAATGACACTCGGTGGTGTAAGATCGGTGAGGTCGGCTAGGCATGAGAATCGTTCGGACATAGCAGTAATTATATCATTTATTCTATTTTTCAAACTATCAAATAATGAGCATGCTATCGCCATAGCTAAAGAACTTGTAACGCTCGGCAATAGCATGCTTATAGGCAGGCTTAAGGTTATCCCAACCAGCAAACGCGGCAGTGAGCATAAGCACCGTACTATCTGGCATATGAAAATTAGTAAGAAGGGCATCGATTGTTTTGAACTTGTAGCCTGGGTACATGAATATATCTGCTTCGCCAGAAATCGTTTTTGCGGGGCCAGTAAGTATTTGCTGGTGTGAGTACTCAAGGGTACGAGTGACGGTTGTACCTAGTGCAACTACGCGGCGCCCTGATTGCTTGGCGTGTTGGATTGCCTCAATTGTAGCTGCAGGTACCTCAAAATATTCTTTGTGCATCGTGTGGTCGGCGACATTCTCAACCCGAATGGGCAAAAACGTGCCAAGCCCAACATGAAGCGTGGCATAGGCGACAACGACGCCCTTCGCCTTCAGCTGCTCAATAGTTTTATGTGTCATATTCAGGCTGGCCGTTGGCGCCGCAACGCTTCCTTGCTCTTTAGCAAAAACGGTTTGGTAACGCTCAATGTCGTTTTTGGTAGCAGCACGCCGCATGTACGGCGGCAATGGCACACTTCCATGTTCTTCGGCAATTTCAAGCAAGTCTTTTGTACTTTCAATGATTGCCATGCCATCATCAAGTAGCTGCTTCACGACAAGCTGATAATTACCAATGTGTAATATGTCGCCTTCGCGCAGGCGCTTTCGGTAGATGACTTTATGACTATGCCAATCATCATGTTTACCATGCTTTTCAACGAGTACAAGCTCGCGTTTGCCACCACTTGGTTTGGTAGTGAGTAATCGAGCTTTAATCACCTTTGTATTGTTAATAACGAGCACGTCGCCCTTTTCGAGATACTCAACAATATCGCTATACGTACGATCTTCTACCTTACCAGAGGTTTTATGTAAAACAAGCAGCCTTGCATTGCCTCGGGTGGTAGGAGGGGTTGTTGCAATTAAATCGTCGGGCAAAGAGTAATGAAAATCGGCAGTATTCATATCACTGCACAGTATACGGCAATACGGTGTATATTGACAAATTACAAAAAAAGAGGATAATGTGTATTCAGATCAAAAGCTCACCGCTTCGATCACTGCCTATTCGAGAAAGGAACTCTCGTGGTAGAGGCCACTCGCAACGGTCGCGACGGTAAGTCCGGCCCTGTGATGTACACCGTTGTCTTCGTCCGCGAAACCATGCGTGACGGCGTGCGGGTTGTCGAAACGCTCGACACCGGCATCGTCGGCTCATTCAGCGACTGCTGCCGAGACAAGAGAGGTGTGGCTGTTCCCAAGGGATATGAGGTTGTTCTCAAACGCCTCGAACCCAGCCAGATCGCCCCCTGAGCGCGCATGCGCCCTTCCAGGGGGCGCATGCATACCTACTTGACTTCAAAGAAGACTAGGTATATGATAGACACGTACACATCCGGCCGGCAGGTCGGAATTTTTCGTAGAAAGAAAGGAAAACATGGAAGACTTAAACATTAAACAGCTTACGCTTGCTGTACGTACCATTGCAGAAGAAAAGAACCTGCCTGAAGAAACCGTTCTCTCGGTTATTGAGCAGGCAATTGCTGCTGCGTGGCGTCGCGATAATGGTGAGCGTGACCAAGATGTTCGTGCTGAGCTAAATGTCAATGACGGTACGGCAAAAGTATATGTTCAGCGAGAAGTAGTAGAAGTCGTTGGTAGCGATGCAGTTGAAGTAAGCCTTGAAGATGCAAAAAAGCAAAACAAAGATGCTAAACTGGGCGATATCGTTGAGGAAATGCACGAAGTAACAAGCTTTGGCCGTGTGGCTGCGCAAACGGCAAAACAAGTCGTGCTGCAGCGGCTGCGTGAAGCAGAGCGCGAAGTAGTGCTTGAAGAGTTTGAAGACAAAATCGGTACGGTTGTTACCGGTGTAGTTCAGCGCGTTGAGCCACGGGTTGTTCGCGTGGAGCTTGGCAAGGCCAACGGTATTTTGCCGCAGAGCGAGCAAATTCAGGGTGAGTTTTATAGCGTTGGAAGCCGCATCAAAGTATTCATTAAAGACATTGAGCGTGACAATCGTGGTCCTCAGCTTATTCTGAGTCGTGGCAATGAAGCGTTTGTGGAATATCTCTTCCGCCAGGAAGTGCCCGAAATGGACACTGGCGCTGTTGAAATTAAAGGTATCGCTCGGGAAGCTGGCCGTCGAACCAAATTGGCAGTTGCAAGCACTGTGCCCGGGGTTGATCCTGTTGGTACATTCGTGGGTGGCCACGGTACACGCGTTAATGCCGTTATGAACGAAATTGGTGATCAAGAAAAAATCGACATTGTTACGTTTGATGAAAATATCGATTCCTACATCCGCAATGCATTGAGCCCAGCTGAGGTTGTGAAGGTGGAAATTGATAAAGATGCAAAATCTGCCAAGGTATTTGTGAGCGAGGATCAGCAAAGTATTGCGATTGGTCGTGGTGGTCAAAACGTACGACTTGCGAGCCGCTTAACTGGTTACGAGCTCGATATCGAGACAGCTACCGCAAAGTCAGCCGAGAAGAAGCCGCGCAAGAACATTGAAGAAGACTTGTTTAGCGCAATTGAAAGCCAAGGCGAATAGTTTTACGTATGTAATAGAGCCGCCAACTCCCCGTGAAGGGGAGATGGCGGCTCTTTGTGTGCTAGCGCGCCTTGTACGGGCGCCTCTGACACTCATCGGCTTGGACCAGCTGGAGCTCTTCCATACTGAAGCCCAGAAGTATCTTGTCGATGTACACGCCACTGGCGGCGAAGAGTAGCTCTGAGCTGCTGAGCTGTGCGACAACTGGCCCGGCGTAGTAGCTGTAGTAGACGTCCTTCGGATCAGCAACCAGGCGGTCCTTTCCTACGGGCGTGTTGCTGTCGTTTTGGATTCGAGCACGAATGGACCGGTGATGGTAGTCACCAGTGTTGTCAACGACAACCATGAGGCCGAGTCCGTCGTCGAACATCGCGAGTACAATCGCTCCGTTCGGGTAGTGTGCACCCCAATTTCTAAACATTACGCACATCCCTTCGCTCGTGTGAATGCGTAAAAATACTTAATCATAATTAGTTATACATGTCAATAAGTTGAAAAAAATAGGAATGAAAGAGGGCACCCCCTCGGAAGTGTATGCTTCCAAAGGGATGCCCTGGGGTGCAACCAGTGAAGGTTGCGGGTGAATCAGCTCTCGACGTCGTCCGGGTTGGAATCGGTCGAGCTCTGGCTCGTCAGCACAGGGGCGCCGTCGAACGGCACCTCGTGCTGCACCGGCTTCTGGCCGGTAGCCAGGTTGGCCAGCACCAGCTGGAGCAGACCACCCATGTCGCCGCCGCCGCTCGTGATGAGCGTCTGCGGCATGAACGGCGTCTGGCTCTTGCTGAGCGCATCGACGACGGCCACGGCAGCGGTCTGACCCGCACCGATGGCATCCTTCTGCGCCTGGTAGCCAGCGGCCTTGCCCAGACCCAGCGCCTTCTCGGCCTCGCCTTGGGCGGCACCGATGGCCTGGATCTTGGCGGCCTCGCCTTGGCCGGTCAGCTCGAGCACCTTGCGGTCACCATCCGCCTTGGCGACGTTCGCCTTGGCGTTGGCCTCGTTGATCTCGATCGAGACCTGAGCGGTAGCCAGCTGCTTCTGCATGTCGGCCTGGCCGGTCTGCGCCTCGAGGGCCACACGGGCCTTCTGGGCCTCCTGCTGGTGAGCGAAGGTGGTCTTCTCCTGCTTGGCGATCTCTCGCTCGGTCAGGACCTTGACCAGCTCCGCGGGCAGTACGACGTCCTGGATGTAGACACCGCGCACCTCCACGTCGTACCTGGACAGGTACTCCGTGATGTACTCGGTGGCCTCCTGCTGGACAGAGCCGCGCGTCTCGATGAAGTTGGTTGCAGGCATCTCGCTGAGCTTGTTGCGGAAGTAGTTGCCCACCGCCGCCTGGAGCACCTCGTTGACGAGGTTCTCCATGGTGCCCACCGAGCCGATGACCCTCGCCGCCTTGGTGTCGGGGACGTGGATCTGGACCTGCAGGTCGATCGAGAACTCGAACGCATCCTGCGACTTGGCCCGGATCGGAACCAGCCTCTGGTCGAGCTCGTGTGCCTCGCTGTTCTGGTTGGCCCAGTTGAGCTGCAGGATGGCCGTCGGCACCTTGATGGGCGAGTAGATGTGCGGGTTCACCGCGTACTTGCCCGTGCGGAGCGGCTCATCCCAGATGCCCTGGTGACCGGGGCTGACGATGCTGCCGAACTTGTAGGTCTCGCCGCTGCTGTCCACGGTCGGCAGACCGATGAACGACTTGATGACGCGAACCTCGCCCTGCTCGATGACGAGCATGGGCGCCGACTCGACGCTGACCAGGAACGGGTTCAGCATGTAGACACCCGGCACCAGCACGTCGTGCTGCATGCCCAGACGGCCGCCCTCGTCGAGGAACTTCTGGAAGTTCTCGTAGTTCGAGTGCAGCCCGTTCTTGCGCGCCAGCACGGCATCGATCACAGCCGACGTGGCCGCTCCCGACTTCTCGAGGGCTTCGATGTCACTGAAGCCACCGATGCGCCCGGCGATGTCGCCGCCCTCGAGCGGCGGACCGTCGAGTGTGGTGACGATGCCGACCATGTCAGAACTGACCGTCACGAAGCGCAGGTTGAGGGTCTGGATCTGTCGAACCAGGGCCTCAGCCTCGTCGTTGACGGCGTTGCCGTAGACGTGACCCTCGGTCACGACCAGGAAGGCGTACGGATGGATGGCACGGGTAGCGCCCGGGGCCAGGATGCGACGCTGCACACCCTGCTGGCCGCCGTTCGCCATGAAGGCGCGGACATCCACGAAGTCACCGAGCGCGTCGGAGTAGCTCGCCGACTTGGAACCGGTGGGCAGCGCATCTCCCACCTGGGAGATGACGACGCCGACGGTGCCGGCCGGGATCTGGACGAGCGGCTCGACCTTCACGGTGTAGATCGGCCACAGCTTGAACCGCCACCCGTTCTGGATGGGGTCCGGCTGGTAGCCGGCCTCGCCGTCGAGGGCCAGGAAGCCGCCGTCGGCGATCTTCTTGCCGAAGTTCTTCGTCACCCAGCCGTTGTAGCCGGCCGGGATGTGCTTGATCGACTTGAACAGGACGAACAGCACGATCAGCGCGATGACGCCGATGATGATGAGCATCGGTGAGATGCTGATGTTGGGGATCACGCGAGTTCCTTTCACTCGTCGTAGGGTGCCCTTGTTGACACAAAAAAATATTATACATTAAAAATTCAAAAAAAGCAATAGATTTATGTAGCGAAATGTAATAAATTGGCACTCTCACTTGACGAGTGCTAGCTTAGCCTATATACTAGTGGATGAAAGGTTATTCCTATAAGGAGGGCAGTATATGCCGGAAGATTTTGCAGATTTTATTTCACACTTGACCGACAACGCAAAGCTAAGCGTTCAGCATGCCGACGCGATTGCTCGCGGCAATGGAAGTGCGTATATCGGTACTGAACATTTGCTTCTTGGGCTGCTTGCCCAAGGAAGCAGCATGGGAGCAAAAGTACTGGCAGACGCTGGTGTCACACTACCGCGTGCCGAACAGGCACTAGGCTTGGAGCCACAGCAGGTTGTGGTGAGTACGGGCGCAGTAGGATTGAGTGAAACTGCCCTCTTGACGCTACGGATGGGCTGGGAAGTTGCCAAGGAGTTTAACCAGGACTTTTTGGGTACCGAGCATATTTTATATAGCTTGCTTAAGCAAAATAACGCACGCGCAACAGTGCTGCTGCGCGAGATGAATGCTGATGTAGAAGATATTATGAGTGAACTAGAGAGCTATTTTGACAGAACACGGGGTGAACACGGCGATGTCGCAACGGAACCAAAGCAGCGCACGGTTCGTGGCGGGGCACTGAGTACATTTGGGATAGATCTTACCACCAAAGCGGCTGCGGGTGAGCTGGATGCGATGATTGGTCGCACCAAAGAAGTTGAGCGGCTGGTGACTATTTTGAGCCGTCGCACTAAGAATAACCCCGTGCTTATCGGTGAGCCAGGAGTAGGTAAGACTGCAATCGTAGAAGGCTTGGCACAGCGAATCGTTCGCGAGGAAGTGCCCGATCATCTGCTTGATCGACGGGTGATTATGCTTGATATGGCAGCGATGATTGCCGGCACAAAGTACCGTGGCGAGTTTGAAGATCGATTAAAAAAGGTTGTTAGTGAAATCAAAAAACAGGGTAACGTCATTGTATTCATCGATGAACTTCACTTGCTCGTTGGGGCAGGTGCCGCTGAGGGCAGTATGGATGCAGCGAACATTTTAAAGCCGGCTCTAGCTCGTGGTGAATTACATATGATTGGCGCTACGACACTTGACGAATACCGTAAGCATATTGAAAAAGATACCGCGCTCGAACGACGCTTTCAAACGATAGTTGTAAAAGAACCGACGAGCAAAGAAACACTGGCAATCCTGAAAGGACTCAGAAGTTATTATGAAAAGCACCATGGTGTTGCGATGAGTGACGACATATTAGAGAGTGCTGTATACATGAGTGATCGGTATGTTGCTGATAGGTTTATGCCCGACAAAGCGATTGATGTGATTGATGAAGCCGCAGCCCGCGTGCGAGTTAAGCAGGGACATCGACCAAGCCGGCATCGTGAGTTAGTAAAAGAGCTGAAAAACCTGAACGAAAAGATGGAAGATGCAGTGGCGAGCGAAGATTATGAGCGAGCTGCAATGTACAAGCAGCGCATCAGTCAGATTAATGATCGCTTAGAAACCGCTCGGGCAGCAATGGAGTCTAAGACGGCTATTGCCCTCACCGAAGACGACATTGCTCATGCCATTGCTGTTATGACGAATATACCTGTCGAAAAAGTACAAACGAGCGAGGCGAAGCTCCTTCGCTCACTTGAACAACACCTTGGTAGGTATATTATTGGGCAAAAAGAAGCGGTTGAAAAAGTTGCTCGCGCCATTCGGCGTACCCGTAGCGGTGTTGCCAGTCAAAAACGCCCAATTGGTAGCTTTGTGTTCATGGGACCAACAGGTGTTGGCAAGACGGAGCTGGCAAGAATACTCGCCCGTGAAGTGTTTGGCAGTGTAGATGCGCTGATAAAAATTGATATGAGTGAATTTGGCGAGAAGCATACTACCAGTCGACTAGTGGGTGCGCCTGCCGGTTATGTTGGCTACGAAGATGGTGGAAAGCTTACCGACAAAGTGCGTCGGCAGCCCTATAGCGTTGTATTGTTTGACGAGATTGAAAAAGCGCACCCTGATGTATTTCAGCTGCTTCTACAGCTTCTTGAAGACGGCACCTTAACTGATGCTAAGGGCCGCTCGGTGAGCTTTCGCAACACCATTATCATTTTAACGAGCAACCTTGGCGCCAATAAAATGATGCAAGAGAGCAGCCTTGGTTTCCATAGCCCTAAGCAGGGCGATAAGAAGCTGGAGGACTTGCATAAACGCAACGAAAAATTAACCCGCGAAGCGCTCGACAAGTTTATGCGTCCAGAACTTATTAATCGGTTTGACGGTATTGTGACATTTCGCGCGTTGACTCGTGCAGAGGGCGCTAAGATTTTTGACCTGCAAATCGAAGAACTACGGCAACGGCTCGTTCGTCAAGGGCTCGGTATCCGCGTTCAGCCTAGTGCAAAGCGCTACCTCATTAATAAAGGCTATAGCCCTAAGTTTGGCGCACGACCACTTCGGCGAGCGATTGAGGATGAGCTTGAACACACCATTGCCGAGGGAGTTCTGTCGGGAATTTACACAAAAGGCGCTATACTAGAAGTAAGTACACATGAGGGGGAGCTTACTGTTGAACAAAGAACCGAATCAGCAAGCTAAAGGCAACCAATTGCGCCGCGCATTAGTGACGGGCGCCATTGTCCTAGTTTTTTCTGCTATAGCAATACTCTATGGGCAGCGACTTAGTGATGTCGTGCAAGCACGACTATTTACGCCAAGTTCCGCCGTGGCGGGTGTTAAAGATAAGCTTTCGATGACTAATCTTGGCAATAATCTGTTCTATGCAAGCAATCCTACGATTGAGAATGCCAGTACGTTCAATACAAGTTGCTCAAGTGAAGAACGAACCACTGCCATTTTGGGTTGCTACTGGAAACGCAAGATTCACCTGTTTGATATTAAAAACAAAGAGCTTGAAGGCACCCTTGAGGTGACAGCAGCCCATGAGATGCTTCACGCTGCCTATGAACGACTGAACGTGTTTGAGCGAGCGCATGTAGACCGATTGCTCCGTACCGAGTATGCGGCACTTAAAGATGATGCTAGCTTGAAGCAGGTGATGCAATACTATGAGCAGGCGGAGCCTGGTGCAGAAATTAATGAACTCCACTCTATTATTGGTACAACGATTGCCAAGCTTTCGCCTGCGCTTGAAAAATATTATGCAAATTATTTCACGGACCGAGCAGCAATTGTAGCAATGAATGGCAAGTACAACGCGGTATTTAGTGAACTCAGCAAACGAGCAAACGAGCTGCAAAAGCAGATAGACAGCGATGGGCCAGCTCTCAAGCAAGCATTGATCGATTACAATACGAGTCGAGCGCAGGTAGAGAACGACATCTCGTCCTTTAATGCGCGTGCGCAAAGTGGCGGCTTTTCAACGCAGTCGACTTTTAATGTCGCACGGAGCGCCTTGATGGCCCGGGTTAGTCAGCTTAATGCCGAGCGAGAGTCACTCAATGCGCGAGTCGCTGCTTTTAACCAAAAAGTCGACGAGCTTAACAAGCTGGCAGTGCACGTCAATGAGTTGAATCAAAGCATTAATGGTGTGTCAGCACCCACGGGGCTTTAATGGCTCGAGCACGATCGCAGTTTGTTTGCCAATCCTGTGGAGCCAGCTACCCAAAGTGGGTAGGCAAGTGCGATAACTGTGGGGAATGGAACACGCTTGTCGAGCAAGTTGCCCACTCAAGCGGCAACTCAGTGGTTGCTCGCGGCAGCCGAAGCGGTAAGGTCCTTGCCGCCCAGTCGATGCGTAGCATTAGCGCCGAAGATGAGATTGCCCGAATGTCTACAGGCATTGCAGACCTCGATATGGTGTTAGGTGGCGGTGTGCTTCCAGGTGGGGTAATGCTACTTGCTGGGCAGCCTGGAATTGGCAAAAGTACTCTGCTATTGCAAATTGCCAGCACTGTTGCCGCAACGGCACCTGTATTATATGCGAGCGGCGAGGAATCAGCGAGTCAAGTCAAGCTGCGTGCCGCACGCTTAGGGGCAGACAGCGGGGATGAGCTAGCATTTGTGGCGAGCACGAGCGCTGATGATATTGCTGCGACCATCCGAAGTGGCGCATATAAACTCGTTATTATTGATAGTATCCAGACACTCAGTCTTGATGAAATTACCAGTGCACCGGGAACAGTCAGTCAAATTACCAATAGCAGCAATGTGATTATACGGGCTGCTAAAGAAAGCAATGCGGCGGTCGTACTCGTGGGCCATGTCACAAAAGAAGGATCAATTGCAGGGCCGAAGGTGCTCGAGCACCTGGTAGATGTCGTGCTGCAATTTGAAGGCGATAGATATGGTGGCTTTAAGGTGGTTCGCGCCATTAAAAATCGCTATGGAAGTACAAGCGAGGCAGCGATATTCGAGATGGGCGAGCAGGGGTTAGTGGTTGTCGAGAACCCGTCGGCGGCATTATTGGCTGAGCGTCAAAATGCCGATGGATCAGTCGTGCTTGCCACCTTAGAAGGCAATCGGCCTATTTTGGTAGAAATTCAGGCACTTGTCAATGGCACGAATTTCGGGTATCCTAAAAGGACGGCAAGTGGGTTTGATTTAAACCGCCTCAACCTACTTATCGCAGTGCTCGAGAAGCGCACGAAACTGAACTTATCAGATAAAGATGTCTATATCAATGTTGTGGGCGGTTTACGGCTACAGGACCCAGCAGCTGACCTTGCGGTAGCCATGGCAATTGCCAGCGCAGCAGCTGGTAGGCGCCTTGACGACGGGCTCGTGGTATTTGGTGAGGTAGGACTGGGTGGCGAAATACGTAGTGCCGCACTAACCGAAAAAAGGGTTGCGGAAGCAAAAAAGCTTGGGTTTACTAAAGCAATTGCGCCCCTGCAGACGGGTAACAAGGATTTATTTATTAAAGGCGTCAAAGATTTGCGCCAAGCATTAATCGATTACCTAAAAAGCTAATCGTAGAAAGAACAAAATATATGGAAACGAAAGATTTAGCGTTGCTTGCTGTGACGCTGATTATCCTCGGTGAAGTAACCTATTTACTAGCAAAACTTCCTCGAACATCAATAAAAACTAAGAATAGGGCGATTCTTGTTGACACCTCTGTACTCATGGATGGGCGAATTATCGCAATTGCCGGCACCGGCTTTATTGGCGGCACACTGGTTATTCCTCGTAGCGTCGTTGGCGAGCTACAGTTTCTCGCTGACAATGCCGATGCCGACAAGCGTGCACGGGCCCGGCGTGGCCTAGATGTCGTCACTGAACTGCAACACATGAGTGGTGTGGAGGTTGAGTTGCTTCAGGATGGTAGCAAGGCGGAGGAGGGCGTGGACGAACGACTGCTAACCCTGGCTAAGCGGCATACGGCTGCAATTTGTACTATTGATTATAACCTCAATAAGGTAGCGGCCGTTGAAGGAATTCAGGTGTTAAATATCAACGAGCTTGCACAGAGTATGCGTATGAGTCACTTGCCTGGTGAGCAGCTTGTGCTCGAATTAGTACAAAAAGGGCAAGACAGTCATCAAGCAGTAGGCTATCTTCCTGATGGAACGATGGTAGTAGTGGAACAATCGAGCTCGTTGATTGGACAGCAGGTGCACATTGAAGTAGTCCGTAGCCTTCAAACTGCAGCCGGTAAAATGATGTTTGCCAAAAAAGTGGAGGGTCGTCCTGTTGCAAAACAACTTAAACCTCACCAATCTTCCCATAAATCTAAAAGCGCAGGGCGTCAGCATCATTCGCCACAAGCTACTAGCAAAAAGCAGCCTCAATCGCAGAAGATTGCTCGTGAAAGCACACCTTCATCGACCGATGCACCTCGGGAAGCTCCCAAGCGCCGCAGCCAGCCACGGCGGAAGGACCATGAAGCATCGCTGTTGAAGTCTATTGAGAACCAGAAGTAATAAAAATACTCGCATACGTGCGAGTATTTTTTTGTGTTAGCGTTTTCTCGACTGTGTACTTCAGCTTGCCGAATAGGTTCCGGTGCCAACCGCCTGATAATACGCAGTATCAACGGCGGTGACAGTAAGAGTGCCATTACTCGCTTTACTCAAATCCACATCCCAACTGCCATCTGAATTGATTGATTTGCTGGCAATCACTGCACCACTGGCGTCTTTCACTTCCACTGACTGAAGTTGGTATTTACCGTGGCTGTAGCTTACCGTGGCTTTCTTCGCGGCATTATCGACAGTGACGCTCACGGATGGCTTTGCATCATCACAGCTGTGCACGTTATCATCAGCAGTTGCATCGTATCCGTCTGGAGCACTGTATACGTCCTTTTTAGTAATTGGGTCAAGCGTCTTCGTGACACCAATCTCAATTTTTGCAGCCTCTGGCGTACAACTGGTTGCTTTTCGTTTGGAGACTCTATCAAACATAAGCTTGGCATTTGATATACCGGTGGACTTGTTCCAGTACGATGGATAGACTTCACCACCGACACGTTGAATTCCAGCTGGTGCAGCAAACCATGACATGTCAACTCCAGCATCTTTATACTTCTGAAGCGTATAAGCCATCACCGGGTCAAGAATGCGAGCTGGTATAGATGAGTTGCCATTTTTGAGCGGTGAGGTGTCTGGGTTACCGAGCCATACACTAATCGCTATTTGAGCTGTATAGCCAACTGTCCATATGTCTTTCGGTTGGCGATCCTTGTCAGAGGTACCAGTTTTAAGAGCCACTTTATAACCTGCTCCTTCAGTAATAGGCACAATGGTGCGCCCAAACAACAGGTTGCGTGATGCGCCATCACCGAGGATATCGTTTACCACGTAGGCTGCTTGTGGATCAATAACCTGTTTTGTCTCGGCTTTGTACTTCTTTAATACCTCACCAGTACTGCTCTTGACTTCAAGAATCGAACTATGAGGCATGTAGACCCCCATGCGTCCAAGTGACGCAAGTGCGTTAGTATGGTCAACCATGCGCGTACCACAACCGCCAATTGCGCTTGAAAGTCCTGCTTGTGCATCGGCACCCTGCGTACAATAGTAGGTGTTGCCTAAGTCACGGATTGTCTTCCAGGTTGGCTCTTTGCCTGCAACGGCCATTGCCTTAATAGCTGGGATGTTGCGAGACATGTCGAGGCTTTTGCGAATGCTGATATTACCCTTAAATTTACCGTCAGCGTTTGATGGCTTGTAGTTACCTTCAAATGTCGTTGGGGAGTCGGCAAGTACCGAGCCACTGCCGTAGTTTACCTTGCCTTCACCCTGGTTTTGGAACAACTGAGCGTAGACAAAAGGCTTAATTGATGACCCTGGCTGGATGAAGGCAACAGCGGCGTTGTCTTGGCCAAAGCCTTCATACGCGTAATCTCGGCTTCCGAGAAGCCCGATAATCTGTCCAGTTTTTACGTCTTCAACAACCGCAGCACCGTTGGTAAAACCGGCGTATCCCGGCCAGTATGAATTGAACATGGCAGTCATTTGTTCTTCGAGCTTTGCTTGAACATCAAGGTCAAGTGTTGTCTTTACAACAAGTCCACCATTACCAACTACTGTCTTACCAAGCGATTTCTCAAGTTGGCTACGAACCATGAGTACAAAGTGAGGCGCTTTTATATTATCGAGTTGATCCGCTACAGGTTTAATGGTATCGAGGATAGCAACCTTTTTGGCCTCTTCAGCCTGTGGTTTAGTGATATACCCCATTTCTGTCATGTTATCGAGCGTTTTGTGCTGTCGCGTGATTAACGCCTCATGACCGGCAACATTATAGGGGTCATAAAGGCCAGGTTGGTTGGGGATAGCAGCAAGGAGTGCAGATTCTGCAAGGGTTAAATCCTTGGCAGATTTACCAAAATAGGTTTGGGCAGCAGATTCAACGCCATTACGTCGGCCACCGTAAGGTGACTCGTTAAGGTAAAGATCAATGATTTGCTTCTTGTTATACATACGCTCCACTTCGACAGCAAGAATCATTTCCTTGATTTTACGAGGAATGCCAGCCAGGCCACGTTCTTTGGCTTGATCGGCGAAAAACACTTGTTTAACCAGCTGCTGGGTAAGCGTTGAGCCACCCTGAGCGCTGTTACCTTGGGAGTTGCTCAATAAAGCACGCAAAATACCACTCGGGCTTACGCCGGCATGTTTGTAAAAATCTTTATCCTCGATTGCTACCGTAGCCTGTTTCATGTAGGGGCTAATTTTGTCACCATCTACAACCAGTGTATAGTCACCATCACCCTTGTCTTCCCAAAGAAGTTTGTCGTTGCGATCGTAATATTTGGTAACGGTTGTCTTCACGCGCTGTGCAAGCGTGCCAGGACGAATTGCATCCAAATCCTTTCGATAGTAAGAAAACAGCGCAAAGCCAAGCAACAGAATAATGAGTGCAAAAACACCAATACCTTTGAGCAGGGTATAGAGCCCTTGCCTACTAAACCAGAAAGCGGCAAGGCGCTTAGGATGTAAACGATGCATAATGCGCTTGAGTGGATGCTTTGGCAAGCTCGCAAGGTACTCTGCTTTTTTGCGTGATTTCGCATCTTTTTTGGTGCGACGTTTTGTCGCGAGATTTGAATACACGCTGACACTTCGTGCCGATTTCTTCTTTTTTACCACGTTAGTTACTTCCCATAAGCAATATTATTTTCCATTATAGCACTAGTTTGAGTAGGCGTGGTAGAGTTTTTTGTGATACGATGACTAGTGTAATCAATCAGAAAGGAGAGTTTATGACGCTATCAGAAGAACTGGCGTGGCGCGGATTCGTTAACCAAACGACATTTGCCGATATTACTGACTTAGATAAAGAGACTCGCACTTTCTATTGGGGTGTTGATCCAAGTGCTGATAGTATGACGATTGGTCATCTGGCACCCGCAATGATGATTCGCCATTTTATTAATCATGGTCACAAGGCAATTTTACTTGCAGGTGGTGCGACGGGGCTTATTGGCGATCCAGACGGAAAAAAGCAAGAGCGCGATCTCAAATCACTCGATGAAATCGCGGCTAACGTGCGAGGTATCGTAGCCCAATACCAAAATGTTTTTGCCGGGCAGCAATTTGAGATTGTTGACAATATTGATTGGTTCAAAGATATGGGGTATCTGCAGTTCCTACGTGAAGTTGGAAAACACATGAGCATGACCCAGCTATTGGATCGAGAATTTATTAAGACCCGCATCGGTGAAGGTGGCGAAGGTATTAGCTATGCAGAGTTTAGCTACGCGCTCATTCAAGGCTATGACTTTCTTCATCTCTACCGCGAAAAAGGCGCCACATTGCAAGTTGCTGGTGCTGACCAGTGGGGCAATAGTATTGCCGGGGTTTCGCTCATTCGTAAGCTTGAAAGTGCTGAGGCACATGTTTTCACTACACCCCTCATTATTAATAAAGCAACTGGGGTAAAATTTGGCAAAAGCGAGTCGGGCGCCGTATGGCTCGATCCCGCCAAAACGAGCCCTTACAAGTTTTACCAGTTCTGGCTTAATACCGATGATGAAACGGCAAAGGACTTAATTAAAATCTACACTATGCTTGATAAACCGGCCGTCGACGATATTATTGCAAAGCATGAAGCCGTGCCGAGTCAGCGCATACTCCAGCGCTCACTCGCCCAGGAAGTTACACGGCTCGTCCATGGTCAAGAACGGCTTGATTCAGTGGAACGAGTCACTAGTGTTTTGTTTAGTGGAGGTACGGTTGCTGCGCTTGAGCCTGCTGATTGGGAGGCCCTCGCCGGGGAAATACCCGTTGTTAATGAGCAGACTATTATTAACGCACTGGTTGAGGCAAGACTTGCGTCGAGCAATGGCGAGGCAAGGCGGCTTATTCAAGGCGGTGCGATAAGCATTAATGGTCAAAAAATTACCGAAGATAGTACTATTACAGCTACCAGTTTAGTCAAAAAAGGCAAAAACGCTTTTGTGCTAGTTCAGCGATAATCACGTAGGTTATACTAGTAGTATGAAGAAAGTTATTGCATTTGACCTAGACGACACGCTGGCTATTACTAAATCTGAAATATCAGACCGTATGAGCGGCTTGCTTTCGAGACTGCTAGAAAAATATGACGTATGCGTGATAACAGGCGGACGTTTTGAGCAAATTGAAAAGCAGGTAGTGAGCCGGCTAGAGGCTCCAGCACATTTACTGAATAAACTGCATCTTATGCCTACCTGTGGTACGCGGTATTACCGCTATGACGAACTAAAGGCTCGGTGGGTCCTGCAGTATGCCGAGGACTTATCAAAAGACCAAAAGGCAAAAGTTGTCGCTGCGCTTGAAAAAGTAGCCAAAGAAATGGACATATGGTGCGAAAATCCAGCTGGAGAGATTATTGAAGATCGTCACAGCCAGATCACCATGTCGGCACTTGGTCAGCAGGCAACCCCAGAGGACAAATATGCATGGGCTGAAAAATACAAAGAGATTCGTCCTATTTACCGCGACAAAGTTGCTGAGTTGTTGCCAGACCTTGAGGTGCGCATTGGCGGTACAACGAGCACCGACATTACGCTGCCTGGTATTGATAAAGCCTACGGAATGCGTAAGCTGATCGATGCTATTGATGTTAGCAAAGACGAAATACTGTTCTTTGGTGATAAGCTTCAAGAAGGCGGCAACGATTATCCGGTCAAAGCAATGGGAATTGATTCTATTGAAGTTGAAGGTTGGGAAACAACCGCTTACGCCCTCGACGGTATACTCGGTGTAACTGAATAGACTTTTGAGCATATATATTATATAGTATTTTTATGAATACGCCTGAATTGCGACGTATCGTAGATGATGCTACTCCTGTGATTGAGAAAGCGGTGGCTCGTCACATTGTTTATGGTGCGTATCCACTGGACCTTCAGCTACGCGGAAGTGTGTGTGGGTTAGCGTCGAGCTTACTGGCTCGCTACCTTGAACAAAAGCACGGTATCGTTACTGATAGACACATTGCAGCGCTTGATGGGCACCCGACGGATGACCATGTGCAAATGCGGCATGTAGTATTGACAGAGCAAGCAACAGGAGCGATGATTGATCCATCATTTTCTCAATTCTTTAACCTTGTTGGGCTTACGCAAGCAACTGTACGTGAAATACCTGAGTTGCAATCGCTGTACCCCATTAATAAGGTAGCGGTGATTGATGCTGGTGATGAGCGTTTGTTTGGCTATCGCTATGCAGAATATGCGATGAATATTGCGCCGCGAGTGCGGCGACACCTAGGTGTGCGCGCAGTAATGCCAATACATCCTACTGGTGTACTGCTGAGCGCGGGCGCCGATGTTATTCATGCAGTCTATGACGGTATTTGGGAGCGCGGACGGTATCGGTCCTATCCTGAGCAACGAGACGATGCATATATTGAGCAAATGCTCGACGAAAGCCTTCGGCTAGCTGAGTAGTATACTAGACACAGTGAATCTATTAACTAACCTAGAGCAAGTAAAAGGAGTGGGGCCAAAAACCGCCGAGCAATTGCGCGTGGCGGGTTTGCAGACGGTGGGTGATGTATTGCTTTTTTTGCCGCGTCGCCATGAAGATTTTACCGGTGTCGTGCCGATTGTTAGCTTGCAACCCGGTAAGGTAACAATCAAAGCCAGGTGTGAGCAGATAACTACCCGAATGGTTCGCCGCGGCCTAAGGCTTACGACGGCCGTACTCGCTGATGACACCGGTAAGCTCAATGCCGTATGGTTTAACCAGCCATATCGTACCCAGCAGCTTGGTGGGAGCCGCGATGAATTTTACTTTAGCGGTGAGTTTGAATATAACTATGGAAAATACCAACTCACCAACCCTAGTGCTGAATTGGCAAAAGAACTACCCGTACAAGCAGAGCGGCTCCTGCCAGTGTATCGCAGTATCCATGGCTTGAAGAGTCAAGTGGTGCGCAAGGTGCTTGAAACACTACGTCCGTTGATAAGTGTTTTGCCAGAAACCTTACCGCCAGAGATTGTCGCTACTGAAAAGTTAATGAGTCGTTCGGGTGCGATTATGGCAATGCATTTTCCAAAGACGCTTGAAGAAGTAACGAAAGCGCGAGAACGATTAGCATTTGAGGAATTGTTCGAACTGCTCGTCGCAAGTCAGCTCAACAAACAAGAAAACGCAAAGCTAAAAGGCTGGCCCATCCCGTTCAATAAAGGAGTAGTAAAAGCGTTCGTTGAACAGTTGCCATTCGCACTTACAGGAGCACAACGTCGAGCCGCATGGGATATATTGCAAGATTTTGAAAAAGGCGTGCCGATGAACCGATTGTTGCAAGGTGACGTAGGGAGCGGTAAAACTGTGGTAGCTGGATTGGCAGCGCGCCAAGCAGCCCACGCTGGATTCCAAAGTGCCATTATGGCACCGACCGAAATACTCGCTACGCAACATGCCGAGACACTACAGCAGCTGCTGGTACCGTTCGGCGTGAGTGTTGGGTTGCTCACCAGTAGTGTGAAGGGTGCTGCACGGCGTGAGCTTTACGAACAAATTGCAAATGGCGGTGTTGATGTAGTCGTGGGTACTCATGCATTGATTCAGCAGGCGGTGACATTTCACAAGCTAGGGTTTGTCGTGATTGATGAGCAGCACCGTTTTGGTGTTGATCAGCGCCAAAAATTACTTGATAAATCTCAGCATTTGCCGCACCTTTTGGCTATGACTGCCACCCCCATTCCCCGTAGTCTCGCACTGACGGTATATGGAGAGCTTGATGTAAGTATTCTTAATGAAAAACCTGCTAATCGATTACCGATAGCTACAAAAATTGTGTCGCCCGTGAGTGCTGCCACTATATATGAGCAAGTTGATCATGAAATAACTAAGGGACGTCAAGTATATGTTATATGCAGCCTCATTGACGATAACCCAGATAACGACATTAAGAGTGTACAGGCAGAGTATAAACGTCTCAAAAATACTGTGTTTGGCCACCGTTCTATAGGGCTACTGCATGGCAAAATGAAGCCTAGTGAAAAAGATCAAACCATGCGAGACTTTAAAGATAAAAAATACGATATATTAGTGAGTACCACTGTTGTGGAGGTTGGGGTAGACGTTCCGAACGCAACCCTGATGATCATCGAGAATGCCGATCGATTTGGGCTGAGTCAACTCCATCAGCTGCGTGGGCGAGTAGGGCGTAGCGAGTTCCAAAGTTACTGCTATTTGATGATGAGCACAACCAACAAACCGTCAGAGCGACTGCGCGAAATTGAAAAGAGCAACGATGGTTTTTATTTGGCAGAAGTAGATATGGAGCTGCGTGGCCCTGGCGAGATATATGGCAAGGCCCAGCACGGTGCGCTTAATCTGCAAATTGCAACGCTCGCCGATATTCAGCTTATTGCCCGTGCTCAGCGCGCCGCCACTACATTTATAAAAAACGGTAATGATTTGGTACAATATACTCAGTTACGTGAACAAGTGCAGTACTATCAGAGGCTCACAACGTTAAATTAATTATGTATAGCGGTACAACATTTCGTAAAAAATCAGGGCACTTTATAGGTGTGCATCAAAAAATCGACAGGGTTGCTCGACGTAATTTGCGGGCAATGCCAGGTATTGGGAGCGGTTTTCCTTCCATTAAAGAAATTTTGCACTTTGAGGGTAATAACGGCCCTGATGGCATTAAGCGCAAGAGCCCTAGTCAAGACGAACCGTGGCATTATGTTGACCCTACTAAACACGACGATACTGAGCTCGCTTTAATGATTTTGGACCACCATCATAACTTGGTAGAAGCACTGAAATACGGCAATCACCAGCGAGCAGCCTTTGAAGCGGCGTGGCTTGCGCACGGAATTGTTGATGGCCTCACGCCCGCTCACCATTATCCACTGGGCGATAAGATTGAAGAGCTGTGGGGCAAGCCTAAAGAAGAACGTCTGACAATTAAGGAAAAGAACCTCATTCGTGGCGAGGGAAAGCGTGACACTATTGGCAAAAACTGGGAATATTGGGGAGCAAAAGGTGTTTTTTTGACACATGTGCTCTTCGAACTCGGTATTGCCACAAGTATTAAAACAACGCGTTTTACTAACACTGAGATTGATCCTGAGTGGCTACGGGCAGCAGAGGCGACCTCACTTGATGACGTATTTATGGGTGCCGTGCACCGTGTGTTCGCGCTTGATATGTATCAGACATTCTGGAAGCAGGGCTGGACCACAAAGTTGGCCCGGCAAAGCCGCGAGCAGCTGCTTCCAGAAATCATTCGTGTGGTTACCTACGCTTGGTATAGCGCCTATAAGCAGGCGGGCCTTTAGCAATGCACGTGCGGATTATTGCAGGCAAGTACGGTGGGCGCAAAATTGATGCGCCTGACAACAGCCGCACCCACCCCATGGGTGAGCGGGTGCGTAACGCGCTCTTTAATAGTATCGGAGCGCACGTCGATGGCGTTGATGTCCTTGATGCATTTGCTGGTACTGGTGCAGTTGGCCTAGAAGCAATAAGCCGTGGAGCTCGGCACTGTACGTTTGTGGAGCGCGATAAAATCGCTCTGAAGGTTTTGGCCAAAAACGTGGTATCGCTGGGGGCTGATGAGCAAGCAGAAATTGTCCGCACATCTGTAAACAATTGGCTAGAAACAAAACAACCTACTAGCTACGACATAATTTTTGCAGACCCGCCATATCACGATTTGCAGTTATCCACAGTCAATAAACTTTTTGGACTTCTCAAACCTAACGGGCTTATGGTATTATCTTGGTCAGGAAGAGGTGAGGTACCAAATCTAGAAAACGGAATTGTTGTGGTGGACAATCGTAGTTATGGAAATGCTTTCCTCACCTTCTTCCGCCGAGAAGAATAATTGAGTCGCTGTTGCGACTTTTTTGCTGCTTATGATTGCTCCTTAGGGTGCGACTGTGATTTACTTTGAATGTGAAAAACCCCTTAGTCCGCCACCCATTAAAACTTGCGTATGACCAGTCGCGTGAAACATGGCAAGGATTTGATGCTCGCCAAAAACGGTACGCTATTGCCGCATCGGCATTTACGTTTGGGCGGGTTGGTCTGAGACTAGCGCTTGAGATTGCTCAAACTAAAGGCGCAGTGAATCGTCGTAACGCCGCCATTGCTCACTGCGCGTTAGACTTGGCCGACAATATTGATGGGCGAATAGCCCGGGCTGGCAATGCCGTGACGCCATGGGGCAAAGTTGCCGATCCATTTGCCGATAAGATTGATTTTGCTGTGCAGGAGTATAGCCGTGTGGTGCGTGGTGAAATGGACTCAGCTACAGCCTTGGTGCGCACTGGTCGCGATGTGGCGTCAACCACACTCCGCAACCACCAGTCAGAGCATGCGGCACGGCATGGTGGTGTCGCGAACACGAGTGCGCAGTGGCCGGGAAAGGTTTCAACGGCGTTTCGCTCGGTATCGTTACGCATTGCCGATGTTGCGCCTGAAAGCCGCGTGGCCACAGTTTCGCAACACACTGCTACTGTAGGGCTTATTGCATCGCTCGTTACTAACGCACAACACTACCGTCGCCCATTGTAATGTATCTATACAAAAACACCAGCCTAAGGCTGGTTGCTTTGCGTGGTGCGGATGAAAGGACTTGAACCTTCACGCCTTGCGGCACTAGCTCCTAAGGCTAGCGTGTCTACCAATTCCACCACATCCGCGTAGAGAATGGTTACTCTAGTATAACAGATGGCAACAAAAAGCAAAACAGCGAGGTGCTTATGGTATACTGGTGGTAATGAGTTTAACACGGGGGAATTATGAGTAAAGTTGCTGCCTACCTTCGCGGACACCTTGCCGGTGAGGTGAGCACGCGCACCGACGTACGAGAAGCACTAAGTACTGATTTGGGTGTGCTAAAAATTAAGCCAGAAATGGTGATTTATCCCCGTACTACCAACGATATTCGTAAAGTTTGCCGCTTTGCATGGCAGCTTGCAAATAAAGGCCACGTCCTCCCTGTGACGGTCCGCGGCGCAGGTACTGACACGACTGGCGCGGCCATCGGCAAGGGTGTGGCGCTGGTGACGACTGCGCATATGAATAAGATTTTTGAGTACGATGCCAAACAAAAGCTCGTTCGGTTACAGCCTGGGGCTACCATTGGGTCATTAAATCAAGCACTTTCGCTCCATGGTGCGGCGGTAATGCCGCTCGTGGGATCGCATGTATACGGTACGGTGGGTGGTGCAATTGCCAGTGCAGTAGCGGGTCCAATGGCAGGTAAATACGGTACGATTGAGCGGGCAATTGATCAGCTCGAGGTTGTACTTGCGAGTGGGGATGTTATTCAGACTGGCCGTATAAATAAACGTGAACTCAACCGCCGCAAGGGGCTGGAAGGTTTCGAAGGTGATGTCTACCGAGGTATTGATGGCATTATTGAGGAAAATGCGGAGCTACTTGACCAACTGCGCAGTAACGACGCTACCGGCTACAACACGATTGCCGATGTGAAGCAAAAAGACGGTAGCTTTGACTTAACACCCCTGTTTATTGGGAGCCAGGGCACGCTTGGCATCATCACCGAAATGATTATGCGGGCTGAGTTTCGTAGTCTTCACTATGGTGTGGCCGCGCTGGTGTTTAGCAGCACCGATGCCGCGCGCGATGCATTGGACGATTTATGCAAAATGAATCCTGCCTTTGTCGAATACTTTGATGCCGAACTTTTTGAAACCGCTGTACAACGCGGTCGTAGCTATGGCTTTTATAGCCAGGCAGCGCAAACCATTAAGCCTGCTTCGGTGGTGATTATTGGGTTCGATGACTTTAGTGAACGACATCGAAGCAAACATTTGAAGCGAATTAATAAGCGCTATGGCAATCAAGAAGGTAGCGTGCTCAGCACTGCCGATAGCGAAGCTGCTGACGATATACTGGCGGCGCTTGATGTCGCCTACTACACTTCGCTGCCTGACCATGCCGATCAAGCTGCACCTGCCATTCTGAGTGGATTCCATGTGCCGACCGAACGGCTTGAGGACTTTACGCATGGGCTTGCAGAGCTTGCCAAGAAACACCATACTGCCTTGCCGCTTGCCGGTCATGTGTACACCAACACCTACAGCGTGTACCCTTCGCTCGAACTCCGCAAAGTTGCAGATAAGCAAAAGGTATTCAAGCTGCTCGATGACTTGACGAAGCTTGTATATGCTCACGGGGGGACGATGATTGCTGAGGGCGGCGAGGGGAGGCTGAAAGCGAAGTTTATTTACAGCCAGCTTGATGAGCGTGTTGTGGCTATGTACCAAGCAATTCGCGCCGTTTGCGATCCCTACGGTTTTATGAATACTGGTGTGAAACAAGCGGGAGATGTGCGCCAGCTGGCCGAACAACTGCGCGAGGACCATAACGCTGGTCAGATGGCTCGTTTTGGGCTGTAGTGAGCATGTAATAGTAAAACACCAGGGTGTACCTGGTGTTTTACTATGGTGAGTTTTTACGCCCACGCTAGAACCCATTTTAGCATCGAATGCGAGAAATGAGGTTTTCGGTGGGTCGCCCCCGACCCGACCCGCCGAACTGCTCCGCAGAAATGAGCAAGCAGTTTAAGCGCAGAAAAATGATTTTTTGCTATTGACAGTATTAAATATATGGTATAATTGCGCTAGATAAGGTAATCAATTAAATAAATAGAAAAGAGTTAGAAAAATGGGCGAAAACTTTCCTCAACCAAACCAAGACCAACAAGTACAACATATAGATGTTCGGCGCGCTGAGCGTGTCGATGATGAGCCTCGACACTTAGACCTTCAGACCGATGAGTGGACTCATGCGCTAGTTGAAGCACCTATCTATAAAAAGTTCGGTAAAGTGCATGCTCAAATTGCTCAAGGTGGCGAAACCCTGCAAACTGTTCTATCTGACGGCACAGTTGAGACTACAAACACTGCTAATCCAGGAGATGTTATCGTGACCAATCCTGGGGGTGAGCGCTATATTATTGGGGCTAATAAGTTTGACTCACGATACGAAGCAACTGATGAAGATGGTGTTTTTAAAGCCAAGGGAAAAGCACGAATTACGCCAAATCCAACTGGACAGCCTATAAAGATAACTGCTCCATGGGGCGAAGAACAATTTGGCGGCCCCGATGCACTTATCGCGACAGTTTACGACCCAGAGAACCCTGACGATGTCAGTCCTGACAGATATATTATTGGTCGTGATGAGTTTAATGCAACGTATGTACCAGATACTTATGAAGATGACGAAGTGAAAGCGTGGGACGAAGCTCACGATGAAAAGTATGAGCGCGAAGGTAAGACAGAGCTACTAGATGAGCCTCGAAAAGGCGAACTTATGGCAGGAAGCCATAAATCTAATGCCATAGACGACCTTTACAAAGCCTATCTGAACGGAGAACACGTAACAGTTGATTTTAATGGCGAGTCTATGAACTCACGAGAAATCGGCGAAATGGGTGTTGATAGGGCTTACGAAAAGTATTTTGGTTATGACAAGGAAAGCTATAAAGAACACGCACGCCTAGAGAGCGAGGCATGGAGCGCAAAGTATAAACTTGAGCAGTTTGAGAGAGAATACCAAGCAAAAAAAGAAATTCCTGAGCTCGTAAAAGAGTCGGCTGATTTGATTAATCCTACTACTGCTGGTGAATGGCGTGACTGTTTGAAAATTAGAGCAACCGATTTATATCATGGAGCCGACTCGAGGTCGGCGATCGACCTTATGAAAGCACATAGCCAGGGAGTAGGTGCCGAAGATTTGAAGAAACTCATGGACGAACAAGGTCATTCTGGCGCATCGCATGGCATGGTTCTTGCAATAATTAAGCATTTCTATAAAGCAGGCGACAGCTTAGTAGATGTACTAAAATAATATTTTCTCAAAAATCATTTTTCTGCGCTTAAACTGCTTGCTCATTTCTGCGGAGCAGTTCGGCGGGTCGGGTCGGGGGCGACCCACCGAAAACCTCATTTCTCGCATTCGATGCTAAAATGGGTTCTAGCGTGGGCGTAAAAACTCACCAAAATCGGGATTTTTCCAGAAATGTCGCTCTCACGGGCGATTTTTTCTTTAGTAATTTTTAATTCCTGCCACAGGCAAAAACCACTTTCCGCCCCCTTTCGGAAAGTGGTTTTTGGGCTTTCGCCATTTGGGGTTTGGGTGAGGGTTTTGTTGTATAATGAAAGAGCAACACAATTTATAGATAAACTTTTTTCTTTGGCTTAAAAAGCCGACTTGGAACAGTTTAGTTTATCTGAATTGTGTTGCACCAGGTCGGCTTTTTAAGTTTCAAGGAGGATAAAGTGGAAAAATATATCTTGTACGCTCGCAAAAGCACCGATACAGAAGACAAACAAGTTTTAAGCATTGACGCTCAACTTGCGGAACTCCGCAAGTTTGCGAGAGATAAAAAACTTGTAGTTATTGACGAACTCATAGAAAAACAAACTGCCAAAAGTCCAGGGCGACCCATTTTCAACTCTATGATTACACGAATTGAAAATAATGAGGCCAACGGCATTTTGGCGTGGCACCCCGACAGACTTGCCCGCAATTCCATAGACGGCGGACAAATTATCTACTTGTTAGATCAAACATCGCTAAACTTTTTACGCTTTCCAGTGTTCCAGTTTGAGAATACCAGTCAAGGCAAGTTTATGCTGTCAATTATGTTTGGTCAGTCCAAATATTACGTAGATAATTTATCCGAGAACACTAAACGAGGGTTGCGAGCCAGAGTAAGAAATGGCGATTTTCCTAGCCAAGCACCTTTTGGCTACTTAAATGACGCTCGAACTAAAACTATTGTTTTAGATAAGCGGTATTCACCGCTTGTTAAAGAATTGTTTGAGCGATATGCCAGAGGCGACAAAACAATGGAACAACTCGCCAATTTCTTACAGGAAAATGGAGCAATAACATCTGGCGGAAGAACATTTAAGGACGATAAAGTAAAAAGTATTCTACAAAATCCTTTTTACTACGGACATTTTATCTACAATGGCGAACTCCACGAGGGCCGGCACACGCCGATAATCTCAAAAGCTCTTTACGATAAAGTTCAGCAAGTTATTGAAATTCGTGGGCATACCCAAAAGCAAACCAAGCCAGCAACGCCATTTTTAGGGCTTTTGAAATGTGCAAATTGCGGTATGGGCATAACGAGTGAAACAAAGACTAGAACTCAGAAAAACGGCAATACGCATACCTGGACATATTACCGCTGTTCTCGTAAAAAGCGAGCCGTTAAGTGTGTTGAATCACCAATAAGGGGAAAAGATTTGTTGCCACAACTTTCGGCACTACTCGGCGAATACGAAATGTCCAGCGAAATCTATGACTTTATGACGGACAAGATGGCACAAGATGAACAGGTCGAAAGCATGGGTAACGCCAGTATGCTTGACGATTTGCAAACGCAAATCTCACACTTAAACGGCAAACAAAAGATTTTGTTAGATAGTTATCTTGACCAAGATATTGACCGCCAAACCTTTATCGCCAAGAAATCTGATATTTTGAGCAAAAAGAAAAGTTTAGAAGAGAGTTTGGCAAATCTACAAGCCAACCAGTTTGCTTGGTTAGAACCTATGAGAAACTGGCTTGAAACCGCAAAATCTATCTGTTATTTGCGAGAAACTGACGACTACAACGGACAAAAAGCCGTTTTGTCTGAAATCTTTGGGTTGAACCTATTTTTGGGCAACAAAACCCTCACCCAAACTCCAAATGGCTTAGTCCCAAAAACCACTTTCCGAAAGGGGGCGGAAAGTGGTTTTTGCCTGTGGCAACAATTAAAAAATATCCAACAAAAAATCGCCCGTGAGAGCGACATTTCTGGAAAAATCCCGATTTTGGTGNNGCGCGTCTACCAATTCCGCCACATCCGCATGATTGCATTTCACAGCATAACAAACTCGCCCCCAGTCTGCAAGACGAAAGGTATTGACAAAATGCAAACAAAGTAGTATAATGTATATATACAATGCAGCACACAAGGACTGCATGCACATGACACCGCATCAGCAGGTTTGCAGGCGGCACCGTGTGCGCCTCACTGACTGAACAGCTTGCCAACACATACGCGATTTTCGTGACCAGGCGTGTAGTCATCCAATTGGTTACAATCGGTGTGGTTTGGCGATAAGCTGGGTGCTAACCCCCGGGGTGATGACGTGACAAGACTCCGTCATCGCTCTGGGGTAACATCCCCCTCTCGTCCCTTCTGTCACGAAGGGTTTTTGTTTGCTCTATCACCGTCCCCTGGTATAATCCTTTCGTAATGGCACAGCTGTATTTACTACGACACGGAGAATCGATGGCGAACTTGCGCCCCGATTTAATTGGCGGTCGTACCAATGAAACGGCGCTTTCGGCACTTGGGGAGGAACAGGCTAAAGCAGTGGGGCGATATATTCAACGATTACTCATACAGCCCCTTGTAGCCGTGTCGTCACCGGCAGTACGCACGCGTCGCACGCTACGACTGGCACTGCGTGAAGCGAACAGCGCATTACCAATTTACTTAACTGATGACCTACAGGAATTGTCGCAGGGCGCAGCCGAGGGCCAGCCACGGAGTGATGTTTACACCGACGAAGTGATGGCGGCATTAAGGGCGAGTGGCAAAGATTTTAAGCTGCCCGGGGGTGAATCTATGAACGAGGTAGGCTCACGCATGTACGGTGCGATGCTCGCGATTGATCACTTAACCTTGCAAGCGGAACGCCAACGTGACCATGAGACACCGCTTCATGGTGTGTATTTACCGCCAGCTGCGCTTGTGTCAACGCATGAAACGGCAATTAAGTCCCTTGTTGCCCGCATTAAAGATCTGCCGCAGTCATGGGTGCACCAAACTCGTCTGGCGAATGCCTCCATTACGCGCTTAACAGTGCTCGACAGCCACATTATGGTTGATTACCTTGGTAGGGACGTTCAGCATGGATGATACCCGAAATGTCACTGATGAGTATAAGGGCATGCCCATAGAAAAGATTGTGGCAGAACTAGACAAAAAGGGCTGTGGGCTTGAAATAGCCGTAGAGAACCTAGACCGTGACTTTAATATGGGGACGATTGTACGCAGTGCAAATGCGTTTGGTGTGCGCAAAGTGCACGTAATTGGCCGTAAACAGTGGAATAAGCGTGGCGCTATGATGACTGATAAATATCTGCATGTGGTGTATCACAAAACAGTCGATGAATTTATGAGCGCGGTAGCGGGTAAGCCGCTTATTGCCTTCGACAACGTCGCTGGCTCGGTAGCGTTGCACCAAACGACACTGCCAGCGCAAGCGGTGCTATTGTTTGGAGCAGAGGGTCCAGGGATAACAGAGGAACTGCGTACCCATGCCGCCCAAGTGGTTGCCATTGAGCAATTTGGCAGTACGCGGAGCATTAATGTTGGGGTAGCGGCAGGAATTGCTATGTATGCGTGGCTTCAGCAAAACTACTTATGATATATTGACAAAAACATGTACATGATGTACAATATATAGTATGGATGCGTGCCGTCTTGGCACCATCTCGATCCCCGACACCCACACGGAAGGAATACCACCATGCCGCGTAGTTTCCAGGACCCCATGCTGGCCCGCTTCGCACACGTCCAGCGCGCGCAGGCGACCTTCGTCTACTCCCTCAGGGACGGCGGCAAGGTCGCCTACAACCCCGAGCCGGGCGGCGAGGTCAAGGCCGTGAACGCACCGACGTACGCCGCCCTGAAGGTCCTGTACGAGCTGTTCGTCAGCTTGGACCTCGACGTCTACAACGCCGAGCGTGCCAAGAACGGACAGCAGCCCCTGCGTCGCATCGAGGCCGTCATCGACGAGGCCCCGTTGCACATGCCGAGCTACCTCGACGAGATCGGTCCCAACGGCTACCCGCTCGAGGTCACCGCCGGCGCCTTCCAGTTCGCCTGCAGGTTCTTCAGGGCCAGCATCAAGGCCGCCAGCAACGGTGGTCGAGGGCCGCGCCCCAAGGGCAAGCAGCTCACCGACACGCCGATCACGGCGACCAAGCCGGCCGAGCCGAAGCCCGTGGTCAGCGCCGCCAAGCGCCGCCCCCGTCGGGGCAAGCGTCGCCCGCAGGCTGTCGTGGCCGCCAGCTGAGCTGGCAGACCCGTCGGGGTCACTCAGGCCTGGTGCAAGGAGCTTTTCCTTGCACCAGGCCACCCCCTCACTCCCCAGAAGGGAGTTTTTGTTTGTCAAAATTCGTTATGCTTGCATATTATGCAAAATAATGCAACAATATACCTACTATGAGCTCTCTCTCGAGTGAACCCTACAAAGGCACACGCGACTGGTATCCAGAAGATATGCGCGTTCGCCACCACATATTTCATGTCTGGCGCAAGGTAGTGAAAAGCTACGGTTTCGAAGCGTACGACACGCCACTCCTTGAGCCGGTAGAAGTATATACCGCAAAAAGTGGTCAAGAGCTTGTGAACGAGCAAACCTATCAGTTTGTTGACCGCGGTGAGCGACGAGTGGCGATTCGCCCTGAAATGACACCCAGCGTATCACGAATGATTGCTGCACATATGAACGACATTGCTTTTCCGGCTCGGTGGTATAGCATTGCACAGTTTATGCGCTATGAACGCCCACAGCGGGGGCGTGAGCGCGAGTTTTGGCAGCTTAATTGTGACGTGTTTGGTTTGGAAGGTACTGCTGTAGAGGCTGAGATGATTGTCATGGGGGCCGAGCTGCTCAAAAAACTTGGCGCAACCGACGATATGTTCACCATTCGTATCAATAACCGCAAAATTATTAATTACATGATGGCTCACTACTTGGGACTCGATACTGTTCAGGCGCAACTGATGATGAAATTGTTTGATAGGAAGAATAAAATTGCTCCAGAGGCATTTCGCGACCAAGCAATTGATATTTATGGGCCCGAATCTGCCGCGAGTGGACTACAACGGCTTGCACAACTACTCGCTGCCAAGACTATGGCGGATTTGCCCGAAAGCATTCGTGATAGCGAGCCAGTAAAAGAGATTCAAGAATTATTTACCCATCTTGAGCGGGCGGGCATTAAGAACGCGGTATTTGACATTACGCTTATGCGCGGACTTGATTATTATACTGGTACGGTATTCGAGTTTTATGACACTCACCCCGAAAACAGCCGCTCATTATTTGGCGGCGGGCGCTACGACGGATTAGTAGGGTTGTTTGGTGCTGAGCCAATGAGCGCCGTAGGGTTTGCCCCGGGGCTCACGATGACACAGTTGTTCCTTGAAACGCACAATCTTATCCCAGAGCTGTATTCGACAACCGATATATACATGATTACTATCGGTGACACACTCCGTGCTGCGATGAGGATTGCTCAAGAGCTCCGCGCGGAAGGTGTTAATGTAGAAGTTGATACGACTGAACGTAAGCTAGACAAGCAACTTAAGACCGCTGTTCGAAAAGCAATCCCGTACATTATGTTCATTGGCGAGGAAGAGCTAGGGAGCGAAATGTATACCATAAAAAACTCGGTGACTGGTGAAGAAAAGAAGTTGAGTCTGGCGCGCGTGGTGAGCGCCGTTAAAGATCGCCGTAGCAAGCTCAGTGCCGAAGACGATGATTTTGACCTAGAAGATGTTTTATCGTAGTTAACGCCCGCTTGACGTGCCTCGTGTTGTTTGCCATAGTGTGAGTATGCATAAGCAGCTTCGCCGTGGCTTTACGATTGTTGAAATACTCGTTGTGGTGGTTATCATTAGTATTCTTGTTCTCATTACAGCAACGATTTATCAAAATGCACAGGTGCAAGCCCGTGATACTCAGGTGCGCGATGCTGCGGCTAAATTTGCTGAGGCGATCAAACTATGGTCGGCAAATAACGGTGGTATTTCGCCGTTAGGCGGATGGGTTGCTGCTGGCACAACGAGCACCCCAGATGGCGCAAGCGGGTGCACTGGGGGAGGTACAAGCGGTTGGCAAAACGCAAACATGGCTGGGACCAGCACTAATTACCCATGCACCGTGGGTTCAGTTGTGGTGAATGCGGGCCTTCTGAGCAGCGATTTATTTACTAAGCTACCAACTACTGTAAAATATGGAAATAACACCACAAATTTTATGGTATATAGCTGTTCAGGAAGTATGCAGAATCGTGTACTCATGTATGCACTCGAGGATCCAACTCCAAAAGAAACACAAGACTTCACGGATCTACTGACATCTTGTTCTCTGCCACTTGCCACCTATACAGGCTATGGCATGTCTGCCGGTATCCTGATGAAGCTATAAATCTGGTATATGGTATAATATTCTCTTATGAAAAGTTCTGTTAAAAATACCTCTGAAACTCGGGTTGCTGTTACTATTACCGTAGACAAATCTGAGTTACACGCAGCTGAGCAAGTTGCGCTTAAAAAATTGTCAAAAACCATAAAAGTTCCTGGTTTCCGCAAGGGCCATATCCCACTTGAAATGGTGGCAAAACATGTCGATCCAAGCACCCTCGCACAAGAAACGCTCGAAAATGCACTGAGCAAGGCAGTTGCTGAAGCATTCATCACAAATAAACTACAGGTGCTTGAGCGCCCAGAAGTTGAAATTAAAAAGTTTGTTCCAGGTGACATACTTGAATTCGTTGCCGAAGCAGATGTGTTGCCTGAGGTAAAGCTAGGTGATTATAAGAAGCTGAAACTCGCGAAAAAAGTTGAAGCAGTGAGCAAGAGCGACATTGAAGATGTGATAGAGCGAATTCGTAAAGGCTTTAGCGAGAAGAAAGAGACAAAAAAACCCGCTCAGCTTGGTGATGAAACGGTGATAGATTTTGTAGGCAAAAAGGATAACGTGGCGTTTGATGGTGGCACTGGCAATGACTATCCTTTGGTGCTTGGCAGCAACAGTTTTATTCCAGGGTTCGAAGAAGCACTTGTTGGTAAAAAGGCTGGCGATACGCTCGATGTTCCGCTGGCATTCCCTAAAGAGTACCATGCTAAGGAGCTTGCTGGAAAGCCTGTTGTATTTGAAGTCACTATCAAAAAAGTGAATCATATTGTACTGCCTGAAGTAAACGATGAATTTGCGGCAAAGGTTGGACCTTTTACCGCAGTTGATGAAATGAAGAAAGATATCGAAGCCGAAATTGCCGCTCAAAAGGAGCGTGAGGCAACTGATGCGCTCAAAGATGAAGCAGTGAAGCAACTGGTAGCCAAAAGCAAGGTAAGCGTGCCAAAGGTGTTGCGCGAAGACCAAATTCGCAGCATTGAGCAGGATGTGACGCAAAACCTGATGTATCAGGGCCTTAGCTTTGAGCAGTACCTTGAAAACAAGGGCTATGCAGACCGTGATGCGTGGCTTGAGGCCGAGGCTAATGAGGCGGCCGATAATCGCATTAAGGCTGGGCTGGTGCTCGCTGAACTCAGCAAGGAGCTTAAAATTGAAGCAACTGCTGATGAGCTAGCCGAACACATAAATACCTACAAATCGCAGTATGCTAACAATCCCGATATGGCAAAACGATTTGACGAACCAGAAGTGCAACGCGAAGTTGCGAATCGGTTAATCACCGAAAAAACTGTTGATGCGCTTGTTGCCCTCAACACAAAATAGTCGGAATATACTAATGAATAGCCCCACGCAGTCTGCGTGGGGTTTTAGTGTGGCGCCAAAGCGCCTAGATGACATAGTCACCTGTCTGCGCGGCCAAGGCGGCGTCCATCTCAGCCTTCTTGGCTTCGGACTCTCGGCGCAGTCGGTCCTTCACGGCACGCTCTTGCTGCTGGCGGCGAGCAACCTCTTGCTTGTGCGTCAGTTCGTTGTGGCGCCTACCGAAGACCCACTGGAAGAGCAGGACGAACCCGCTCAGTACCAGCCAGCCGACCAGAGCGAAGACGATACTTGCCATCGCCCCTACGGCCGCAGCCTGCGCCCAATCCTCTGGCTTGAGCGTGACATTCCAGAAGTCGCCACTGGGGTTGTATAGCGTGCTGCCTGAGCTGTGCGTGAACACGAACCCAGCCAGCCTTGCCATGAAGAACCAGGTGGTGCCACAAAGAGCGACGATGCCCAGACGTGTGGCGAGGCCACAGGTGCGACTGCTCATGAGTTCCTCCTTTAGGTTGATGAGCAATTGGTAGTAAAATACCATATTTAGATTGTTTACGCAAATGGCGGTGTAATTGGCACTCTCGCTTGACGAGTGCTAGTATAGTGCTTTACAATAGGGCTATGACAAAAAGCTATCTTGTACCAAATGTGATTGTGAAGACACGTGATGGGGAGCGTGGATACGATATATACTCTCGACTTCTTGAAGATAGAATTATTTTTGTGGGCGAAGAGATTAACGAGCACACTGCTAATGTCGTGGTTGCACAGTTGCTTCACCTTGCAAACGAAGACCCAGACAAAGACATCCAAATGTACATTAATAGTCCCGGCGGGAGCGTGTATGATGGGTTGGCAATTTACGACACCATGAATTACATTAAGCCAGATGTTCAAACGGTGGGGATTGGTCTGCAGGCAAGCATGGGTGCTTTTTTGCTCAGTAGTGGCGCAAAAGGCAAGCGGAGTATCTTGCCGAATTCTCGGGTAATGATTCACCAGCCGAGCAGCGGTACGCAGGGTAAAGTAACCGACCAAGAAATTAGCTTGCGCGAGGCACTTGAACTTAAGCAGAAGCTGGCTGAAGTAATGGCGAAGAATACGGGCCAAAAATTAGCCAAGGTTAAAGCCGATATGGAGCGCGATTTTTGGATGGGCGCTTCAGAGGCAGTAGCGTACGGTATTGCTGATGAAGTCATCAATAAAGCGTAACCGCAATAATTGCAACCCATAAAATTACAAAAAAATGTTGACAATTCTACATACACTTCGTTACAATAAACAGTAATGAAGATTGTGTAACGTGGGTCAAAAGCATACTACGCCTGTGGCGTGGCGTTTTAGTATGCAAGACTAGCGTTAGTAAAGCTTCGGCGCCAAAGCATACTGCGAGATTCCAAGGGTTGACCCACCCCTGTTATCACTACGCACACTATATTAACTAATAACTCTTACCACACGAGAGGGAGCACTAATGGCAAAAGCGAAAGCGGCTAGCAACACTGCTCCAGTGACACGCGTTTTCTTCACCGAAGACGACACAGCACTGGAAGTTCCAAATCTCATTGCGCACCAGAAGGAGTCTTGGAAAGACTTCGTCGAAACGGGGCTCAGTGAAATTTTTGCGGAACTCAACCCGATAGAAGACTATACGGGCCAAAAACTTGAACTACGGTTTAAGGACTATGCATTTCAGGATCCAAAGAATCCTGAGCACTTTGCAAAAGAAAACAACCTTACCTTCGATGCACCATTGCATGTCAATGTTGAGCTGACGAATAAGGTTACTGGTGAAGTCAAGGAACAAGAAATTTACCTTGGTGATTATCCGTGGATGACTGACCGTGGTACGTTCGTCATCAATGGTACAGAGCGTGTAGTTGTAAGCCAGCTCATTCGCTCTGCTGGTGTATTCTTCACTGCTGAAAAAGGTGTTGGCAAGAATCTCTACAGCGCCAAACTGATCCCGGGTCGTGGGGCATGGCTTGAGTTTGAAACAGCAGCTAATGGCGCAATTTATGTCAAGATTGATCGTCGCCGTAAAATTGCTGTAACCACACTACTGCGTGCGTTGGGGTACAGCAAAGTCAGCGAAATCAAAGAATTATTTAAAGATATCGACACTGGTGAAACCAAGTATATCGATGCCACACTCGAAAAAGATCCTTCCCACGGTGTAAACGAAGCCCTAATCGAAGTGTATCGTCGCTTGCGCCCAGGTGATCTTGCCACGGTTGACAATGCTCGCCAGATGATTGAGCGTATGTTCTACGACTTCAAACGTTTCGACTACAGCCGCGTTGGACGTTACAAAATGAACCAACGCCTTGGCCTTGACGTGGCAAACACGACTGAGAATCGCGTATTCCAGTTGTCTGACCTCGTGGCGATTATTCGCGAATTGATTCGCATGAACAACACACAGGAGCCAGGCGATGACATCGACGCGCTTTCTAACCGTCGTATTAAGCTGGTTGGTGAGCTTGTGGCCCGTCAGTTCCGTGTCGGTATGCTTCGCATGCAACGCAACGCAATGGATCGCATGAGCATGAGCGACATTACAACTGTAACCCCAAGCCAGCTTATTAATGCGCGCCCTGTTGTTGCTGCTGTTCGTGAGTTCTTTGCAAGCAGCCAGCTCAGCCAGCTGCTTGATGAAGTAAACCCACTCTCAGAGTTGAGCCACAAACGCCGCCTTAGTTCCATGGGCCCTGGTGGTTTAAGCCGCGAACGCGCTGGGTTTGACGTGCGCGATGCTCACCCAACTCACTACGGTCGTATTTGTAGCGTGGAGACACCAGAAGGCGCCAACATTGGTCTGGTGCTGAATCTCGCAAGTTATGCAAGGGTCAACGAGTATGGATTTATCGAAACACCATACCTCAAGGTAAAAAACGGTAAAGTCAGTGACGAAATCGTTTACCTTGACGCCAGCCAGGAAGTCACCGAAGTAATCGCCGATGCAGGTGCTGAACTCGATAAGAACCGCAAGTTCGTCAATGAGCGCGTGAGCGCCCGAAAGTTCCTTAAGCCGGGTCAGGTTGATGCTGCCGAAGTAACCTATATGGATGCTGCACACAAGCAAATCTTGGGGTCAACTGCAGCACTTGTGCCATTCATCGAAAAGAACCGTATTGACCGTTCTTTGACTGGTTCAAACATGCAACGCCAGGCAGTCCCACTACTTACTCCTGAAGCTCCAACGGTTGGTACGGGTATTGAAGCACAGGTTGCTCGTGACTCAAGCCAGCTCGTAGTTGCCGAAGCTGCGGGTGAAGTGACTCGTGCTGACGCCGATGCTATTGAGGTTGAATACAAAGATGGCAAGAAGCTTTACGAGCTGATCCACTTTGCCAAGAGCAACGACGATCGATCCATCAACCAGAAGGTTCGCGTTGCACGCGGCCAAAAGGTAAAGAAGGGCGATATTCTCATTGAAGGCGCTTCTGTAGCGCGCGGCGAAATTGCACTCGGTAAAGACCTCTTAGTAGCCTTTATGCCATGGGCGGGCTACAACATGGACGACGCAGTTGTCATTAGCCGCCGTCTTGTTGAAGACGATACGCTGACTAGTATTAACATCAAGGACTACAATGTTGAAGTCCGTGAAACCAAGCTTGGTCCAGAAATCGTCACACGTGACATTCCTAACGTATCTGAAGATTCACTCCGTCACCTAGATGAAGACGGTATTGTGCAAGTCGGAAGTGAAGTAACTGCCGGCGACGTACTGGTTGGCAAGATTACGCCAAAGGGCGAGCAGGAGCTAAGCTCAGAGGAGCGACTACTTCGTGCTATCTTTGGTGAAAAAGCCAAGGATGTCCGCGACACAAGCCAACGCATGAACAATGCTGGTGGTGGTAAAGTTGTCGGTGTTAAGATATTTAGTCGCGAAAATGGCCATGAATTAAAGGCTGGCGTACTGATGCAAATTCAAATCTTTGTTGCTCAGTTGCGTAAAATCAGCGTTGGTGACAAGTTGGCTGGTCGTCACGGTAACAAGGGTGTTGTTGCCCGTATCTTGCCAGCAGAAGATATGCCATATATGGCTGATGGTACACCGGTTGATATAGTGCTCAACCCGCTTGGTGTGCCGAGCCGTATGAACCTTGGTCAGTTGTTCGAGACGCACCTTGGTATGGCGGCGCGAGCACTTGGGTATCATGTTGCAACGCCACCATTTAATGGTGTACCAAACAAAGTCATTGAAGATGAGCTGCAAAAAGCCGGCTTTGCACCTGATGGCAAGAGCCAGCTGTTTGACGGCCGCAGCGGTGAAGCATTTGAAGAACGCACAACTGTTGGTGTGATGCACATGATTAAGCTGCACCACATGGTGAGCGACAAGATTCATGCTCGCTCAACCGGACCATACACCATGGTCACGCAGCAGCCACTGGGTGGTAAAGCGCAAAATGGTGGTCAGCGCTTTGGTGAAATGGAAGTATGGGCCCTCGAAGCATACGGTGCAGCCGCAACGCTTCAGGAAATGCTCACGATTAAGTCTGACGATGTATATGGACGTGCGAAAGCGTACGAATCAATCATTAAAGACGACATCATTACTGGTCCAAAACTACCAGAAAGCTTTAACGTGCTTGTCAAAGAGCTCCAGGGGCTCGGCCTGCGTGTTGACCTGGTAGATGAGAGCGAAACGATTGATGCCGAAAGTGTCATTGAGCAGAGCGGTCCAGAAGATAAAACTGTACCAGTGATTGATGATGGCTATGACCACGAAGAAATCCTTGATGAAGCTGATGACTTTGGCGATATTGCGGAAGACGATGGCATGAGTATCCAGGATATTGATGAAGTAGATGAAATAAAGGAGGAGGCGTAATATGTCACGAGTTGTCGCCACTACCGGTATTGCAGATTTCGATGCAGTGCGCCTCGCTGTAGCCAGCCCAGAAGATATTCTGAAATGGAGTTACGGTGAAGTCACCAAGCCGGAAACGATTAATTATCGTACGCAAAAACCTGAGCGAGATGGATTGTTCTGTGAGCGAATTTTCGGTCCAGTTAAAGATGTCAACCCACATGACAACAAACTTAAAGGGGTTCGCTCGCGCGAGGCAGCTGTTGATAAGAACGGCGAACTCGTCACTAAAGCTATTGTTCGTCGTGAACGAATGGGCCACATTAACCTGGCGGCTCCTGTTGCGCACATTTGGTTTATGCGTGGTACACCAAGTGCGATGAGCCTGCTGCTGGGTATTACGGTTCGAAACCTCGAACGTATCGCATATTTTGCAACGTATGTCATTCTTGATGTTGATGCTGAGAAGCGCGATCAAATGCTCGCCGATCTTGAAGCGGAAACCGAAGCAGGACGTGTTGCGATCAAAATGCGCTATGAGCGTGAAGCGGGTGATGAGAATGCTGACGTAAAGAAGCTTGCCGAAGAGCAATCTCGCGAAATTGAAGAGCTCGATGGCGCCTATGTACTCAAAAAGTCACAGCTTGAAAGCTTAGTCAAAGGCGCACTGATCAACGAAACGGACTTCCGCAACCTTCCTGAGGAATACGAAGAACTCGTAACGGTTGGTATGGGTGGTACTGCTTTGAAGGCATTACTTGACGAAGTTGACCTTGCCAAGTTGATTGCTGAGCTACAAGAAGAAGTAGAAGGTGCCAAGGGCCAGCGTGAGAAGAAGCTGCTCAAGCGCCTGAAGGTGCTTGAGGGTATGCAGGCTGCGGGCATTAAGCCAAGCAGTTTGACGCTCACCGTGCTGCCAGTTATTCCCCCAGATCTACGCCCAATGGTACAGCTTACCGGTGGTCGGTTTGCGACGAGTGACCTTAACGATTTGTATCGTCGTGTCATTAACCGCAACAACCGTTTGAAGAAGCTGATTGACCTTAACGCACCTGAAGTGATCCGACGCAATGAAATGCGTATGCTCCAAGAGGCAGTTGATAGCCTGATTGATAACTCTGCAGCCCGTGGTGGTCGTGCAGTGAATGCAACAGGTGGCCGACGCCGATTGAAGAGCATCAGTGATATGCTCAAAGGTAAGCAAGGCCGCTTCCGTCAAAACCTCCTTGGTAAGCGCGTTGACTACTCTGGCCGTTCGGTCATTGTGGTTGGTCCGAAGCTTAAAATCCATCAATGTGGACTACCAAAGCAGATGGCTCTCGAATTGTTCAAGCCCTTCGTGATTAGCTGGCTCATCCGCGGGGAGCACGCCCATAACATTCGTTCTGCAACTCGCCTCATTGAGGCTGGCGATGCAGTCGTATGGGACGCGCTTGATGCGTGTATTGAAGGCAAATACGTATTGCTTAACCGCGCACCTTCGCTCCACCGTTTGAGCATTCAAGCATTCCAGCCGGTGTTGGTTGAAGGCAAAGCAATCCAGTTGCACCCACTTGTCGCGAGCGGTTTTAACGCCGACTACGACGGTGACCAGATGGCTGTTCACTTGCCACTAAGCAAGGAAGCACAAGCTGAAGCTCGTGACCTAATGAGTGCGGTGAATAACCTTCTTAAGCCAGCCGATGGTAGTCCAGTACTTAACATCAACCAGGACATCGTGCTCGGTAACTACTACTTGACCTATAACAAGCCAAGCGCACAAACCGACAAAGTTGCGGTATTTGCGAATAGCCGTGACGCAGAGCTTGCCTATGACATGGGTGCATTGCAGCTGCAAAGCCCGATCCGGGTTCGCGCTAAGGGCGCTATTCGTACTACAACGCTTGGCCGTGTTTTCTTCAACGAAATTTTGCCAGAGGACTTCCCGTATAACGACAACGTCCAGAACAAGAAGGAGTTGAAGAAGGTACTTGCACAGATTTTCGATAAGTATGGTGCGGAAGAAACTGCAAAAACCGCTGACCGCATGAAGGGCTTAGCTTTCCGCTTTGCTACTACTTCTGCAGTATCGACGGGCATGCAAGACTACCTGAACTTTGACGAAATCGCCGAGTTCATTGCCGAAGGTGATGCAAAGACTGCACTCGTGTCTGAACAATACGATCAAGGTCTTATTACCGACGATGAGCGCTACAGCTTGACTGTTGCAAACTGGCGTGGTGTTGACCGCAAAATCGAGGACTTCCTGCGTGGTGAGCTTGCCAATATGGACACCAGCATTTCTACTATGGTGAACTCTGGTGCACGTGGTAATATCACCAACGTCAAGCTTGCTAGCGCGATGATTGGCATTCAGGTGGACGCTACTAACCGAGAAATCGAGCTGCCGGTGCGCAGCAACTTCAAGCGGGGTCTTTCAAGCCTTGAAGCCTTCGTGGCAACACGCGGTGCTCGTAAGGGTCTGATTGACACTGCACTCAAAACCGCAGACTCCGGTTACCTCACTCGTCGTCTTGTTGACGTGAGCCAGGACGTGTTTACTGTGGCAGATGAAGTTGGCGATGACGAGGGCTTTACTATTTATCGCTCTGAGTCAGAAATGACGATGATTGACTTTGGTAACCGACTGTATGGTCGTTACACAGCCGAAGAAGTTCCGGGCCATATTGGTCGCGATGAGCTGATTACTCGTGAGATTGCCAATGCAATCGAAGCCGATAGTAGCGTTGCCGAGGTAAAAATCCAGTCGATTCTTTCAACGAACAACCTTAATGGTATTCCACAAAAGAGCTATGGCCTTGACATGGCCACAAACGAGCTTGTAGCACAAGCACAGCCAGTTGGTGTCATTGCGGCTCAGTCTGTGGGTGAGCCTGGCACGCAGCTAACGCTCAACACGTTCCACAGCTCTGGTGTTGGTGGTTCTGACATTACGCAAGGTTTGCCTCGTGTTGAAGAGCTCTTTGAAGCTCGCAACCCGAAGGGCCAGGCGCACATGACAGAGGTCACTGGTTTAGTCGATTTGTGGGAAGATGGCAAAAAGTACATCGTACAAGTGACGCCAGAGGCTGGCCATGTTGAACGCATGCCACTTGAGGGCCGCACGGTTACTGTAAAGGCCGGGAGCAACGTAAAAGTTGGTGACGTACTTGCAACTGCAGAGGGTGAAGCTCATCCACTCGTTGCGCCGTTTGATGGTGTGATTGAAGTTGCGGAAGACACATTGGTGATTGCCGCAAACGCAAGTGCGCCGGTACGCTATGAAATCCCTGGTAATATGCAACTCGTCGTCAAGAAGGGTGATGTCGTCGAGGCGGGTGATCGCCTCACCATCGGTTCTCTCAACTTGCATGATTTGATGCGTCTCAAGGGTACTGAGGCGACGCAGCGCTACATTATTAACGAAGTGCTACGCATTTACGCCGCTCAGGGCCAGGACGTGGCTGATAAGCACCTGGAGATCATTGTTCGCCAGATGTTTAGCCGTGTTCAAGTTGAGGATCCGGGTGATAGTGCATTTGTGATGGGCGATATCGTTAGTAAGGCAAGTGTGGTTGAAGCCAACAAGCAGCTTGCTACCGATGGGAGAGTACCAGCGCAGTATACGCAGTTGCTTCTAGGTATCACTAAGGTATCGATCTGGAGCGATAGCTGGCTCTCCGCCGCTTCCTTCCAAGACACAACCCGGGTGCTTATCAATGCTGCAACCAGCGGTCGTGCTGACCGACTCAATGGTCTGAAAGAGAACGTTATTATTGGCCGTAAGATTCCTGTGGGGACGGGTGCGCGCACCTTGGTTGATGATGAAGATTCTCATGATGTACCTGATGATCAGGATGTGGTAGAAGAAATTACCGCTGACGTTGATCTCGAGTCATAAGCATCACTGTATACAAAATACCCCGCCATATAGTGCGGGGTATTTTGGTAGGAAGAGTGCTTTACTTCTTCTTGGGTGCAATAACTGTGGTAATAGTGTCTTTGGCAAGGCTATAACACTGCTGTCCACCATAGGCGAATAGTTCGTCTCGTACACGATATTGCTCGCACTCAATCATTTTTTGAGCACGATCTTTGAAGTAGTGCCAGATAGCATCTGGTGTTTGGTAAAACATGGCTGTTTGACCTTGAGTCTCCACTTTGTTTGCGATAACTGTTCCAACAGGTAGTTCTGCAAGGTGATAGCCGCTAGTGTTGCTGGGTTTAGCGGCAGGCTTGCCGGTGAATGCGTATTCGACACTTCCAGCCTGTGCGGGCGTATAGACATTGTAGAATGGCCGTTGAATAGCGGCATAGGCTTCATACTGAGTCATATCAAGGCATTTTGCTTCGATGAACTGCTTAGCTTTAGTATCTGCGGGCTTTGTAACCGTAATTTGGCAAAGTACATCTTTATGTCGATAATCTGCTAAGTAGTTGGTATTGTCCGCACCATCGCTCCAAACAGTACGCTCAAGCTTATCATAGTCAAGTACTTTATGGATAGCAGTCACCATAGCGGTGACGTCAGCCGGAGCAACCTCACCTGCTACACTTTTAACCTCAGCTACATCTGGAATAACGGTATAGAAGTTATTGCCATCCGTCTTTACTGGTAGCGACAATGAGCTTTTAGCGGTCGTAGTGCCCTTAAAGTAGGCTTTGACACGCTCGATTTCTTTTGCAGCAGTCAGTTTTTCGGTTGTTTTCGAAGTCGTAGTGGGGGTGTTAGTTTGATTCGTAACAGGCTTTGACATGGTGGGGAGTAGCGTAGCTAGCACCGCAAGCCCAACACCCAGGAGCGAGACGACGACGAGTACAATGAGTAGCGTTCGTACTGCCTTTGGGTGATAGGTGTGCTTGGGCGGCTCAACAATCGGATGAAGATAGTCGTGAACTTCGGTTGCATTTGCCTGTGGGGTAGGCTGAGATGGCGCTCCGCCACTTTCGATTTCGTTTGATGACAAGTCATGAGGTGCGGAAGGATTCATCAGAGTTTGACCACACCTTCTTTATTGGCGGGAATATCATAACATTGAGTGCCTACGTATGCCTTTTTAAGATCGGCCGTATTGTACATGCTGCAAGGTGGGAGCTCTTGGGTGGCTTTGAAAAAATGCCAAGAATTATCTGGTGTCATGTAAAATAACCCCATTGCACCGCCAACCAATTCTCCATAGGTGCCCACACCGGCTTCGGCTATTTTGTAACCAGGTGTTTTGCTTTGCTTGATGGTTGGGTCATACAATAGCACTGTTCCATTTGAAGTGCTCGCTGATGCACGGTAAGCTGTATAAAACGGCATAAGGGTGCTAGCGGTGGCAGTATAGTCATTTGTATCACGGCAAATAACATCGATTTTTACCGCATTCACCGTATCATTGATATCGTTATAGGATTGGTGTAGTACGCATTTTGCATCATTTGCGCTGTACTCAGTAATGGCTAAGCTACTATCAGCATTTGTTGCTACTACCTTTTCGGCATATGATTTACCCTTAAAAAAGCTTACGATGGTAGCACTTGTCGTACGGCTATCGACGGCAGAGCGTGTGACATGGAGCGCCGGTGATTTGCTTGGTGCAACAGCAAAATTATACCCAGCTGGCTTGTAGGCAGGGGCAACACCATCATCCATAACTTCACCAGCACTGATTTGCGAAGAAAGTGAAGCGAGCGTATCTTTAGAAACATTCTTCTTTTCGATAGGTTTTGTGACGGTTAGTTGAGTATTTGTTGTGGATGTCTGAGGTTTCTCGAAGTAATTTTTATAAACGGTAAGTGTGGCAACGCCACCCAAAATAGCAATCAACAGTGCCAGTCCTCCAACAAGTAGCGGTCGTGATCGATGCCGTTTTACTTCTTGTTTTGTCGCGGTTTCTGTGGATGTAGCTTCCACATTCGGCGAGGGGCGTTGTTCGTTTGATGGTTCGTTCATCACTATTCCTCTCAGATCATAGTACTTATGCCTTCTATTTTACCGCTCAGGGCGGTAGCTCACAATACCCCTAGACAAAACGAGTGAAATTTGTTACGATACGGAGTGAGTTTCCTCTTTTGGACTACTGAGGTGAAAAGAATGTGTACACACCGCAGTAAGGCCAAAAGGTATGCCGCGAGCAACGGATTGCTGAACCGAAGCGCGCAATATATGACAACATCTTGTCATGTTTTATTATTAGATAATCTAAAGGATTATACATGCCAACAATCAATCAATTGGTGCGTAAGCCTCGTCAGACTGCTGGCAAAAAGAGCAAGTCTCCAGCGCTCGGCCGCATTCACAACGCACTGAAGGTTCGCTACTACAATCAAGACGCTCCGCTCAAACGCGGTGTCTGCGTGAAAGTAACGACCAAAACTCCAAAAAAACCTAACTCAGCGCTTCGCAAAGTTGCTCGCGTTCGCTTGACCAATGGCCATGAAGTATGGGCATACATTGGTGGTGAAGGCCACAACCTCCAAGAGCACGCAGTAGTGCTCGTTCGTGGTGGCCGTGTGCCAGATCTTCCAGGTGTGCGTTATCACATCGTTCGTGGCACCCTGGATCTTCAGGGTGTAGCAAAGCGTCAACAAGGCCGCTCTAAGTACGGCGCCAAGAAGGAAGGTAAGTAGTCATGCCTCGCAAAGTTACTAAAAAGCTACAACGTACTATTAAGCCTGATCGCAAGTACCAAAGTGTGCTAGTGCAGCGCCTTATTAACAAGAGTATGCTTGACGGCAAGAAGCTTGTTGCCGAACGTGCCGTGTACGCTGCGCTTGAGCAAGCAGCAAAGACCCTAAAGAGCGAGGAGCCCCTTGAAGTATTTGAGCGTGCGCTCAAAAATGTTAGCCCAAACTTCGAAGTGAAAAGCCGGCGTGTCGGTGGTGCAAACTACCAGATTCCTTTCCCAGTACAAGGTCATCGCCAGCTTCACTATGCCTTTAGCTGGCTGGTGCAATCAGCACGCGCCCGCAGTGGTATGCCTTATGAAAAGCGTCTCGCACTCGAAATCGTCGACGCGTACAATGAGGCCGGTGCAGCTTTCAAAAAGAAAGAAGACACTCACAAAATGGCAGAAGCAAACCGAGCATTCGCTCACTTTGCTCGCGGGTAATACCCCGCTCGCAACGCCAGACAAAAACCGCCCAGTGTATGGGCGGTTTTTGGTAGAGAGTCCGTTACAGCGCCGATCCGCCCGATGACCACTTTGCCCAGCCGCGTGTACCACGGTTAGGGTCCACGAGAAATGGTGCAATCGCGGACGCACTTTCCACTGCTGGAACAGAGCCAGAAGGAACAAGCCGAAGAAGCTTGTAATCGACACTATTTGCTGACCAACAGTAGGCGTAGTAGCTGCCATCAGATGATGATGGAGCGCTTGGCAGCTTGCTGATATAACTCGGAACAAGGCCGGTGTACAGTGCGCCCGTTGAAGGGCTCGCAACCCAAGTTACACACCCGCTGGCAGCTGCACCTGGGTAGGCATTGTTGTCGGCATAATACATTTCAATAGCCTTAGCAATAGAAGAAAGGTTGCTCTTGTGAGCACTCAGCCGTGCTCGCTCTTGGATACCATTGAACGCAACGACACTAACGATCGCGAGAACAGCAATAACGACAATGACAATCAATAGTTCTACAATGGTAAAGCCACGTTGTCGGTAATTCATAAGCAGTATTATAGAGGACCCAGTTGCTTTTAAGCAAGTTGTCTGTAATAGTGAAAGCAATGAGTGAGGTGCGACTGCCTGGAAGAGAAAATGATACGCTGCGCGCCACCCGTCTGTTTACGAGACTTCTTGACTATACAGATACTATTGAGCAGGTGGGCACTCAGGTGCGAACTCGCGAATATATAGAAACACCCTATAAAGGGCATGGCATTATTGATAAACAAGAACTGCTTCGCCGTGTAATGGGGTCAGTATCAGCTGAATATTATTGGGGCGGCTCTTATGCGGGGCCGCACCACTTAATGTGGCCACGAAAGTTCTACGAAGGCCAGGGCCTTGGAACACGCAGGAAAATACCGATGCATTTCCGTAGTTCGCAGACACTGCGAGTCATCTTGCCGCGCGATTTACATGACTATCTGCATAAAGTAACGGAGCCGCCACTCGCACCAGACAGCGATGTGATGGAGCAATACTACCGTGAGCAGGAACAGATACTTCACTTGTATAGTGTTGTTCGCTACCATGGGTTAAAAGATTCCCCAATGACGCATGAACAAAAAGAGCATTATCGGCTACTCCGACTGCATGAAGAGCTTGAAAAGTTAGAGGAAGGTCAAGTGGGGTTGTTGCCAGACACGGAGTTGCTCGCCAGCCTTTCACTTCACGATGCTCGCCAAATTCTCCGCTCGCTAGCACGAGTTCAGGGGCTGTCCAACGATAGCGATTGCCAGATGGCGTTCTTTAGCGAAGATCTGCCATGGGCGGCATAAGTTATGCTTATCCTTGCATAGCCTGATACTAGTAAGGTTAAATAAAACAACTATGGCAGACATGACACCCCAGGAAAGCGCAGTTTTCGATCGTTTGCGCATGTCGATGGAAGACCCGTACATCGATCGCATGATGCAACGTGCCCTAGAGTACGAAGCAGCCATCAATGAAACCGAAGCAAGCAAAGATGAGCGCGCCGAAATAGTCAATACACTCGATAGAGAGTGGATATATAGTGGGCAGGAATTAGTAGTTACTGGCGATATATGGATGGTAACGCCCGAGCAACCGATGCCGCATCGAGTGAGTGTGGTTGATAGGAAAGTAATAAGCAACGGGTTTATGTTTGACCCTGATCGACTTGAGTTTGAAGGGGAGATGATGGAGGGTTTACAGCGTGCATCCCACGCGCTTATCATTCCTACCGACCGTACTGATGGCTTGGCGAATTACGCGGCAATGCACCTTGCAGACGTCCGCCACATAGAGTACCCTTATCCCTCTCCGGAGCTACGCCAACAGCGGTTCCGTTATCACTTTGAGCGTCAGGCAGACGAAATTGATGATGCCTATTTGCGTGCAAAAAATGACACTGAGATGCTCCATATGCTGCATGACTTCCAATTTGATGCGAATATGGCAGACCCCGAAGACGTGCAGGCACTGATGGATGGGCAAGAATACTTAAATCGTATCCTTGACCTTGATACCAGGATGCCCTATGTTGTGACGATGCTTGGGATGATTGCAGTGTTTTCAAGTGAAGAAACGCCAAAGACGAATCAAACAGTGACGGTTTCGGCGCAAATGGCTACCGTTACTAAGCCAATAAAACGCCTTCTCACTGTTAACCGTGTTTTGTTGCAGCCCAATGACTTGACGGGAGAAACTACCATTGGCAGTCACCGATTTATCCCCTATATTGATGGTCACGCCGAGGGAAAGGTGAAAACCGAACCAAGGCAACGACTACTTGTGCCGTTTAGTTCAATTATGTGGGCCGAGAGTGTGCGAGATATACTATAGTGGCTATGCTTGCATAATTAGGACTACCTCTGTTCAATAGAGAGCATGACTAGCGAGAAAACACCTACCGGCGATAGCGGTGACGCATTTGATGCACTGATAAAGGCTAGCTGGGATCACGAGCCCAGTTTACGTGAGCTGCTTGATGCGGGTGTGCGACGGTTACTTGATGATGCGAAGAGCCTTGAAGATTCGCTCAATAGCAGTGGTACGGTATCCGAGGAGACAATTCAGGAGGCACTTCTTCACCTAAATGGGGATTGGGACATGCTCGGATTTGGTGATGAGGCCCTAAAGATTACTGGTAGACTACGCCCCACAGAATATGCTGAAGAAAACGATGTCGACAATCTCGATGAGGACGGTGCCTTTCCTGGCCTTGGCGTACGCGCCGAAGACATGCTTGGCGCCTACCTGCCCGCAGCTCACTTTCGTGTAATTATGCGAGGGTTTGACGTAGAAACGGTACCACTTGGTGAGCACGGAAATGCCTATCGTATTGTTATGCAACTGAGCCTTGACGAGGACTACGCCGATGAAGACATCTGGTTTACCGCTTATCCAGATGATATTGAATATATTGAGGCGTATCAACCTACTCGTGAAGGTGCCGAAGAGTTTATTGGTAAAAACTTCCCTGAACTGCTCACTGCGATCCATGTGCTCCCAGATAACTGCCAAGACCCTGAGCTAATACGCCAAGTGCTTGATGATTTTGCTGTAACATTTGATCTATCAAAAGCTGATACAACGATGGGACAAGATGAAGTGCTTGACCTGATTGAGACGTACATAACAGATCGGCTGGCATTTGATAATTCAAGTTATGATGCTTCGGTGAATGGACTCATATATGGAAGGCGTATGAACTTCGATAAAGTGCCTACTAAGTACCAAGGTACTCTGCGCCAACTACTGATTGGGAGTGTTCGGCTCTTCCCAACACCAGATACCACAGAAGGTCAGTCGATGGTAACCTATCGTGCGGCGCTTGAAACATGGTATTTGGTTCCCGAGGCGCAAGGTGGAAGGACACCAATATATATTCCGATTGACAGCCTAACGAAGCTTGTTGCTAATCGGCCGGATGCTCGCGACTACCCGTTTGGTGAAGACACCTTCATTACGCAGAATGAGCAAATGGAAGGAGACTTTGGTGTAGCGCCGCTAGCAAATACTATGGGAGCCGCTGCAGTCGAGCTTGTGGCGCAAGAAGACAGTGATGCCCCAGTGGATGAGGCGGAAGTGCAAGAGGGTTATGCGAGTGAAGCGGAGCTTGTAAGTGCGTATACGAATGAGCTACGCGGGCTTCATGAAGTCGTTCGCCAATATGCATCAGGTGCTGCAGAGCTGGTATACGATACAAAGGCAGATGCGATGAAGCAGTATGAAGTGGTATCTGAGCGTATTAACGCTTTCTTTGAGCGATGGAGCAATGTCAATACAGTTATTGAAGTGGCCGGTGAAGCGCTGCGTATGCCCAATATGCAAATCACGCGTACACTCGACGTCGAAAATGAACATGTATCACTTAACTTTGACAACTTTGATATTGTCGATCGAAGTATCCTTAATTCTGCTAAGGGCATGCTCACAGAGGCAACGGTGCGCGTATTACCAATAGATGAGGATGAGCAAAAACATGTTATTCGCGCGTATCTTGAGTTTATTGACCTTTCGCATACAACGATACCCGTCAATATTAACGATCCTGAGACGGGCTTGACCATGGTGACGGGTGGCGCCACGCGTCGATTCGTGGTGGACCTAGGTTATCATGCCGGCTACTCAATACCTGCGCTTGAGTATGATGAACGACGCCAGCAAGCTATGGAACGAGCAGAACATATGGAAGCACCGAGTAAAACCCGTGCCATAGTCACCAAAAACCTTCGTGCACTTGCCAAAGGTATTGATAACGAATCACCTAACTCGATGGAAGAATATGATGGCGTAGAGGGGCTGAGGGACATTGCACTGAGCACAGCAGGCGACCCATCCGCCATGAATACAGTAGCAGATGCACTTGAGTCAATTATCGGCACAGGACGTCCACTGCGCCTCATGGGACCCTATATTACAGAAACTGGTGAGCTTGTACCAGACCAGGGACTATTAGCGAAATTGGATGGAGTTGTCACGCAACACCCCCACCTAAAAGCAAATGAAATCACGTTTGTCATGTTGGTACCGGCGCAGTCGACAGGCGAAACTGATAAACGATTTATTGTTCCGCTGAGCACCCTAGAAGAGATGGCATTTTAAAGGAGTATTATGACAGAACACTACCCATCGAAAGATCCCTTTGACGCATTTGAACAAATGCTAGCAGATGACCCCAAATTTGCTGCCTCTATGGCTGAGGCTACTGCGCAAATGGAAGAAAATGCCCAGAGAGCAGAACTTATAGCAGCCTATCCAAAGCTGTTCGATAAAACTCGACCGTATTATGAAGAAAACATTGACCATATTGGTGGTATGATTCACGATGAGTTTGCACGTTTATGCCGTCAGTATGGTATCGATTTGAGCGATCCTAACCTTGATGTTGCAACCTTTGACGATGTTCAGCAAGAACTGGCGCTGTTCGTGTATGGGCTCAAGCGCGAGCTATGGCATGGTGATACTGTTGCAGCAAGCTCGGCACTAGTGGTTGATTTGCGGCGAGATGAAGATGATTCCATGGGTGTCGTTGGCATAGCCGAAGGTGAAGCGGTGGTCGGCGCTTTTGGCGGCCCTGTTATTGGCCCACTCCCAGACGACGTACATGCGATGACTCTTGGTGAATCAGGCGACCCTGCGATTGGTATTGGTTTAGTGCTTGAGCAACCAATAGTTATTGATGAAACGGGAGAGGCGCATCATGATGCTTTTGAAGGTGAACAGGTGATTGTTGCCCTAGGTACAATTGGGCTAAAACTCCAAAAAATCGTCTACCGAGACACGTCTGAACTCTAGTCATTCTCTGTAATCTGTGCTATGATTACTTCCAAGAGCTATTACTAATGCTAAAAATTAGTTAACTAATAACAGTAAAGGATAACGCCCGTATGGCAACCCCAACAAACGTCCCACTAAAGGACTTCCGTAACGTCGGTATTATTGCGCACATCGACGCCGGCAAAACAACAACAACTGAAGGCATTTTGTACCGCACGGGTCTAAGCCATAAAATTGGCGCTGTACACGAAGGCGAAACTACTACCGACTGGATGGAGCAGGAGCGAGAGCGAGGGATCACGATTACCAGTGCTGCCGTGACTTGCTTCTGGAAGGGACACAAAATCAACATCATTGATACCCCAGGTCACATTGACTTTACTGCGGAAGTAGAGCGAAGCTTACGCGTGCTCGACGGTGCCGTTACGGTATTCGATGGAAAAATGGGTGTTGAGGCGCAGTCTGAAACCGTTTGGCGCCAGGCCAACAAATACGGCGTACCGCGCATTTGCTTTATTAACAAAATCAACCAAATTGGTGGTGACTTCTATAAGTCACTTGAGAGCATCCACAACCGTCTTAGCAAAAATGCATTACCAATTCACCTGCCAATTGGCTTTGAAAAAGACATCAACGGTGTCGTTGATCTTGTTGACATGAAAGCTTACACGTACACTGACTTTACCGATCACGAACTTGTTCAAGGTGACATTCCTGCAGACATGCTCGAAAAAGCTAAGAATGCTCGTTCGCTGCTTGTTGAGGCAGCTGTTGAAGCTGACGATGCACTGATGGAGAAGTTCTTCGAAGGCGGTGAGGCAGCAATCTCTATCGATGAGCTCAAAAGCGCTTTGCGTAAGCGAGTACTTGGTGGCGACTTCTACCTTGTTACGGGTGGTGATGGGCGTGGTGTGATCGTAGAGAAGGTACTTGACCTCATGAACGATTACCTACCAAGCCCACTTGATGTTGACGCAATTTGGGGCAAAAACCCTAAAACTGGTGACGAAGTGAGCCGTAAGCCAGACGAAAAAGAACCGATGGCTGCGCTGGCATTCAAACTCGCCACTGACCCATTTGTTGGTAAGCTGATCTTTGTACGCGTCTACTCTGGCGTGTTGACTGCGGGTAGCTATGTACTTAACACTACTACTGGTGAAAAAGAACGCGTGGGCCGTATTGTGCGTATGCACGCTGACAAGCGCGAAGATGTTGATAAAATTGGCGCCGGAGACATTGCGGCCGTCGTAGGCCTTAAGGGCACCTTTACTGGCCACACGCTTTGCGATGTGGCGCATCCGATTGCACTTGAAGCGATTACATTCCCAGAGCCGCCTGTATCGATTGCTGTTGAACCAAAAACCAAGGCCGACCAAGAAAAGATGGGTATTGCTCTTGGTCGCTTAGCTGAAGAAGATCCAACGTTCCGTGTCCATACCGACGAAGAAACCGGTCAAACGATTATGAGCGGTATGGGTGAGCTTCACCTTGAAATTTTGATCGATCGCATGAAGCGCGAATTTAACGTTGAAGCTAACGTGGGTGAGCCTCAGGTTGCCTTCCGTGAAACAATTAAAGGTACCGCCGAAGTGCAAGGTAAGCACGCTAAACAATCAGGTGGACGTGGTCAATATGGTGATGTTTGGGTTCGCTTTGAGCCAAATGAAGTGGGCAAGGGCTTTGAGTTCATTGATATGATCAAAGGCGGTGTTGTACCGCAAGAGTACCGCAAACCAGTTGAGCAAGGTATCGTAGAAACACTCAACGGCGGTGTGATCGCTGGGTACCCAGTTGTCGATATTAAGGCTACACTCTACGATGGTAGCTACCACGATGTTGACTCGAGTGAGCTCGCGTTTAAGCTTGCTGGTAGCTTAGCTACTCGAGATGGTATTAAAAAGGCGACTCCAGTACTGCTTGAACCCGTCATGCATGTCGAAGTGACTACTCCAGAGGAGTTTATGGGCGATATCATTGGCGACCTTAACAGCCGCCGCGGCCGTATTGATGCCATGGAGGACCTGATGGGCGGAGCCAAGCTTGTAAAAGCAATCGTACCACTTGCAAATATGTTCGGTTATACTGGAGATATTCGCAGTATGAGCCAGGGCCGTGCAGCGAGCACTATGGAGCTTGCTCACTATGAAGAAGTTCCACCAAACGTAGCGCAAGAGATCATCGAAAAGCGCTCAAAGTAATCCGACTAAAGCACCTCCCTCAGCGGAGGTGCTTTAAATGACGGCACTATTTCACAAATTGTACTTTTTGTGTACGGCTGAGTACCAAAAAAATACGCTGGTCTTGGCTGCGAATTCTGCCACAGTTAAGATCGCCGTCGTCCATTTGTTTATCAATCTCACTAATAAGCGTCGTATCGGTTACAAAACGAATAACGATATTTACGCCATTATAATTTTGGCCGCAGGTAGTTGTTTTTTCATCGCCTTCATTGTCGTAGAACCAATCCTGGGTTTGCACTCCTGTAACTTTTGGAGGAGTCGTCATGTAGCCTTTAAGCGTCATAGTGTCTATCATGTCTTGCAAGGGCACTCCACCCCCTGCAATAGGGTCAAGAGGCCAGGTGCGCATGTTTTCATTGAGGGCCCACAGTTGGAAAGAACGCTCAACCTTGTTTAACCCATCCATAACTGAAGCAATTTGCGCGCGTCGCTGTACCCCGTTGTAGGAAACAATAGTGATCGTTGCAAGGATGGCAATGACAACAATAACAATAGAAAGCTCGACAACAGTAAACCCAAGACGTATATGTTTCATGCCCCTAGTGTATCGCTAACGACACCTATATGTAAAGGCTTTACGGTTGGTTAAAGTATACTATACTATATAAAGATGAAGCTACTAATGAATCAAGATCAACATGCAATGGGACTCCATGAAGCCACCGATAGCCCAATAACATTTGAGCGCAGTGCCGCTCGAGCTGTTGTGTACAATAATGATGGTCACGTAGCAGTGATGCATTTTACGGCTACTGGTTCGTATAAACTACCCGGTGGTGGAGTGGACGCGGGTGAGAACTTCGTAGAGGCACTTAAACGAGAGTTGCAAGAAGAAATGGGGTACACCGTCACGAATATACAAGAGCTGGGTATGGTGACTGAAAATCGCTACTTCTGCAGCATGCATCAAATTTCGTACTGCTATACTGCTCACGCTGAGGAGTTTGTAGGTACTTCGCTCACAAAAAAGGAGCAAGCCCAAGGCATGAACCTTCGCTGGGCAAGGAGCACGGCTGAGGCCCTAGAGTGGATTGCATCTGGGAGGACACTTGATGAAGATGGTAGCTATGCGGGTCTTGAAATGATGAAGGCAAGGGATAGTGCGATTATTCGTGCAGCCGATGCGATGCGATGATTGGAGTAAAGCAGGGAACGGTACGACTTGAGCAGTACGATGCTACCTGGCCCAAAGCATTTGCAGAAGAAGAAAAGATTTTGAGAAAAGTTTTTGGTCCCAAATTACCAATTGAGCATGTCGGGAGTACGGCAATAGCAGAGCTACTTGCAAAACCTCTCATTGATATACAAGTTGGCTTGCCTCGGCTTCATGAAGCAACGCAGTTTATCCCATACCTTGAACAGCTTGGTTACACCTACATGCCTGAACGTGACAAAGCTGACGAGGTTTTTTTGCCAAAAGGACCAACAAGCAATCGTACTCACTACCTTCATATCGTTGAGATAGGAAGTAAGCGGTGGATTAATACGCTCACTTTTCGCGACTACTTGCGTGCACACGAAGGTGCGAGGGATGAATACGCAGCACTCAAGCAGCGATTAGCGCTGCAATATGCTAATGATCGCTATACATACACTGAAGCAAAAACCAAGTTTGTTGAAGATATTCTAGAAAGAGCACGGCGTGAAAGCTGGTAAGAAAACTCCCAGCTATAACCTTGCATGGGCATTGATTGGCATTGCTACGACGGGAGTTTCGCTCAGTATGCTGCTCGCTCGGGATGCTCGTTGGATGCAGTGGCACCTCAGTCGGCTCGGTGAGGGTGAATCACTCTCCTCGGCCGTATTTAACTTTACGCTTATCTTTGCGGCGATGGTGCTGGTGTTACTAGCGGTGCGCGTGACCGATGAACTAACCCGCACCCCCTTTAACCAACGGGCTTCGCTACTACGGACATTGCTGTTTATCACCGCAATGTGTTGGGTAGGCGTGGGCGTATTTCCCTTCGATCGATTCCCAGTCATCCATAACGTATTTGGCTATGGTCAGTTTTTTATCATTTGTAGTATTATGCTTGGCATTCGCCAATTTTCGTCTGCATTTAGTGACCGCACCCACACCATTGGCTACGGCGCAGTCCTTATAACAGGTGTTATGATGGCATTTTTTCACCTTACTCACTTTACAACGCTTTTAGTAGTTGAGCTGATTGGTCAACTATTTGTGTATGCATGGTTCCTGTCAATGACGCATGATTTACGGCGCACAATTGACCAAGGATAACAATCATGCTATACTACGGCGCATACAATCGATAGAATGCCGAGCCGGCTCTACCGTCTACTCCAGTGGGCAACAGAATCAATCTCGTTATTTTATGACTGTAGATTGATACTAATCGAAAGGATATTTTATATGCCGTATATTAACCGTGGGAGTCGTACTGCGCGCCCAACCTTCAATGGCCAGCCACGACCAGGAGGGGCAAGGGGCCGTAACCGACGACCACAACAAGGTGGCCGAGGCGCTAAACGTGCGCCAAATACCATTCACCCGAGTAAGTACATTAATAAAGCTATTCAAAAAACCGAAGAAGTAGCCTACGTACCTGAAAATACATTTAGCGATTTCCCTTTTGGACCAGAGCTCGCGAAAAATATTGCCGATAAAGGCTATACATCGCCAAGTCCTATTCAAGATCAAGCAATTATTCCCATTCTTAATCGACAAGACGTAATTGGGCTTGCGAATACCGGCACCGGCAAAACAGCGGCCTTTTTGCTGCCAATTATTGAGCTGCTCCGCGGTATTGCCCTAAGGCCAAGTGTGCTTATTGTGACACCCACGCGTGAGCTTGCCCAGCAAATTGACGCGGAGTTTCGTGCGTTTGCCAAGGGCATGGGCCTCTATTCAACGCTGGTTGTTGGTGGCATGAATATCGATCGTCAAATTCGTGACTTACGCCGTAATCCCCATGTTATTATTGGCACACCTGGGCGGCTGATTGACTTGCTCGAACGGCACGAACTGCATTGTGGCAAAATGGGGGTTTTAGTCCTCGACGAAGCAGACCGTATGCTCGATATGGGATTTTTACCCAACATTAGGCGAATTGTTTCTGAAATGCCCAAAAGTCGCCAAACACTATTCTTTAGCGCAACAATGACCCCCGAGATTGAGGCACTGACTTCACAGTTTCTTGATAACCCCGTGACGGTAAGTGTACGAACAGCTGAAACGAGTGATCACGTGGAACAAGACGTGATTGAATATGCTAGCCAAGACCATAAATATGAGCTGCTCCTCGATATGCTACGTAAGGATCACTACGATAAAGTATTGGTATTTTGTGGCAAAAAGTATGGCGCTCAACGCTTGGCCGACAAACTAAACAAAACAGAAATTGCCGCCGCTGCCATTCACGGTAATAAATCACAAAGTCAACGCACACGAGCACTCGAAGCCTTTAAGACGGGGAAGGTAAGCGTGCTGGTGGCCACAGATGTTGCAGCCCGCGGTCTCGACATTCCGAATGTCAGCCATGTCATTAACTACGACACACCCCAAGTCTACGAAGACTACATCCACCGGATTGGCCGTACAGGACGCGGTGGAGCGCGTGGGCATGCGCACACGTTTGTTGGCAAATAGCTTGCGCAGAGCATACTAATCTGTTATAATATAGTTCGTAAGGTTTCCCGCGGCACACCCGTGTCGCACCTTTCGAAAGGTGGTGAAGTCATGCCGACCGGTATGACCCTCGTCCTTGTCCTGATCGCATTGGCCTGCTGGGTGTTCATCGCTGTGCTGGCCAACAGCACGCTGAACACGATCCGAGACACGCGTCAGTACCTGCGTGAGCCCGGCGCCCTGCGCGCCAACAGCAAGAAGGAGAGGCTCCAGAAGAGCGCCCTCAACATCGCATGGGGTGTCGTCGGCATCGAAGCCGTTCGCCTCATCGGACTGCTCTTCGCCGGGCAGACCTCAGCGGACTCCGTGCTGTCGTTCGTGGCCCTCTTCATGATGGTGCCCTACTTCGTGCAGGTGGCCCGCCAGATGGCGGTGCCTCGCACCATCTGATCATCACCCCCGTGCCCCTATCTTCCCCAGGGAAGGTGGGGGCCTACTTCGTATCATTGCTTTTTGTTAATAAATATGATATAATGTAATTATATACTTCTGCCAAAACCAAGGAGGTCAAAGGAGTATGTCGTACATCATTCCCGCAGGAGTCTCTACCTGGCTCTTCTGGCTGATGGTCGCGGTCACCGTGCTGTCAGCCGCCGCCGCGGTGGTCATCTGGCTGAACCTGAAGGGCGTCCGTGCGGGCGTCACCAACTTCAAGCTGACTCCGCGCAATCGCAACGAGTACAAGGTTGGCGCAGCTTTCGGTGCGCGAGCCTTCGATGGCGCCGTTGGCGCCACACTGGTGAGCGTGATCCACATGGTGTCGCTCTATGCGGCGCCAAGTAGCGTGATCGAGCTGATCACGCGCTGGCTGGTAATCGCTCCGGCCGTGTGGTGCATCTTCAACCTGGGGCGTATGCAATACGTCCTGAGCCAGGCACACAACCGCTGGTGACTCCAGTACAACTGGTGTACGTAAGCCCCCGTGTCCTTCACAGGATACACGGGGGCTTCGTCATAAGTACTGTATGCAGGTGATTCCTTTACATTAGAATCCGTCGCAACCGTACACGATAGGTGTTTACAAGAACGCACATTTACCCTATAATTGCATTCATACGCTCGGGCGCGGTTTGTTATATGTGAACGCTACAGTTCATGCATGACCAAAGCTCGCGTACCAAGCAATACTAATAAATAAGTAGGAGAATTATCATCCATGGCAGACTTCGATCGAAGCAAGCCCCACGTAAACGTTGGTACTATGGGCCACGTTGACCACGGTAAAACAACCCTTACTGCAGCTATTACTGCTGTGCTCGCTAAGAAACTTCCTAGCGACGTCAACAAACCAGTTGCGTACGACCAAATCGACAACGCACCAGAAGAGAAAGCACGTGGTATCACCATCGCTTCATCTCACCAAGAATACGAAAGTGAAAAGCGCCACTACGCTCACGTTGACATGCCAGGCCACGCCGACTATGTCAAGAACATGATCACTGGTGCTGCACAGATTGACGGTGCAATCCTTGTGGTTGCTGCCAACGATGGTCCGTTGCCACAAACTCGTGAGCACGTTCTGCTCGCTCACCAGGTGAACGTTCCAAAGATCGTTGTGTTCCTCAACAAAATGGACCTCGCTGATCCTGAACTCGTTGAACTTGTTGAAATGGATGTCCGTGAACTGCTCACTAAGAACGGTTACGATGGCGATAACGCACCTATCATTAAGGGCTCTGCTACCAAGGCTCTCGATGGCGATGCAGCCAGCGAAGACGCTATTATGGAACTCGTTGCAGCTCTTGACAGCTACATCGAAGAGCCAAAGCGCGATCTCGACAAGCCATTCCTTATGCCTATCGAGGACGTCTTCTCAATTAAAGGCCGTGGAACTGTTGCGACTGGCCGTATCGAGCAAGGTATCGTTAAGCTGAACGACGCTGTTGAAATCGTTGGTATTAAGCCAACCCAGAACTCTGTTGTAACAGGTATCGAAGCCTTCAAGAAGAACCTTGACCAAGGTCAAGCAGGTGACAACGCCGGCCTTCTTCTTCGTGGTATCGAGCGCGAACAAATTGAGCGCGGCCAGGTTGTTGTAAAACCAGGTAGCCTAACTCCACATACCGAGTTTGAAGCTGAAGTGTACATCCTTAAGAAGGAAGAAGGCGGTCGCCATACTCCATTCTCAAAGGGCTACAAACCACAGTTCTACTTCCGCACGACTGACGTCACGGGTGAAGTTGAGCTTCCAGCAGACAAAGAAATGGTTATGCCAGGTGACACCGTTACCTTTAAGGTTAAGTTGCTTGCGCCGATTGCTATGGAGCAAGGTCTTAACTTCGCTATTCGCGAAGGCGGCCGTACTGTTGGTGCTGGTGTTGTTACCAAGATCAACAAGTAGTTTTTGCTACTAACAAAATACCCCGAGTAATCGGGGTATTTTTGTAGTCATCGCTGGGAAAGTGCTTATGATCGCATTACAGGGGTCAATGCGCTATAGTGTGCCTATGAGTCATGAAACCTACGGGTATATCCCGCTTGAAGCCTACGTCGAAACTGCCCATACACGCGAGGCATTGTCGCCCCGCCAGCGAGTCGACTTGCTTTATGACGTCATGAAGCAACTTGCTCGTGAGAATAACCTGGGCGCAATTGATGAAGCTATGTCGGTGGGATCAAGCGGTAGTTATGAGCATGCAGTGGCGGTTGTTGCAGCGCTCACGGGTGAGTCAGAGGCAGCAAACCTTACTGAGATTATATTTGCTCAGTACTTAGAAACCAAGCTCTATTTGAGTAACTTCGCTGTCACAAAGCAAGAAGCGTATGACCATGGTGATCTTGAGCCACATGATACGATTTTAGGCGATATTTACCAGCTTATTGCTCAACATAAGGCAGCGGATGAAGAGTTCACTGAAGCAGATGTCTTTGCTTTTATCGCAACGGAGCGCGAATCTGCTCAGTCAATGCGTGCCCAATTTGGTGATGTTGAGCAGCTGAGGCAAGACTTTATTGACAGGTTCACTCAGCTTGCCAGCGAACTCGGGGTTGGTGACACGCTGCTCGAGCGGGCAATCTTCTTAGCTAAAACTACCAATATTGTATTGATGAGCCCGCTTGAGATTGAAACAGGCAACGCATATACCCGTACTGCTTACCCCGATTGCTTCGCCGCTTATAACAGTGCTATTCACGACGTCACCTTTAATATGGCGAACATTCTTGCTGGCTGCAACACGGCTCGCCAGCGCGATGCCAGCGTACGCGGAGTGCTTTATCATGAGTTGATTCATAGTATCGGTACCGCGTGGACAGACAAAACAGAACAGGGCGTCCGGCGCAGTGTTTATTTTCCTGAATTCATAGAAGAAGCGCTGGCCGAAAAACTTTCCTTTAGGCTACTTCCCGAAGACCAGCGTAAAGTAACTCGACGCCGTTACCGCAAAGGTGACCGACGGCAAAACTACCCACGGTTTCGGCATAGCTATATGCCGCCCGCACATACCATGAGTGGAACGTACGATGGATACCGGTATGCACTTGATATGATGATGGCGAAACTTGACTGGGCAGCAGCAGGAATTACCCAAGAAGATGCCGAAAAATTACTGCTTTGTGCGTGGCTAGATGGACCATCAGATATCGCTTCAGTTTCTCGTGAGTGTCCACACCTTCGCGCATTTCATCAATACCTCACTAAAGCAAGTTTCCCAGGGTTTATGCAACACCTGCGAGACCTCTTTGATTATGAGGGTGGGGAGCAACGCATTATGAACTGTTTTGATGCGGAAGGCTTTGACCCACACGATAAACAATTCTTTGAACGCAGCGCCACGACAAAGCTCTATGATTGGGATACATACGCTGAGCCATGGGAGCCAGACAATGCGCAGCCCGATACCGCGACGCTCATTCGGCTCGGAAGGCTGCACTTTAAGCATCAGTTTGGATGGCGCGACTTTGTGCTTCACGAAGACGAAGGTGCTATCGAAACGTACGATCGCGAATTTTCTATAGTCAAGCCCGTCACTCGCTACCTAGCGCTCAAGGCACTTATCCGTCAACGGATGGATGAGCGCGCGGCACAACGAAGTCAAGCATTGAACCGAGAATATCATCAGACTTCCCAATTAAAATAGCCTGTTGTGCAACGCGCAGCGCGCAGCACAACAGGCCAGGGAGCTACAAGTAGGTGTCTACTGCAGCATCAGGTGGAAGGGTCCAGCGGAACTCGTTGACCGTGGGATCCCATCGCAGCTGGAACGGACGGTAGGCGCCGCTAGGGTGCCGGTACACGCAGGCCTCCACGAGGCCAACGATGAAGTCACGTTCGATAGTGTCGATGGCTGCGAAACCATGACTGATTTCGACAATCCGGCCATACGGCGGCTCAACGCTGTACGCCGCTAGTAGCGCAGACTGTGGACGCATCCACATCATGGCTGACTGAATCAGGATGCCGCGCGCGACCGCATCGAGTACGGCAGCGCGCGCATCGCTGATGGGCGGCATCACGGGCCACACTCGGGACTGTTGGCGATCACGGCTGCAGCGAGTGCAGCGATGCGCATTCTCATGGTTTACCCTTCTTGCTCGGTTCGAACCGCCGGTTGCGATTCCGTCGTATTATTTTAGTATTATTTTAGCATAATTTTCTTATAACGTCAATTATTACCCCTGTTGATTTTAGGTACGAAGTGCGCTATAATGGCAAATTGTATTATTAATCGCATCAGAGAACTCAGCAGTGGCGTAATACCATCGGTCCATAGCAGAGGTTACTGGAGCACCAATAGGAGTATCACTCTATGGCAGACGCCAAAGCAGAAGGCTTGCGTATCCGCATTCGCCTTAAGGCCTATGACCACAAAGTCATTGACCAATCAGCAAAACAAATCATTGAAACAGCCATTCGTACCGGCGCACAGATTGCCGGACCAGTGCCGTTGCCAACTCGTCGTAGTACTTATACGGTTGTCAAGAGCCCACATGTATACAAAATGGGTGGTGAGGCATTTGAAATGCGCGTTCACAAGCGCTTAATCGATATCACTGGCGCAACGCCAAAGACGATCGACAGCTTACAGAACCTCAGCCTGCCAAGCGGCGTTGATGCAGAAATTCGCATGTAGTTGAGCTAAAAAAGCATAAACCGCTCCAAACTGGGGCGGTTTTGCTATACTAATAGAAAGTGATAAGGCTTACGTTTCATGCAAAATTGTGGGTTATTACCGGCATTGCAGTGCTTGGCATTGTTGGCTTTTTGCTGTGGCGTTACCAAATTGCGCCAACTGAACCTGGGTACGAAAACTACAAATGGGTAGACACAAAGTATGCCGGTATACGGACAAAAGTCGTGCAAAGGAGCACGGCAAACAACACCGCGATCATCGAATATATTGAAACAGGGAATAAGCCAATTGATACAACAATAAACAACAAAGTAGACGATTTGGTTGCGTCGTTTCAAAAAGATAGTGATGAGCTCACAAGACTTTTTGGAGGAAAAGCGGAGCAGAATATCAGTTACCAGATTGTGCGCAATACCCCGACGCATCTTTCGGTAGTGCTAACCGCAACACAACAGGCACCATCATCGCACCCAGAACACCAAACAGCGTACTGGACTTTTAGCAAAATAACCGGGCGTGCTGTTACCCTTGATGAAATCTTTGGTCAGGCAAACCGTGACGGTATTCCCCGGCTAGAACATCTTGTGCGTACAGCGATCGACGCCAAGTTACGAGCTAACCACTCTTCGACGACAATGGATATCGCGAATGAGTTTTTGGCATCCCAACCACTCTCATCATTCCTTACCGCTGATGCGGCGAGCTTGCGATTTGACTTTGCCCAAGGTGAAGTCGGTGCAGAGTCGGATGGAGATATTTCTGTTACGATACCAACTGATACATTGCAGTTGTTTTTACAAACACCAACTGCACGCCAGCTTTTTACCGTTAGTCCAGTAAGCAACGCCCCCGTATTCGCCGCTGCGGATGCAAAAGCAGATTGCCGTCAAAAGAAGTGCATCGCTCTAACATTCGATGATGGCCCAAGCCAATTGACTGCAGGGCTATTAGATCAACTAGCTCAAAAAAAGGCTCACGCGACGTTCTTTATCATTGGCAGTTTGTCAGCGCGTCGCGCGAGCACTATCCAGCGACAAGCACGAGAGGGACATACGGTTGCCAATCATACTTGGAGTCATACTTCCATGACCAAGCTTTCAGTTATAGCCATGGAGAAGGAAATTATCGCCACCAATCAGGCACTCGAAAAAATCACCGGCACAAAACCAAGCTATTTACGTCCGCCGAATGCCGCGATTAACAAAAATATATACGCCGCGTTGGCCGCTCAAAACATGACTGGAGTGTTATGGTCGGTTGACACCCGTGACTGGGCGGACAAGGACGCTACCATCATCTACAACCGCGTGGTTGCAAGCGCAAGGCCTGGTGCAATTGTTGTCTTGCACGATATCCACCGCCCAACCATCGAGGCAGTGCCCCGAATCATTGATACGCTCAGTAAACAGGGCTACGTATTCGTTAGTCTTGATGAGTTGTTTGGTAAAAATGTGAGACCGGGGCAGATTGTCTACAAAGCAGCCTAAAAAACGCGCTCCGTAGAAGAGCGCGTTTGTTACTCGAACTATAGTAACTATGGTTGCGGAGTCTTTTTGGGGATTACCATAGCATCTGTAGCAGCATTGGTTGCATCAATTTGATCATAAATACGTTGCACCTTGACACTAATATCGGTTACCCACACACCAAGTGCCAACACAACGATTGCTAGTACAAGCCAATAGAGTGTTTGATGAGTAATACGAAACGTAAAGAATGGTTCACTCGGTCGCGCAGGTGCGAATGATCGCATCGCAGGCGCAAAAGGGCGTTTTGTGACGCGCTTGACGCTCGTACGCGCTGCTGCTTTTGCAGGTGCTTTTTTTGTTGTCGGTTTCTTTGCTGCTTTCTTTGCCGTAGCCATGTAAAATCCTCGTTATCTTGCCTCTATTATTGTATACCGTAAGCAATATTGCAAGCAGCTTATGCTATAATGGCCGCATGGCATCAAAACAAAATAAACAGCGAACCTATGCACGTAATCGTATTGTCAGTCGCAAGGGTCACTCTAAAATAACCGAATCAGATGGGCAATATTTGTTAAAACTTGTTCTCGTTGTGCTTCTTGGGACACTCTGGCTCAAGTTTGCCCAACCTATGCAATTTGGCGTGTTACCCCTTATGGGATTACCCATCGGTATGCTTTTCGGATTGCTTGTCGTACGTCGCTTTGAAAAACTCCAAGCTGACAGGAAAATCTGGTATCTTGTACTCATCATCGTCACTATTATTAGCTATTTTGTGCCGGCTGGAATTGTGATTTAGCCATTTAGCTCACCCCTTTAGAAAACCCTTGACTAACAGTGGTTTTTTTGATACGATAGTTTGGTAACTTATTACGTAATACAAACTTTTCCCAGAGTGAATTGGTAAGTCCCACCCCGGATACTGCCAGCCACCGGGGATTTTAAATGGGAGCNNGTGGCATATGGTGAGGGTAAGAACCTGAGCAAGGCCGTTGCTGGACATGTAAAACCAGCAGGTGTAACCCCGAAGGAAATTCGGGAATTTCGTATTGATGACCTTGGTGAAATCAAGGTTGGCGATACATTTGACGTAACTGGGTTTGAACTCGGTGACGCCGTTGATGCAACGGGCATCAGCAAAGGTAAAGGTTTTGCCGGCAATATCAAACGGCACAACTTTGAACGCCACCGCAAAACACACGGTGGTAAGGGTAATACTCGCAAGCCGGGTTCAATCGGTAGCATGTACCCACAAAAAGTATTTAAAGGTAAGCGCATGGCAGGCCACATGGGTGCTGAGCAGGTAACGGTAAAGAACCTTAAGGTTGCTTATATCTCGCCTGCCGATAACCTCATTGGTGTCAAAGGTGCTGTACCAGGTCCTAAGAAGGGCTTAATCATCCTTGGAGGTGCTAAGTAATGGCTGAAACAAAGTCAACGCCAGCAAAAGCAAGCCTACCAAAAGCGGTGTTTGCAGTCGAGGTGAAAAACCATGAACTGCTCAAACTTGCTTACGACTCATTCCTTGCGAATAGTCGCAAAGCAAGTGCAACAACATTGCAGCGCGGTGAAGTCCGCGGTGGTGGCAAAAAGCCTTGGAAGCAAAAGGGCACTGGCCGTGCTCGATTCGGTAGCACCCGTAACCCAATTTGGCGCGGTGGTGGTATCGTCTTCGGTCCACGCGGCAACGAAAACTATAAGCTGAAGCTCAGCAAAACTAGTAAGCTTGTCGCTGTTCGCCAGGCACTCACCCTTGCTAACCAGGCAAAGAAAATCGTCGTCACTGACGTTAAAACAACCGGCAAAACTGCCGACATCGCAAAGTTCTTCGTTGAACAAAAGTTTGACAAGGATGCAAAGGTCCTTATCGTTGTAGACGAAAAAACTCCCGAGCTTATGCGAGCAACCAACAACTTGCAAAATGCGCTGTTAGTCCGCGCAAGCTACCTCAGTGTGTATTACATTCTTAACGCAGACAAAATCGTCATGACACCAGCTGCTGTCAAAGCGGCTGAAGCATGGCTTGACCGAAAGGAGAACGCATAATGATATTCGTTACTCCACGGGCAACCGAAAAAGCTTATCGCCTTGTTACTAGCCAAAACACCTACGTGTTTGATGTGCCAACAAGTGCCAACAAGCAGCAAATCGTCAACGCCGTCGAGGCTCAGTACGAAGGGGTAAAGGTTGCGAGTATCAAAACCGCAGTGCAGAACGGCAAAGCCGTACGCTACAGCCGCGGCAAGAACCGCTATCCAGGCACGACGACTCGTCGTGATACCAAAAAGGCTTACGTTACATTGAGCGAAGGTAAAATTCGCGTCTTTGACGAAGCGACGGAGGAGAAGAAGTAATGGCAATTCAAGCTTACAACCCAACCACTCCAGCTCGTCGAGGCATGACTAGCCAAGATATGAGCGACATCACCACGAAGAAGCCGCTCAAAAGCCTCGTCAAGGCTAAGAAGCAGAACGCCGGTCGCAATAACACTGGTCGCATTACTGTGCGACATCGCGGTGGCGGTGTTCGCCGTCATTACCGTCTGCTCAACCATCGATTGAGCGCTGGTCTTACCCTAACGGTTGAGGAAATCGAGTACGATCCAAACCGCAGCGCACGTATCGCTCGCGTTAAGGATCAGCATGGTCTGTACCACTACATTTTGGCTGACACGCAAATGACCAAGGGAAAGGTAGTGCGAACTGGTGCCGATGCACCCGTAGAGACAAGTAACCGCATGCCACTCGCTGGTATTCCTGTCGGGTCGCAAATTTACGCAATCGAAATCAACCCTGGCAAGGGTGCCCAAATGGTTCGTTCCGCTGGCACAAAAGCACAGCTGATGGCTAAGGAAGGTGATTATGCCATGGTTCGTATGCCAAGTGGCGAAGTTCGCAAGTTCCGTTTGGAATGTGAAGCTACGCTTGGCGTCGTTGGTAACGTTCAACACCAGAACATTAAAATTGGTAGCGCAGGCCGCAAACGACGCAAGGGTATTCGCCCAACCGTTCGCGGTGTTGTTATGAACGCCGCAGATCACCCTCACGGTGGTGGTGACGGCGGTCGCCATGGTAGTGGTAAACCACCACGCACGCNNTCACGAAGCTAAGAGGAAGAGGTAATATATGAGTCGATCACTCAAAAAAGGCCCATTCGTCGATGCGAAGCTTGCTAAAAAAGTAGCGGCCCTCAAGCTCGACGATCGCACGGTTATCAAAACCTGGGCTCGCAGCTCTACGATTACACCAGAAATGGTAGGTCGTACGATCGCCGTACACAACGGTCGCGTGCATGTTCCTGTGCTCATTAGCGAGAACATGGTAGGACACAAACTCGGTGAGTTTAGCCCAACCCGCAAGTTCCGCAAGCACGGTGGAAAGGATAAAAAATAATGGCTGAAGCAACTGTATATACGGTACGCTCCTATGCTAAAGGTGTTGATCAGACTCCCCGCAAAGTGAGTCTTGTCGCTAGCCTGGTGCGTGGACGCAGTGTGGCAGATGCCCTGGTTATTCTTGACCACACACCAAAGCGTGCTGCACTTGTCGTGAAAAAGGCAATTGCCAGTGCTGCCGCTAACGCCACCAATAACCATGGACTCGATGGTAAAACATTGCAGCTTGCGACGCTAAGCGTCACCGCAGGCCCACGCCTGCGCCGTTACAAGCCAGCAAGCCGCGGGCGTGCGCTGCCATTCCAAAAGCGTACAAGCCATATCCTGGTTGAAGTCAGCGGTACCGAAAAGGTTCGCAAGAAACCAGCTGAGAAAAAGGCTGAACAGCCAGCTAAAGAGGAGAAGAAGTAATGGGACAGAAAGTTAACCCAATTAGCTTCCGCCTGCAGGTTCACAAGAACTGGAGTTCACGCTGGTTCGCCGGCAAACGCGACTTCGCCAAATGGCTCGCGGAAGACATCAGGATTCGTGAACTCGTAGAAGCGAAGTTTGCTAGTCGTCCTACTATTAATCGAATTGAGATTGAACGAAGTGCTAACCTTATCACTGTCACCATCCACACTGCTAAAGCAGGTGTTGTGATCGGCCGCGGTGGTGCAGGTATTACGGAACTCAAGAAAGATATCGAAAAGATTGCAAGCCTTCCTGTTCGCATCAACGTCGAAGAAGTAAAGCGCCCAGAACTTGCCGCAAAGCTTGTTGCTGAAAATATCGCTCGTCAGCTCGAACGACGCGCAAACTTTCGTCGCGCTACCAAGATGGCTGCACAAAACACTATGAACGCAGGTGCCAAAGGCATCCGTATCGAAGTAGCCGGCCGCTTGAACAATGCCGAAATGGCACGCCGCGAAAAGATCATCGAGGGCTCAGTGCCACTTCATACGCTTCGCGCTGATATCGACTTCCACTCTGCCCGTGCTAACTGCCCAGGCGTTGGTATCGTTGGTGTCAAGGTATGGATTTACAAGGGCGAAAGGAGTGCTAAATAATGTTACTCCCAAAGAAAACGAAATTTCGTAAAGTCCGTATTGGTAAAAACGAAGGTGTCGCAACACGTGGTCACTACGTTGCCTTTGGCGACTATGGTCTTCAAAGCCTCGATAACGAACGCATTACGAGCCGCCAAATCGAGAGCGCGCGTCAGGCAATGACTCGCTACATCAAACGTGGTGGCAAAATCTGGATTCGCATCTTCCCCCATACTCCTGTTACCAAGAAACCACTTGGTCTCAAAATGGGCGGCGGTAAGGGAAACCCAGAGTTCTTCGTTGCCAAAGTAAAAACTGGTACCGTGCTGTTTGAAATGAAGGGTGTCACCGAAGACGTAGCCCGCGAAGCAATGCGCCTCGCCGGCCACAAACTCCCGGTACGAACCCGTTTTGTAAAGCGAGAGGAGGCGTAATATGGCTGAAGCTAAAACTACAACCAAAAAGCCTACTGCAAAAAAAGCTGATGTCGTAAAAAGCATTGCCGATTTGCAGAAAGATCTCGCTACCAAGCAACATGATCTGCTGGAGAGCAAACGCTCCCACAAAAACGGCGAGCTCGTGAACCCACGCGTTCTGACCGTAACACGCAAAGAAATTGCGCGCTTGCACACAGCTATCCGGGCTGCACAGCTGGCCGCTAAGAAGGAGAGTAAATAATATGGCCAAGACATTGACCGGTATTGTCACTTCGGATGCCAGTGACAAAACGATTACCGTCACCGTTACTAGCCGTGAGACTCATCCAATTTATGGCAAACAGTACACTGTAAACCGTAAGTATGCAGCTCACGACGAGAAAAACGAAGCTGGTAAGGGCGACAAGGTAGTTATTGTCGAAACTCGCCCAATCAGTAAGCGAAAAGCTTTCAAGTTACAAGAAATTGTTGAGAAGAGCAAGGGCAGCATTGAAGTAAAAAATGATGTCGAGGAAGAGGTGGAGCAGTAATATGATCCAGCAAGAGTCTCGACTAAAGGTGTGCGACAACAGCGGCGCAAAGGAAATTTTGTGCATTCGCGTTCTCGGCGGAACTCGTCGTCGCTATGCCCGCGTTGGTGATATCATTGTGGCCAGCGTGAAAGACGCCAACCCAACGGGTAACGTCAAGAAAAAGTCAGTAGTAAAGGCAGTTGTTGTTCGAACTCGTGACCAAATTCGCCGTAAAGATGGTAGCACTATCTGCTTTGATGATAATGCAGCCGTAATCATTAACGATGACAAAACGCCAAAGGCTACCCGCGTATTTGGACCAGTGCCACGTGAACTACGTGACCTTGGCTACGCAAAAATCATCAGTCTTGCACCGGAGGTACTCTAGTATGGCCCAACGTATAAAGAAAGATGATCTCGTTAAAATCGTTAGTGGCGCCAACAAGGGCACTACTGGCAAAGTACTGGCCGTTGCACCAAAAGGTGTTTTGGTTGAAGGTGTTGGCCTTGGTCATCGTCATGTTAAGCCAAGCCAGCTCAACCCACGTGGTGGCAAGAAAGACATTCATGTGCCCGTACCTTTGCATAAGGTTGCACTAGTGGTAGATGAAAAGTCTGGCAAAACCAGCCGCATTGGCTATAAAGTAACTGCTGGCGTTAAGGCACGTGTTGCCCGTCAAGCAAAGAATAAGGAGATAAAGTAATATGGCAAAAGCTGCTACTACCGCTACTCCTCGCTTGAAAGCCTTGTACGATGCACAGTATCGCAAGGAACTACAGGCCGAATTGAAGCTCGACAACGTACACCAAGTACCAAAACTCGAGAAGATTGTGGTAAGCGTAGGCACAGGTAAAAGCAAGGACGACAAGCGGATGCTTGAAACCGTCAAAAATACTCTTACCAAAGTAACTGGCCAGGCACCTGTTGAACGCCTTGCTAAAAAATCGATTGCCGGATTCAAGATTCGCGCCGGAATGGGCGCACCCGTTGGCATCAACGTGACCCTTCGGGGAGCACGTATGTACGAGTTCCTTGACCGCTTCGTCAATGTTGCACTACCACGCGTTCGCGACTTCCACGGCGTGGGTATCAAATTTGACCGTGGCGGCAACTACAATCTTGGCATTACAGACCAAAGCATTTTTCCTGAGCTAACTTTTGAAGAAACGCAGGTTGTGCACGGCATGCAGGTAACCTTCACAATCCAGCAGGGCAGCAAGGTGAATAGCCGTGCGTTGCTCGAGAAGTTTGGTTTACCATTTGAAAAAGAAGGGAGCGCTAAGTAATGGCAAAAAAATCAATGATTGCTCGTGATAAAAAGCGGCAAAAAATGATTCAGAAGTATGCTGCAAAGCGCGCTGAGCTCAAAGAGCTAGGCGACCTAGAAGGCCTACAAAAGCTTCCAACAAATAGTAGTCCTACTCGCTGGAAGAACCGTGATGTACTGAGTGGCCGCCCACGTGGCTATATGCGCAAGTTTGGCCTCAGTCGCATTAACTTCCGTGAAAAAGCAGTCAAGGGTGAAATCCCTGGCGTAACAAAAAGTAGTTGGTAAAGGAAAGGAGACAAAAGATATGAGTTTACAATCTACTGACCCAATCGCGGATCTCCTGACCCGCATTCGCAATGCCGCACTCGTTGGCAAAACCGAAATTCGCGTACCTACGAGCAAACTAAAGAAGGTCGTTGCAGAGCAGCTTGTCAAAAATAATTACCTGACAGACGTAAAGGTTGAAGACGGCAAGCCACGCGGCACACTAGTTGTTACCATTGCAAAGCCAGGTGAGAACTGCCCAATTACCGAAATCAGTCGCATCAGCAAGCCAGGCCGCCGTGTCTATGTTGCTGCTGCCGATATTCCTAAGGTTAAACAAGGCCGCGGCATTGTGCTTGTCAGTACAAGCCAAGGCGTGATGACTGGCAACGAAGCAGTTAAAAACAAGCTTGGTGGCGAGCTGCTGTTAAAAGTTTACTAATAAGAAAGGTATAACAATGAGTCTGAGTCGAATCGGAAAACTACCAATCGAGATTCCGTCAGGTGTGACAATCACGGTTGACTCTGGTGATGTTGTGGTTGAAGGCCCTAAGGGCAAACTCGTCCAGTTCATTACTCCAGCAGTCGACGTGAAAATCGAAAACGGAGTGCTCACTGTCTCGCCTAAGGACGAGTCAAAAGAAGCACGCAGCCAACATGGTCTCATGCGTGCACTCATCAACAATATGGTTGTTGGTGTCACCAAGGGCTATGAAAAGCGCCTTGAAGTAAAAGGTGTCGGCTTCCGTGTTGCCACGAGCAATAACGAGCTTGATATGAGCCTTGGGTTCAGTCACCCCGTTAAGTACAAGGCCCCTGAAGGTATCACTATTACCAACGATAAGATGATTATCATCGTTGCCGGTATTGATAAGCAAAAAGTTGGTCAAGTCGCAGCGGAAATCCGCGCTATTAAGAAGCCTGAGCCATACAAGGGCAAGGGTATCGCCTATGTCGGCGAGCAGATTTTGCGCAAAGCAGGAAAGGCAGGTAAAAAATAATGGCTAATTCACTCGCAAAGAAGCTTCTTAATCGTAGCCTTCGCAAGGCACGTGTCCGAAGCAAGGTGAGCGGCACTGCTGAGCGGCCTCGTCTGACCGTAACAATTAGCAACCTACACGTTTCAGCTCAGCTGATTGACGACGTAAAGCAGCATACGATTGCTAGTGCCACAACAGTTGGCACGAAAACAACTGGTACAATGACCGAAAAGGCAGCCGTTGTTGGTGCTGATATCGCAAAGAAAGCAAAGAAAGCTAAAATAACCGCAGTTGTCTTTGATCGCAATGGCCGCCGCTATGCTGGCCGGCTCAAAGCCCTCGCTGACGCTGCTCGTAAGGAAGGATTGGAGTTCTAGTATGGCAGAAGCCGCAGAACAAACCACACCTCGCACCAACGCCCCACAACGTGGCGGTCGTCCCCAGGGTCGAGGTGGTCGCCGCGATGACCGGCGCGAGCGTGCTCCAGAAGCACCAAAAGAATTTGAAGAAATGGTCATTAACATTGATCGTGTCGCCCGTGTCGTAAAAGGCGGCCGCCGCTTCCGCTTTAAGGCCCTTGTTGTTGTAGGTAACCGCAAGAATAAGGTTGGCGTGGGTGTCGCTAAAGGCGCAGACGTACAAACTGCCATTGCCAAAGCAACCGACGTTGCTAAAAAGCATCTTGTCACTATTCCTGTTGTGAATGAAACGATTCCACACGAAATGGAAGTCAAGCTTGCCGGTGCGCGTGTGCTCATCAAGCCAGCAGCTCCCGGTACCGGTATTATTGCCGGTGGAGTAGTACGTTCCGTTATTGGCGTGACTGGTATCCGCAATATGCTCTCTAAGAGCCTTGGCTCAACGAACAAAGTAAACATAGCTTATGCAACCGTTGAAGCCCTTGGTGGTCTTGTGCCTCGCGAAAAATGGTTGAACGCCGACAAGCCAGCTAAGAAGACTACTCCAAAGGTTGAAGCTGCCGAAGCTCCTGCCAAGAAACCTGCGGTCAAAAAGCCTGCCACAAAAAAGGAGGCTAAATAATGACTAAGTACAACGAATTACAGGTTGCTGCTAACCGAACACGAAAACGTGTTGGTCGTGGCATCGGCGCAGGTGGTGGTAAAACCGCAGGTCGCGGTACAAAAGGGCAGAATTCACGTACTGGTAAAAAGCTCCATGCCATGTTCCAAGGTGGTCAAAACGGCATCCGTAGCGCCGTACCTAAGGCCCGTGGATTCAAAAGCCTTCGCACTCCTGCTCAGGTTGTGTACCTTGATCGCCTTGAAGGCTTAAAGGGTACAGTTGACAACATGAAGCTTTACGAAGCGGGTTTAATTGCTACACCATTTCACACGGTAAAAGTCATCCTGCGCGGTGAGCTCACTGCAAAGGTAGTGCTCAAAACTCAGGGTGCGAGCAAAAGTGTTATCGCTGCTATCACCAAAGCAGGCGGCAGCTTTGAAAAGGTTGAAACGCCTCTTCAGCAAACCGCCAAGGCAGCTGAGGAAGCTGATAAAAAATAGCTTGCACGGTCACTGCATACTTAAACGGTCCCTCTGCAAAGAGGGGCTGTTTATATAGCGGTATGGTATAATGAGTTCAGAATTAATCGACAGATAAATGGGGAAGAATTACCGAATATGAACTGGAAAACAGTATTCCGCTCGCTTAAGAACCGCGATATGCAAAAACGCCTTGGTATTGTTTTTGGGCTGATTGTTGCATTTCGCTTTATGGCTCACATTCCAGTGCCACTCGCCGAGCCAACGAAGCTAAAAGAAATTGTTGACAAGGTAGTAGGTAATAGCGATTTTGGCGGCTTCTTGAACCTTATGAGTGGTGGCGCACTTAGTCAGTTATCAATTGTCCTCGTCGGTATGAGCCCCTTTATTACTGCGAGCATCATCACCCAGCTTCTCACAAAAGCTATCCCCAAACTTGAAGAACTTCACAAAGATGGTGAGTCTGGACGGCGTAAAATTAATCAGTGGACGCGCATTATTAGTGTGCCGCTTGCTGTTATTCAATCAATTGCCTTTATCTATATTCTTCGTCAATCTGTGCTTGCCGGTGGCACCTCAGGCGCTGTCAGTACTTCACCTATGGAGTGGGTAGTTGCCGTTACTGCTATGACTGCCGGCTCGGTCCTGCTTATGTGGCTTGGTGAACTTATTACCGAGCAAGGCATTGGCAACGGTATTAGCCTCATTATTTTTGCGGGTATCATTAGCCAACTTCCCAACACCATGGGCACGATGATTAACTCGCTTCTAGACACTACGCAAGGGAAATTGAGTGTGTTTGGTTGGTTTGACCTGCCCGTAAATCCAACAGCATTTTGGGTGATTATGGCAGTTGCATTGTTAGGACTCATCATCTTGTATATGCTCGTTAAGATTAACGAGGCACAGCGGGTGATTACTATTAACTATGCCAAGCGAGTGAGCGGCAATACAAGCTACGGAGGCATCAAGAGCATTCTGCCCGTTAAACTTATTGCTGCTGGTGTGATTCCCGTCATCTTTGCGGTGGCCTTTCTGAGCTTACCCGCTTTTGTGGGACAGGTTATGAAAGCAATGCCGAGCGCCGATCAAGCCGTAGCAGCGAACCTGATTAAATGGTTCCAGGCGCCTACTGCCAGCTCATTCGTAGGAGGCGACTGGGGCGTCGCTATTTATCCGCTGGCGTATTTCTTCCTTGTGATTCTGTTTACCTACTTTTACACGGGGATTGTCTTTAATGCCAATGAAATTGCCGAGAACCTTCAAAAGCAGGGCGGGTTTATTGAAGGTGTCCGGCCCGGACTTCAAACTGAAAAATACCTCGCTCGCACGGTGAATCGCCTCATCCTCTTTGGATCGATTGCCCTTGGTTTGATTGCCGTGCTGCCGTTCATCATTGACTATGTGTTTGCTAACCTGGGAATAAACGCCGCCAACCTAAGTATTGGTGGCACAGGATTATTGATTGTTGTAACGGTGGGTCTAGAAACATTGCGCCAGATAAATTCACGCGCGTTGATGGTGACCTACGATGACTACAAGTAGCAAAGAACTAAGCAAAGAGCTTCCTAGGGTCCAGGAAGTTACGGTGAGTGAGGACGTTCGTCAGAGACTAAAGACAGTCGCGCTTACGCTTGATGCCTTAACCGTAGCTGAAAGCGGTACGCAACACTGCTTTGGGTGCAACAGTAACACACCTCATTGGGGAGACAGAACCAATGGTGGCTGTATGTACTGTGGATACATCGCACCTGGCGTTTAACGCTTGACGCAGACGCCAGTTACGTTACAATAGTAGGTAGAAAACCTGCAGAAACAAACACTGCAAAATTATTGGATTCTCTTTACTTTTGCTTAAAACTCATCTATAATGAAAAGCTGTATATCTATGGCGAGTACCAAAGAAGTTATTAAATTGCGTGGAAAGGTAGTGGAAGCACTGCCTAATACTCAATTTAAGGTGGAGTTGGAGAACGGCCTAAGTATCATCGCTCACATTAGCGGTAAAATGCGCAAGCACTATATCCGTTTAGTACCAGGCGATAACGTGGAAGTCGAGTTGACCCCTTATGATCTCACAAAGGGCAGAATCGTTTTCCGCGCACGTGATTAATAACCGAAAGTCAAGCCGATATCACTTGATTTTCATTAATGCAGGGTTTTTCCTGAAGGAGTTTGTACGCTCATGAAAGTTCGTGC